>DATJTL010000292.1:0-3927 GCA_035503415.1 Xanthobacteraceae bacterium
GAAGTTCCCGACCACGCCGCCGTCGACCTCGCGGTGCGCCTCGCGCGCGCCGATCGGAACGCTTCCCACTATGCCGGCCTGGTCAACGCGGTGCTGCGGCGGGTGACGCGCGAAGGCGCGCAATGCCTTGCGGCACTCGACCCGATCGCGCTCGATACGCCGGACTGGCTCCTGGCGCGATGGACCGAGACCTATGGCGAGACGACAGCCCGCGCGATCGCCGCCGCCAACGGCCGCGAGCCGGCGCTCGATCTGACCGTGAAGGACGATCCCGCTGCCTGGGCCGCGCGGCTCAACGGGCGCGTACTGCCGACCGGCACGGTGCGCACCATCGCGCACGGCCCGGTGACTGCGTTGCCCGGTTTTGCCGAAGGCGCCTGGTGGGTTCAGGACGCCGCGGCGGCGCTGCCGGCGCGTCTGTTCGGCGATCTTGCCGGCAAGCGCGTCGCCGATCTGTGCGCGGCGCCCGGCGGCAAGACGGCGCAGCTCGCGGCGGCCGGCGCGCATGTCACCGCCATCGACCGGGCGCCGGCACGGCTTGCCCGCGTCGGCGAAAATCTCGCGCGGCTGTCGCTTCAGGCGGAGCTGGTCCGCGCCGACGTGCAAAGCTGGACGGCGGAGGAGAAATTCGACGCCGTGCTGCTCGACGCGCCGTGCTCCTCGACCGGCACGATCCGCCGCCATCCCGACCTGCCGTGGCTCAAGCGCGCCTCCGACATCACGGCTCTCGCCCGCGTGCAGAGCCAATTAATCGAGCATGCGCTGGCGCTGACCAAACAAGGTGGCACCGTTGTCTATTGCACCTGTTCGCTCGAGCCGGAGGAGAGCGAGGACGTCGTCACCGCTCTTCTGCATCGCGAGCAAGGCGTGCGCCGCATGCCGATCTCGGCGGACGAGGTATTTGGTCGAGCCGAGTTCCTCAGCAAAGAGGGTGACCTGCGTACACTGCCGTGCCAGCTTCCCGATACCGATTCGCGGCTTTCAGGTCTCGACGGCTTCTATGCGGTGCGGCTGCAAAAACTATAATAATATCAATTAAATATACGCGCGTTTGGCCCCCACGCCCCAGTTCATTATGGTGCGCGCGGGCACTGTGCTCGTATCAACGGGCAGAAAGGGGCGAGCGCCGCGATGGCGCGCCTTGCAATTGTCAATCATGCAAAGCTGTCCTGGCTGCTGGTGCGCGGCGGGCTGCGGCGGCTTGCGGGGCGCGTCAACGGACATCCGCTGCTGCGATGGCCGGTCTTTTCGTTCCGCACCGACCGGCTGTTGCTTGCTCCGCCTGATCTACGCACCGCCGACGCGACACGCGCCAGCGAAATCTATTCCGGGCGATTCGCCTTCGCCGGCAAGGTGGTGATCTGCGACGGCCGTTCGATTTTCGAAATGGAACCGCCTTCGGAAGAATGGGCGACCGAACTTCTGGGATTCGGCTGGCTGCGCCACCTGCGCGCCGCCGAATCGGCGATCACGCGCGCCAACGCGCGCGCGTTGGTCGACGAATGGATCGCCCTGCAGGGCTCGTGGCACAATCTCGCCTGGCGGCCGGATGTACTGTCGCGCCGTGTCATCTCCTGGCTCAGCCAGGCGACACTGGTGCTGCAGGATGCCGACGTACTGTTCTACCGGCGTTTCCTGCGCAGCCTCATTCGTCAGGTTCGATATCTGCGCCACACGGCCGGCGACGCGCGCCGCGGCGTGGGGCATTTGCAGGCCATCATCGCGCTCGCCGATGCGACGCTGTGCATCGCCGGGCAGGCTGGCCGCATCAAGCCTGCGACCGAACGGCTGCGCGCCGAATTGCAGCGGCAGATTCTTCCCGACGGCGGCCATATCAGCCGCGATCCCGGCGCGATCATCGAAATATTGCTCGAACTGTTGCCGCTGCGCCAAGCCTACGCGTCGCGGAACCTCGCACCGCCGCCGGCGCTGCTCAACGCGATCGACCGGATGATGCCGATGCTGCGGTTTTTCTGCCATTCCGATGGCAGCTTTGCACGCTTCAACGGTATGGGCGCGACGCCGGTCGATCTGCTTCTGACGCTACTCGCCTACGACGAAACGCGCGGCGCGCCGCTCTCCAGCGCGCCGCACTCCGGCTATCAGCGGCTGGAAGCAGGCGGCGGCGTGCTGATCATGGACGCGGGCCGCGCGCCGCCGGTCGAAATGAGCCTGGAGGCGCATGCCGGTTGCCTCGCCTTCGAATACTCCACGCCGAAGCAAAATCTGCTGATCGTCAATTGCGGCATGCCGCCGACCGGACGAGAAGATTGGCGCCAGCTCGCCCGCTCGACGCTTGCGCACTCGACGGTGACGTTCAACGATGCGTCTTCTGCCAGCTTCGTCACCTCGCCGACCTTCCGCCGCGTGCTCGGCGGCGCGCCGATGCTCGGCGGTCCGAGCCACGTGGCGGTGGCGCGCGAGGATCATCCCGACGCGATCGTGCTGCGCGCGACGCACGACGGCTACGCCGAACGTTTCGGCATCCTGCACGAGCGCACGCTCACGCTTGCCGCCGACGGCACGCGGCTCGAAGGCGAAGACGCATTCCTCTCCGTCGATGGCAGTCCGCAAGTGCACACCACGCGCGACAAGTACGCCGTGCGTTTTCATTTGCACCCTACCGTCAAGGCGACGCGGCTCAGCGACGGCCACGGCGTCATGTTGATGACGCCCGACAAGGAGGTGTGGACCTTCACGGTGCGCGACGGCCGCACCGAACTCGAAGACAGCGTCTACCTTGCCGGCGCCGAAGGCCCGCGCCGCACCGTGCAGATCGTGATCTACGGCCACGCGCGCCACGCGCCGCGCGTGTCCTGGAACCTGCAGCACTCCGGCTCCCCCGCTATGGCAAGGGCCACCGCACGCGCCACACGCGCGGACGAGCCGAAGCTGCCGCTGTAAGACGCCACCGGCACATATTTGTCATCGTCCGGCTTGACCGGACGATCTACTAAACACAGAACTGGAAGCATGACCGAGCAACTGCGCCGCGCGACGCGCGCCCTCATCTCCGTGTCCGACAAGTCTGGCATTGCCGAACTGGCTCGCGCGCTTTCCGGCCGTGGCATCGAGCTTGTCTCGACCGGCGGCACGCGCAAGACGTTAAGCGACGCCGGCCTCCGTGTGCTCGACGTAAGCGATCTCACCGGATTTCCGGAGATGATGGATGGCCGCGTCAAGACGCTGCACCCGGCGGTGCACGGCGGATTGCTGGCGGTACGCGGCAACCCGCAGCATGCCGAAGCGATGCGCGCGCAAAAAATCCGCCCGATCGATATCCTCATCGTCAATCTTTATCCGTTCGAGGAGACCGTGGCGCGCGGCGCCGACTTCGCCGACTGTATCGAGAATATCGACATCGGCGGTCCGGCCATGATCCGCGCCGCGGCCAAGAATCACGAGGATGTCGCGGTGCTGGTCGACGCCGCCGATTACAGCGCGCTGCTCGACGAGCTAACTCGGCACAACGGCATGACCACGCTGGCGCTGCGCCGGCGGCTCGCCGCCAAGGCGTATGCCCGCACCGCCGCCTATGACGCCGCCATCGCCAATTGGTTTACCCGCGAGCTTGGCGAGATAGCGCCCGACTACCGCGCTTTGGGCGGCCGGCTCATCGAGAAGCTCCGCTACGGCGAGAACCCACACCAGGCGGCGGCGTTCTACCGCACGCCGGAGCCGCGCTTCGGCGTTGCCACTGCGCGCCAAGCGCAGGGCAAGCAGCTTTCCTACAACAACATCAACGATACCGACGCGGCCTACGAATGCGTCGCCGAGTTCGATCCCGCGCGCACCGCCGCCTGCGCCATCATCAAGCACGCCAATCCGTGCGGCGTCGCCGAGGGGACGAGCCTGGTTGACGCTTATCGCAAGGCTCTCGCCTGCGATCCGGTCTCGGCGTTCGGCGGCATCGTTGCGCTCAACCGG
>DATJTL010000293.1:0-8062 GCA_035503415.1 Xanthobacteraceae bacterium
GCCCGGCAACGCCTATGTGGCGGCGGCCAAACGGATGGTGTTCGGCAAGGTCGGCATCGACATGATCGCTGGGCCTTCCGAGGTATTGATCGTGGCCGACGCGGACGGCAATGCGGATTGGATCGCTGCCGACCTTCTGGCCCAAGCCGAGCACGATGCCAGCGCGCAGGCCATCCTCGTCACCGACAGCGCCGAGCTTGCCGGTGCCGTGGAGCGCGCCATCGAGGGCCAGCTTGCCCGCTTGCCGCGCGGAAAAGTTGCAGGCGCCTCGTGGCGGGAATTCGGCGCCGTGATCCTGGTGCGCGACTTCGACGAAGCTCTGCCGCTCATCGACGCCATCGCGCCAGAGCATCTGGAAATCGCCGCGGCCGACGCCGAGACGCTAGCAGGACGCATCCGCAACGCCGGAGCGATTTTCATCGGCGCGCACACCCCGGAGGCGATCGGCGATTATGTCGCCGGTTCCAATCATGTGCTGCCGACAGCGCGCTCGGCGCGGTTCTCGTCCGGCCTTGGCGTTCTCGATTTCATGAAGCGGACGTCGATCCTCAAATGCGGGCCGGCACAATTACGCGCGCTCGCCGACGCCGCGATCACGCTCGGCAACGCCGAAGGGCTCGACGCCCATGCGCGCTCCGTCGCCATCCGGCTCAATCGGTAGGTCGTGTACCTGCCGACGGTTCCCCACTCGTGTCCTAAAGGCAACCGCCGGCCGCGAAGGCCGACACAAATGCTCATGGCTTACTCTATCCGTTCAAAAGGATGATCGGGTTTGGGCGGCTAGAGTTTTGAGCCGCCGTCGACTGCGATGATGTCGCCGGTGATCCAGTGCGATGCATCGGAGACGAGGAATTCGACAACGGAAGCGACGTCGTCCGGCTGGCCGATTCGCTTGAGCGACTGCATCCCCATCACCGTGGCGCGACCCGCTTCGGTCTTGGTGAAGTTCGACATCTCGGTGTCGATCACGCCAGGCGCGACGGCGTTGACGCGGATGCCACGCGGGCCGACCGCCGATGCGAGATATTTCACCAGCGTGTTGATGGCGCCCTTGGTGCTAGCATAGGCCGCGAGCGTGCCGACCGCGGCGCGCGCACCGAGCGACGAGACAAACACGATGGCGCCGCCTTCGCTCATGATCGGCAGCAACTGCTGCACCAGGAAATACGGCGCGCGGACGTTGACGGCGAACAGGCTGTCGAACTCCTTCACCGACATGGTCTCGATCGTGCTGGCGCTGGAGATGCCGGCGTTCGGCACCAGAATGTCGAGCTTGCCGCCGACGAGGTTGCGAACCTTCGCTGCGAGTAGATGCGCTCCGTCCGGTGCGGCGAGGTCGGCAGCAACCGCATCGGCCTGTCCGCCATTGGCGCGGATCTGATCGACGACGGCTTTGGCTTCGTCGGCGTTACGGCCGTAATGGACAATCACGCGGGCGCCGGCGGCGCCGAGCGCCAGCGCGGTGGCGCGGCCCATGCCGCGGGAAGCGCCGGTGACCAGAGCGGTCTTATTGGTAAGTGTTGTCATGGTCTTGGTCCTGTTCCGGTGGCGATGCTTATGCATCGTCCTCCACCGTGAAACTGGGCTCGACTTGCCGTGAAATCCAAGACTTCGTATGCTCAGTCCATACTTTATAAGTATGGATTGGCAACAATGGAGCTGCGCCATCTGCGCTATTTCGTTGCCGTTGCCGAGGAAGGCAGTCTGACCAATGCGGCCGAGCGGCGGCTCCATACCGCGCAGCCATCGCTGAGCCGGCAGATCCGCGATCTCGAATTGGAGGTCGGAGTCCGATTGCTGGAGCGGGGAGCGCGCGGCATCGCGCTGACCGCCGCGGGTCGCACTTTTCTCGATCATGCGCGGCTGGCGCTGCTTCAGGTCGATGCAGCGGGCGAGGCCGCGCGGCGCGCGGCGCAGCCGGAGATGCGCGGGTTCACGATCGGCTTTCTTGCCGGCCAAGAACTGGTGTGGCTGCCTGAGGCGCTGCGCATCCTGCGCGCTGAACAGCCGGACGTGGAGATCACGCTGGCAAGCCAGTCATCGCCGGAGCTTGCCGGCGCGCTGATGCGCGGCAAGGTGGACGTGGCTTTTCTCCGCCGCGAAAAGGACGCGCCAGGAATCGCGTTCAAATCTCTGATCAGGGAGCCGATTGTCGCCGTGCTGCCGGCCAGCCACCGTCTTGCCGCACAGAAAGCGCTGCGCGTGCAGGATCTCGCACAGGAGACCTACATCTCGCCAACGCGGGTGGCGCCTGCCTTGAAAGCGGTGATCGAGAACTACGCAGCGATGTCCGGTGTCGTGCTGAAACCGGCATACGACGCCGAAAACATGTCGGCGGTGCTTTCGCTGGTGACGTCGACCGGCGGCGTCAGCCTGCTGCCGCTTTACGTAAAGCTGATGCTGCCGTCATCAGTGGTCATTCGTCAGCTGCACGGCGACGTGCCGACCATCGAGTTGGTCCTTGGCTACAGTCGGGCCAACACGTCGGCGCTGCTCAAGTGTTTCCTGGCGCAGGCGGATCAGTTAATTGCCCGCGTCGCCAAGTCCGATGCGGACTCTTTGTCCCTGCCTTAGTCGATCGCACATTCCGCGCCCGGCATCGCGCAGGCTGCCACTGCATGAAGTCGTCGCCCTAGACATCGTGCACGGCATGATGCTTTCTGAAAGCCGGCTTGCATTTTTCCGGGTTACGGCCTCGATGGCGCGCGCGCCCCGCACCAAGCAGCAGGACGGACGGCTCACGGCGGTGACGCTCGATGAGGCCTCGATCGGCCGTTCGAGCCGCGATGTCGAGCACGAGCGCGCGGTCGCCATCTACGATCTACTCTCCGACAACAGGTTCCGGCCGCTGGACGATTCCGGCGGTCCCTATGCGCTGCAGCTGGGCATTTCCGGCAACCGCCTGGTGTTCGACATTCATCGCGCCGACGGCTCGCGGGTGATCGCCCATATGCTGTCGCTGGCCCCGTTCCGCCGGATCGTGAAGGACTATTTCACCGTCTGTGACAGCTACTACGCGGCAATCCGCAACGCGACGCCGGAGCGCATCGAGGCGCTCGACATGGGCCGACGCTCGCTGCACGACGAAGGCTCGCGCATCGTCATGGAGCGTCTCAAGCGCAAGGTCGAGCTCGATTTCGACACCGCGCGGCGGCTGTTCACGCTGATCTCGGTGCTGCATTGGAAGGGCTGAGCGGCCCGCCGCCGCCGCCAGCGCGACGGGCGCCGCTCGCGGTGTTGTTCGCCTGCGGGCTCAATTCGGTGCGTTCGCCAATCGCCGCCGCCCTGTTTGCGCAGATATTCGGGCGCGCGGTTTATGTCGGCTCGGCGGGCGTGCGCAAGGGTGAACTCGATCCGTTCGCGGTCGCAGTCATGAACGAGATCGGCATCGATATTTCCCACCACAAGCCCGTCACCTTCGAGGAGCTGGAGGATTGGGAGGGGCTCAATTTCGATCTCATCATCACGCTGGCGCCGGAAGCGCACCACCGCGCGCTCGAACTCACCCGCACCAGTGCCGTCGACGTCGAGTACTGGCCGACGCCCGATCCGACCGTGACCGAAGGAAGCCGGACGCAGCGTCTCGCTTCCTATCGGGCGCTGCGCGAGCAGCTATCAGAGCACATTCGCGAGCGCTTCGCCGGTCCTAAGACGGGGAATGAGTGAGTGATGAGTTGAACGGCTCTATTCCGCTCGTCCCCGCGAGGAGCCCCCCGCAACTTTTGCGTTGCGGGGACCCAACTGCCGGACTCCCGCTTCTGCGGGAGTGGGCGGAGATTGATCTTTACGGCTCGCGCGAGGCGACGTATGCGGCGAGCGCCAACATGTCATCGACGCTCAGATTTTTGACGACCTGCTGCATCAGCGCCACCGACGGCCCGGAGCGATCGCCGTTCTGCATCATGTAAAGCTGGCGAACGATGTAGGTGGCTTGCCGGCCCACAATCGGCGGCACGTTGCCAAGACCCTGTAGCGTCGCTCCATGGCAGACGGCGCACGGCACCGTCTTGCCGCCGCCATTGGTCGCCAGCGCCTCGCCTTTGGCGATGCTGCCTTTGGGCACGAATGCGACGAAGCCGAGCCGCGGATCGCGGTCGAGCACCACCTCTTCGTTTTCGGGGATTTCGATGATGCGCTGGCCGATCGGTTCGGTGCCGCCACCGGGCAGCCGGAGCCGCTTGTTGCCGGGACCCACGTAGGTCTTGGGGACCGTATCGGTCTCCATCACGCGAATCCACGTGCGGGGTTTGAGCGAAGCGAAATATTCGGCGGCGGCGCGGGTCTCCTCGTCGGTGATCTGCGCGGCGATCGTGGTCATGGAGCCGGAGCCTTTGCGCACGCCGCTTTTGTAATCCGCCATCTGCTCGATGGTGTAGTCGACGGGAAGCGCCGCCACGTAGGCCGATTCATCGTGGCCGGTGCCGGTCGGCAGATGACAGGCCGCGCACGCGCGCACCTTGGGCGGGTCACCATGGGCCACGACTTGCGGCATGGGCGGGTGCATATCGGGATACCAGTCGGGCGGATTGAACAGATCGTTGATCTGTTTGAACGTGTAGGTCCGCGTGCTGCCCGGCGCGCTCCTGGGCTTGCCGTCATCCGGAATCGTGTTCGGCTGTACCTTGTCGGCCACGGGGAACGCCCAATCCGGACGCTCTGCGCCGTAAGCCGCAACAGACACAAGACAGATCAGCATCGCCCACCCGAGCGCGCGCATAAGTCCCCCCTATTTGTTGTTCTGGTATGACGAACGTCACTGCAGCTTGATGTTAGCCTCGCGAACGACCTTTGCCCATTTCACGCGCTCGGCCTTGATGTAGGCGGCGAATTCGTCCGTCGGTCCCGCCATCGATTCGAACATTTGAGGGGCGAGGAAACGCGCAGCAAATGCCGGATCGTTGAAAATGTGCTGCACTTCGGCATTGAGTTTTTCCACGATGTCGTGCGGCATGGCGGCCGGCCCGAACAGGCCGAACCACGCCACCGCCTGGTAGCCGGGCAAGCCGCTCTCGGCGACGGTGGGAAGATCGGGCGCCTGCGGCAGCCGCTTCAAACTGCCGACGCCGAGAATCTTGATCTCGCCCGCGCGGTATGCCGGCAGCGCCAGGCTGACGCTGACTGACATCAGGTTGATGGTGCCGGCGCGCACGTCGTTGAGCGCAGGCAGCGCGCCCCGGTAATGCACCGGCACGAACTTCACGCCCGCCATGCTTTCGAACAAGGCAATGTTGAGGTGCGGCGCGGAGCCGACGCCGGCGGTGCCGTAGGTGAGTGTCGCGGGCTCCTTCTTCGCCAGCGCGATCAGTTCGGCCGCATTGCTGACCGGCAGCGAGCGGTTGGCGAGCAAGGCTTGGTTGATCCGCACCAACCCGCTGATCGGCACGAAATCTTTCTCGGTGTCGAAGGGTAATTTGCCCGGAGGATAGATCAGCGGATTGATGACCACGGAGCCGGATTCGGCGACCATCAGCGTGTAACCGTCAGGCGCGGCTCTGGCGACGGCTTCCTCGCCGAGCACGTGGCCGGCGCCGCCGCGGTTGACGATGACGACCGGTTGGCCCCACGCCTTGGTCAACTCCTGACCAAGCGCGCGCGCCACCAAGTCAGTGACTCCACCCGGGGCGGCGGTGACATAGATGGTTATGGGATGGTCCGGATAAGTCGCCGCCTGAGCGGCAGCTGCGCCGGTGAGGCACTGCAGTGCAACGAGCGCGGCAAACCATTTTTTCATGCCCGTTTTCATCCCCTTTTCATGGCCTTTTTCATTGGCCGGTCTCCTGCTTTTCGTTCACGATACCACAGAGCGGTGACGAAGCTTTAGTGTCCTGCATGGCACGATGCCGCGGTTTTGGGAGGCATCCGTGTCGGCGGGGCAAGAGACTTGGCGAGACAAGAAGACTTGGCAAGACAAGAAGGCTTGGCAAGACAAGAAGGCGGAGCGAAATCGCCAGTCGGTCGCCCGGCTTACGCGCGCCTTGCCCGACATCTTTCCGTCAGCGGTGTTGTCGCGTGCGTTGGCTCGCCCGTTCGTGCCGCCGACGCCGCGGCTCGCGATCGATTCCTACTGGCGGGCGCATCCGCTGCGCGCCGACCGGCTGTCGCGGGCGCTGGCGCGGTTAAGCGGCGCGCCCGCGGGCTGGACCTGGCGGCTTGGCAACGGCCGCAAAAACGGATCCAAGAGCGGATTGCCGGCCACGTTCCGCACGCCGCCCGCGCCCTTTCGCGAAAGCGCGTTTTCGCGCGGACCCGGTTTTTGCTGTGTCTGTGGCCAGCCGGTCTATCGTTTCGGTTGGCACGCCGATCTGTGGGGCGGCGGCGCAAACAAGAACGCCAACTGGCATTGCGCCTGCGTCATCGCCTGGCAATTCTGGAATGCACCGAGCGGCGAGGCGCGGCTCCTGCGCCGGCTGCAGGCGCGGCGCTGCGCAGAGAGTGGCGGGCGGCTGTGGAAGAGCGCCGAAATCGACCACCGCGTGCCGCTGTTCCGGGTATGGAGCGAACGGCGCCATACGACGTGGCCGGAGCTCCTCGATTACTGGGGACTGCCCAATCTGCAGGTCATCAATCGCGACGCTCACGCCGCCAAATGCGCCATCGAGGCCCGCGAACGGAGCGCGGCGCGGGCGGTCGGTAGCCCGGCTTGAGCAAAGCGAAAGCCGGGATCAGTGTCGCAGTCCATCCCCGGATTTCGCTGCGCTCAATCCGGGTTACTTTCTACAATCTTATCTCGCCGAGATTGATGCTCGCGCCGAGTATGGCTTCGAGCGTTTTTGAGCGGCCGCCGAGGAAAATCTGCACGGTATAACGGCCGGAATTTTCCTCAAGACGATCGAATTTGAAGTCGCCGTAATTGTCGGTGGTGGTCACCGCGACCGACGTGCCGTCCTTGAGCAACTGGACGCTGGCGCCTTCGACGCAATCGACCACGCCGCTCCTTTCCTCGGAGACAGAGCCGCCGATGAAGCATTTCGTATAGCGCCACAGGTTGCGGTAGTAGACGCGCGGGCGGCTGTTGAGCTCCGGCTTCATCACCTCGAGGGCCTGCTCGCGCGCCATCTGGGCCATCTCCTCGTCCTCGACCTTGATCGTGCGCATCGCACCGGTCGGGCAGGATTGGTCGCCGCGCGTTTTCGTCCAGCCGCGGTCGAGCAGGTGCGCATCGAAGGTCCACGCCTGCGGCAGCTGCAGGTCTTCGTTCCACCAGATGTGGCCGTAAGGGCAGGCCCCAACCAGCTCCTTGCGACCCTTGGCCTTCACCGGGTCGATCAGTACGACACCGTCGTCGCGCTTCTTGATCGCGCCGCCCTTGTCGGCCTTCATGCAGGGCGCGTCGTCGCAATGGTTGCACATGGTGGGAACGTAGGCGATGTCGATCATCGGCACCTGCCCGCGCTCCTTCTGCAGAATATCGATCCACTTGTGGCCGTGCTTGGGCATCGGCGCCGAATAGCCGGGCCAGTCGTTGCCGACATATTCATCCATGGCTGCGAGCGTGCACAGATTGCAGTTGGTGCACTCGGCCACGTCGATGATGAGGTTCCACTTCTGCATTGAAGATACTCCAAACTCTGGTCCCCATCCTGAGGTGGCCGCGAAGCGCCCCTCTGAGGGTGATGGTGAATTATTTCGCCGGCACGAGCTGCGCCTCTTTGAGCGTGCGCTTGATCTCCTGGTCCTTCTCAGCTTCCTTTTCCATCGTCGCAAATGTCGCCGACATGTGCTCGGTGCGGCCGTCCCACAATTCGATCTGAACGAGCGAATTGGCGCCGGCCAGCGAATGGGTGGTCTTGGTCTGCGTGCGTTCGGGCGTGAGCAGATTGAGGCAGCCGCCGCGGTCGACCGACTTGCCTGGCTCGCCCATCGGATCGTAGATGGCGGACGACTCGTAGCCGTGGGCGACACCGCGCGGCAGCCGCTGCGTCGGCAGCGCCGCGCAGATCACCGCGCCGCGGTCGTTAAACACCTTGACGAGGTCGTGCTTCTTGATGCCGCGCTCCTTGGCATCCTCGGCGTTCAATCGCATGACCCAGTAATAGTAGCCGTCGACCTTGACGCGATGGTC
>DATJTL010000294.1:0-3098 GCA_035503415.1 Xanthobacteraceae bacterium
CGGGCGAGCTTGTCGATCTGCAATTGCCGCACCGCGCCGTTGTCGACTTTAAGAACGTCGATCGGCGCCTCCTCGCGCGGCCGATATTTGTTGACCCCGATCACCGCTTGCGCGCCGGCATCGATGCGCGCCTGCGTGCGCGCGGCCGCCTCCTCGATGCGCAGCTTGGGCAAGCCCGCCTCGATGGCGCGCGCCATGCCGCCGAGCTTTTCCACTTCCTCGATATGGCCCCAGGTGCGCGCGGCGAGGTCGTGGGTGAGCCGTTCGACATAGAACGAGCCGCCCCACGGATCGATCATGCGCGTTGTGCCGCTTTCGCGCGCCAGCACAATCTGCGTGTTGCGGGCGATGCGGGCGGAAAAATCGGTCGGCAGCGCCAGCGCCTCGTCGAGCGCGTTGGTGTGCAGCGATTGCGTGCCGCCCTGGGTCGCCGCCATGGCTTCGACGGCGGTGCGCGCCACGTTGTTGAACACGTCCTGGGCGGCGAGCGACCAGCCGGAGGTTTGGCAGTGGGTGCGCAGCATCAGCGAGCGCTCGTCGCGGGGATTAAATCCCTTCATCAGCTTCGCCCACAGCACGCGCGCGGCGCGCAGCTTCGCCACCTCCATGAAGAAGTTCATGCCGATGCCGAAGAAGAACGACAGCCGCGGCGCGAAGCGGTCGATGTCAAGGCCGGCCAGCAAGCCGGCGCGGACGTATTCGACGCCGTCGGCGAGCGTATAGGCGAGTTCGAGATCCGCGGTCGCTCCCGCCTCCTGCATGTGATAGCCGGAAATCGAGATCGAATTGAACTTCGGCATGTGCGCCGAGGTGTAGGAGAAAATGTCGGAAATGATGCGCAACGACGGCTTGGGCGGATAGATATAGGTGTTGCGCACCATGAATTCTTTGAGAATGTCGTTCTGAATGGTGCCCGACAGTTTTTCCGGCGGCACGCCCTGTTCTTCGGCGGCGACGATGTAGAGCGCCAGCACCGGCAGCACCGCGCCGTTCATGGTCATCGACACCGACATCTGCTCGAGCGGGATGCCAGCGAACAACGTGCGCATATCGTAGATCGAGTCGATCGCCACGCCGGCCATGCCGACGTCGCCGGAGACGCGCGGATGGTCGCTGTCATAGCCGCGGTGGGTGGCGAGATCGAAGGCGATAGAGAGGCCCTTTTGTCCGGCGGCGAGATTGCGCCGGTAGAAGGCGTTGGAATCCTCCGCCGTGGAGAAGCCGGCATATTGGCGGATCGTCCATGGCTGGGTGACGTACATGGTGGGGTAGGGGCCGCGCAGGAACGGCGCGATGCCCGGATAGGCGTCGAGGCCATCGAGGCTGGCGAGGTCGGCCGCCTCATAGGCGCTTTTGACGGCGATACCTTCGGGCGTGGACCACGGTGCGGATTGTGCCGGCGCGGAGCCCTGCGCCGCGGCGAACTCGACTTTGGTGAAATCGGGAATTTGGCTCATCGCGCGTCACTTGGTCCGCTGATCCCGGCTCTCAACCATATCATGTAAGGCGCAATCGGGCGATGGCGAGGGGAGTTTCTGTTTATCCGGCCGCACTGCGGCCATGGTAGTTCTGTTACGCTCCAACATTTCCCGCACCCGGGACCGCGGCTTGACCGATCCTCAAAACCTTCGTCCGATCCAAAGCGCTGCGGCAGGGTGGGCGCCGCTCGCTCGATTTATTGCGGTCGAAGCGCGCTTGGCGCGCTGGGCCGGGAAGCGGCGGTTCACGACGTTCGCCTATGAGTTCGTACGCTTCGGCGTGAAGCAGGCCTGGGCCTGCCTGTTCGGCGGCGCCATGCTGGCGCTCTTGATCGGCACTTACCTTTGGTATCCGCGCGGCGCCGTGCTGGCGCGCTACGATTTCATCTTTCTGGCGGCGATTGCGATCCAGATCGCCATGCTGGCTTTCAAGCTCGAGACGTTCGACGAGGCCAAGGTCATCCTGATCTACCACGTCGTCGGCACCATCATGGAAGTGTTCAAGACCGGCGTCGGCTCGTGGAATTACCCCGAGCCCAGCATTTTCCGCATCGGCGGCGTGCCGCTGTTCTCCGGCTTCATGTATGCGTCGATCGGCAGCTACATTGCGCGCGCGTGGCGGCTGTTCGATTTCCGCTTCGAGCGCCATCCGCCGTTGTGGTCGATCCAGCTGCTTTCGCTCGCGATCTACGCCAATTTCTTCACGGACCATTACACCGCCGATCTTCGCCTCGTCCTGTTCGCCGCAGCCGCGCTGCTGTTTGGCCGGACCTGGATCTACTATCGCATCCACTACGTTTATCGGCGCATGCCGCTCCTGCTCGGCCTGTTTCTGGTGGCGTTGTTTATCTGGCTTGCCGAGAATCTCGGCACTATCACCAAGACTTGGCTTTATCCGCACCAGATGGCGGGCTGGTCGGTGGTCTCGCTGGGCAAGCTCGGTTCGTGGTTTTTGCTGCTGCTTATCAGCTACGGCCTCGTCGCCCTGGTCAATCGCCCCGAGGCGATCGGCGAAGGCACGAAGAGTGACGCCTGGCGTCAGCGGCCAAGACCGAGCAATTCGTGCGCCACTCCCAACAGCGAAAGCGCGTCGCAGCCCGAATAGATGAACGTTTGTATGCCGGCGTTGCGGTAGGCTTGCTCGTTCTGGTTTGCTTGGCCGGCCAGATAAATGTGCTGGGCGCCGGAGGCTTTGAGCGCCGCCGCTGCCGCCGCGGCTTGCGTCTCATAGGCTTTGTCGGAGCCGCACAGGCAGGCGAGCGCTGCGCCCGATGTCGCGAAAGCGGCGCCGAGCGCAGACGCATTGCCTTCGCCGCTCGCCGCTTCGATGCCGCCGGCCTCGAAGAAGTTTTTGGCGAAGCTTGCGCGCGCGGTGAAGTCAGCTTGGCTGCCGAGACAAGCGAGAAAGATTTTCGGCCGGGTGCCGGCGGCGGCAAGCTGCCGGTCGGAGGCATCGCGCAGGACTTCGAACGGCTCGGCAAGCCGCATTCGGGGGAGCGCCGCAAAACTGATGGGCAGGTCGTCTTCTCTCGGCGGCGTCACTGGTGCGACGTCGAGGACCGCGGGCTTGCTTTCATGAATATCCGGAAATTCGTTGGTGCCGGTGAGAATATCCGTGCG
>DATJTL010000295.1:0-4937 GCA_035503415.1 Xanthobacteraceae bacterium
CGGATGTAGTCGTGCTTGACGTCGGACATGATGAGCCCGATGGCGGAAAACACACCGGGATAGAGCGGCACGATCATTCCGGCCATGCCGAGATCGCGCGTCAAGCGCGCGGAATGCACGGGACCGGCGCCGCCGAACGCGAGCAGAAAGAAATCGCGCAAATCGTGGCCGCGCATCGTGGAGATGGCCTTGATCGCCTCCTCCATCTTCACGTCGATGATGCGCACGACGCCTTCGGCGGCGGCAAGAAGGTCGAGCGACAGCGGCTTGGCGACGCGCGCCACCGCGGCTTCCGCCTTGGCGCGATCGAGAATCATGCGCCCGCCCAAAAAATTATCGGCGGACAGATAGCCAAGCAGCAAATTGCAGTCAGTGATGGTCGCCACGTCGCCGCCGCGGCCGTAGCAGGCCGGCCCCGGCACGGCGCCGGCACTGTGCGGGCCGACTTCGAGCACGCCGAAGCGATTGACACTGGCGATCGTGCCGCCGCCGGCGCTCACCGTGTTGATGTCCATCATCGGCACGGCGAGATCGCGGCCTTCGATCTTGCCGCGGTTGGCAAAAATCGGCTCGCCGTTCCTGATCAGCGCCACGTCGCAGGAGGTGCCGCCCATGTCGAAGGTGATGATGTTGGCAAGACCGGTCTGACGGCTCGCCGCGGCGCCGGCGGTGACGCCCCCGGCCGGTCCGGACAGCACCGTGGTCACCGCTTTGCCGGCTGCCTCGCCGAAGGTCGACATGCCGCCGTTCGACTGCATGATGTATTTCTGCGGCGTGGCAACGCCGGCAGTCGCGAGCCGACGATCGAGGCTTGCGATATAGCGGGCGAGGATCGGCTGCAGGTAGGCGTTGATGACAGTCGTCGACAGCCGATAGTACTCGCGGATCTGCGGCAAAATCTCCGACGAGAGCGAAACGTTGCAGCCGGGCAGCTCGTCGCGCGCGATTTCGCGCACGCGCATTTCGTGTTCGGGATGGAGGAACGAGAACAATAGGCAGACCGCGAGCGCCTCGATCGCTTGCGCCTTCAGCCCGCGCAGCGTGGTCCGCAGCGCTTGTTCATCGAGCGGCACCAGCACGGTGCCGCGAAAGTCGACGCGCTCGCGCGCCTCGCCGGTCAAATGCGGCGGAACGAGCGGCACCGGCTTGTCGTACATGACGTCGAAGATCGCGGCGCCGTAGGGGCGCGCCTGCTCGGCGACCTCGTAGATGCCGCGGAAACCCTCCGTCACCAACAGGCCGGTCTTGACGCCCTTGCCCTCGAGCAGGGCATTGGTCCCGACCGTGGTGCCGTGGCAGAAATAGCCGACATCGGCGGCGCTGACGCCTTGCCCGATGAGCGCCTCAATGCCCTGCAGGATCGCACTCGATGGATCGTCGGGGGTCGAAGGGACCTTGCCGATTGTGACCGCGCCACTTTCCTCGTTGAGATAGACGAAGTCCGAAAACGTCCCACCCGTATCGACCGCAACCCGGTAACCAGGCATTCCTTGGCATCTCGCAAGCGGAAAGATCCCTCTGCGGCACGAAATGCCCCGGTTTCGCGGTGGCTGACAAGGGGGCCGGACAAGGAGCCATGCCCTACGCGTATCCCGTTCGTCTCGGGTACCGGCATGCAGGCCGGATCGATGGCCGGCCCATGGAACTTTTTGCCCGACACGGCGTTACATGGCGATTCGCTTGGGTAGAAGGGCAATGCGGAGCCGCGGTCGGGCGCACTCCCTCATTCTGCATGCGACTGGCAAGGCGCGGCGCCGACGAGGCCGGACGATCCCGCATTGTTCGGAACGGTCTTGGCCACAACAGTCTTGGCCACAACGGTCTTGGCCGTCAGCGAGGCACCCCGTATCGTGCAACCTGCGTGGTCGGCGGTTCGGCATGCGGGGATGCCCTTGAGCGCTCACGTTTATCAGCCCGGAGACGGGATCGCACAAAAACCGGGACCGCGACGGCCGCATTCAGTTCGGCACTATCTGGTCCTGCTGGCGCTCGCCGTCGCAATCCCGCTCGTGGGCTTGGCATTCTACGCCAGCTGGCGCGTGGCCGCGTCGGAGCGCGAATCCACTGAGGCGGCTCTCTTCAACAATGCCCGCTCGCTCGCAGCGGCGGTCGACCAGGAAATCGACAAGCACATCATAGTCGCATCGACACTGGCGCAGTCCAGCTCGTTGCTGAAAGGCAATTGGCCGGTGTTCCGGCAACGCGCGGCAGGCGCCCTCACAAGTATCCCCAACTCATCGCTGATCGTTCTCGATCCGACCGGACAGATCCTGCTCAACACAAATCAGCCCAACGGCGCGGCGCTCCAGCGCCGGCCGTTGTTTGACGCCGAGCAGAGGGCGTTGCGGACTGGAAAGCCGGAAGTTTCCGATGTGGTCGCCGGATACTCTTCCCACCGGCTCAAGTCTTTTGCAGTCGTTCCGGTACTACGCGACGGCCAGCCGCTTTATCTCCTCGATATCACGCTCAGCCCAGATCGTTTCGTGGCCCTGTTGCAGGACCAGAAATATACGGCGGATTGGCTCGCTGCCATCGTCGACAACAATCACCGCTTCGTGGCGCGCCTGCCTGACTCGGAAGGACAGAAACTCGGCGAGCCGGCGAGCGAAGGTTGGCAGGACGCGATGCAGCACAGCCCGTCAGGCGTCGTCTATCATCGCGCAACCGACGGGCACGAGATCATCGACGGTTACGCGCGAACCGCCTACGGCTGGACGGTCGGGATCGGCATCAGAGAGAGCATTCTGGAAGCGCCGTTGTGGCGCACGCAGTGGCTGTTGTTGGCCGCCAGCCTCGGCTGTATCGGCCTCGGTATCTTGCTGTCGTGGCTGGTCGCGCGCCGCTTGCATCGCAGCGCCACCCTCTTGCACGACGCCGCGAAGGCGATGGCGTCCGAACAGCCGGTGAGCGCAACGCCAACCGGCGTACGCGAATACGACGACGCCGTCACCGCTTTTGCCGCCGCCTCGCGGGCGCTGCGGGCTCGCTCGCAAGAACGCGACCGCGCCGAAGCCGCGTTGCGCGCTCAGGAGGCTGAACTGAAGGCGGTCATCGACCGGACGCCGTTCATGCTCGCGCGCTGCAGCCGCGACCTGCGCTATCGCTTCGTCAGTCAAGGCTTTGCCGATCTGCTCGGCGGCAAGGCCGAGGACATCGTCGGCCGGCCGATCGCCGAGATTCTCGGCGAAAGGGCGTTTCGGACCATTCTGCCCGCCGTTGCCAAGGTGCTCAACGGCGAGCGGGTCGAGGGCGAGAGCGAGGTGCATTACCGCGGCGCCGGGCTCCGTTTCATCCAGGCCGTATCCGTGCCGGAAACCGACGAACACGGCCAGATCATCGGCTGGGTGGCATCGATGCTCGACGTCACCGAACGCAAGCGCGCCGAACAGGAGCGCGTGCGCGCCGAGGCGGCGCTCGCCAGAACGGCCGATGAGAACGCTGCGCTCTATGAATTCACCAACCGGCTCTACCGCGCCGAGTCGCTTGGCGTGGTGTACGAGGCGGCGCTCGATGCCATCGTGCGCGCGCTGCGTTGCAGCCGTGCCTATGTGCTGCGCGCCGACGATGCGGGAGTTCTGCGCTTCGTCGCCTGGCGCGGCGTGTCCGATCACTACCGTGCGGCAATCGAGGGCCACTCTCCGTTCACGGACGGCGAATCCTATCCGCGACCGGTCTGCGTCTCGGATATCGATGGCGCGGATTTGCCCGAGACGATCAAGGCCGCCGCAAAGCAAGAGGGCATCCGCGCGCTTGCCTTCATTCCGCTGATGTCGTCGGACGGCCGCCTCGCCGGCAAATTCACGGCCTGCTACGAGGCTCCCCACACATTCACCAGCGACGAGATCGCACTCGCCGGCAACCTTGCCCGCCGGCTCGGCTTCGCCAGCGAACGCATGCTGTCCGAACAGGCGCGCATGCACGCCGAGCAAGAGCTGCGCAAGCTCAAGGAAAAACTGGAAACGGAAGTCGAAGAGCGCACGCTCGAGCGCGACCGCATCTGGCAGGTTTCCGAAGACCTGCTCGGCGTGTCGAATTTCGAGGGCTACTTCACCATCATCAACCCGGCATGGACCAAGTTGTTGGGCTGGACCGAGGCCGAGATCAAATCAATGAACGTGAGCCAGCTGCGGCATCCGGACGACGCCGCAGCCGCAATCGCCGGTCGCGCCCAGCTTGCCCAAGGCGCCTCGACCGTGCGCATGGAAAATCGCTTCAAGCACCGGGATGGCTCCTGGCGCTGGATCCAATGGACGATGACGGCGGAGAACGGCCTGATCTACGTGTCGGGCCGCCACGTCAGTTTGGAGAAGCAGGCCGCCGAGGCGCTGGCGCAGGCACAATTGCGATCCGCCCATTCGCAAAAGATGGAGGCGCTAGGCCAGCTCACCGGCGGGGTCGCCCACGACTTCAACAACCTCTTGATGATCGTCAGCGGCCACGCCCAGAGCCTGAAGCGTCGCCTCACCGAGCCGAGGGACAAGCGCGCGCTCGACGCCATTCAAATCGCATCGACGCGCGGGGAGGCGCTGACCCGGCAACTGCTCTCGTTCTCTCGCGGCATGCCGCTCAATCCGACGGTGATCAGTGCCGCGGAAACGATCGAAGCCATCCGCGACGTGCTGGCGGGTTCGCTCAACGTCAACATCGAACTGTCGATCGACGTCGCGCGCGCCGCGTGGCCGGTTCGCGTCGACAAGTCGGAGCTTGAACTGGCGCTGGTGAATCTCGCTCTCAATGCGCGCGACGCGATGCCCGACGGCGGCCGGCTGTCGATTTCCGCCGCAGACGCGAGCCTCCGCGGCGAGCAGGCGCCCGACGGGCTGGAAGGAGAATTCGTCGCGATCGCTGTCGCCGACACCGGCTGCGGCATCGCCGAGGACGTTCTTAGCCGCGTGTTCGAGCCGTTCTTCACCACCAAGGGGGCCGACAAAGGCACC
>DATJTL010000296.1:0-8992 GCA_035503415.1 Xanthobacteraceae bacterium
CGCGGCTTCCGGATCGGTTTCGCAGATGACGCAGTTCCTGCCGCTGCGCTTGGCCGCGTAGAGGCAATTGTCGGCGCGCTCGATCAGCGATTGCGCGGTCTCGCCGGCGCGCAAAGCGGCGACGCCGATGGAGATCGTCACCCGGCCGAGCTTCTCCCCGTTCGTCCGCCTCATCAACTCCTTGGCCATGACCGCGCGGCGGATCTGATCGGCGACGGTGACGGCGGAGCGCGCCACCGTGTTGGGCAGCGCGATGACGAATTCTTCGCCGCCGTAGCGGGCGCAGATGTCCTGGCCCTTGACGTTGTGCTTCATCGACAGCGCGACGAGGCGCAGCACCTGGTCGCCGGTCTGGTGGCCGAACTTGTCGTTGAACAGCTTGAAATAGTCGACGTCGGCCATCATCAGCGATAGCGGTTCGGCCGTTTCCCCCGCTTCGGCGATCGCCTTGGCGAGTGCGGCGTCGAAGTACTTGCGGTTCGACAAGCCGGTCAGCGGGTCGGTGAGGCTCTCGGTGCGCACTGCCGCCAAATTCTGCTGCAGCTGCTCGATCTCCTGTTTCGACGCCGAGAGGCTTGCTTCGAGCTTTTTGTTGTTGCTCTCCATCGCCTTGGCGCCATCGATGAGGCGCTCGATCACCGCGCGCAAGGTTTCGCGGTCGTCGGTGCCGGCGAGTTTGGCGGAGGCGTCGGCCAGGCTTGCCGAATAGCTTGTCGCGGTGCCGGCGGCGGCGTCGATCATGCCGAGCACCTGCTTGATCTCGTCGAGCACGCGCGAGCCAACCGTGCCGATCTGGTCGCCCAGGCGCTGGTTGCTGATGTAGGTGTCGTGGAGCTGCTCGAGATCGGCCTCGGCAAGCGTGCCCTTCTGCTCGAGCGTCTGGTTGATGGCGCGGTTGAGCCCCGGATTGTAGCCGGTGGCGTAGTTGTACCAGATTTCGAAATTGCGCGGGGAGGCCGCCTGCGACAGCGCACGAATCTGATTAAGCGCGATATCGGCGAATGCAAACGTCCTTTCGTGCTCGTCGCTGGGCACGGTCATCAACTATTCTCCGCTCGCGTCTGACAGTCCGAAGTCCAATGCGCCAGCGCCCACGCACCAGCGTCCCAATGTCGCAAGCTAGGAAATAGCGGTGAAGGAGCGGTAAACGATTGCGCAGCGCGCGGGTTTTAGCGTGATACGAGTGCCCTTTGGCTGGGAGCCGCCGCTCGCGCTAGGCTTTCAGCGGCACCGGGCGCAGTAGAAATGCCGGCAAATGCGAGTGATCGCCCTCGTCTTGTCGTGCCCGAGCCGGCTGCGGAGCACGCCGCGACCTCGCCTCATCGAGGCGGGTAACCGAAGCGCCTTGCCGGCGCGGCTGACGGGGTTTGTCCGGCCGGCTGGCCGGCGCGCGCCCATGATCTTTCTGCTGCGGCGCCGCCGGCTCCGACGGCGTTGTGGCTGCCGAAGCCGGTTGGTCCATGTAGGGGATGCTGCGCCCGATCAGCTTCTCGATGGCGGCCACGGCTTTGACGTCGTGCGATCCGGCGACGATGGTGATGGCGGTGCCGCTCCTGCCGGCGCGGCCGGTGCGGCCAATGCGGTGCACGTAATCGTCGGCGTGAAACGGAACGTCGAAATTGTAGATGTGGCTCACGTCCGGAATATCGAGGCCGCGCGCCGCCACGTCGGAAGCGACCAGCAACGTCACTTCACCTTTTCGGAACTGCTCGAGCGCTGCCATGCGCGCGGGCTGATCCATGTCGCCGTGCAGCGCCTGCACCGAAAAGCGATGGCGCAGCAGGGAGCGATAGAGCGTGGCGACGTCGCGCTTGCGGTTGCAGAAGACGATGGCGTTCTTGAGCCCTTCCGCCGAGCGGATAAGCCGGCGCAGCGTCTCGCGCTTGTCGAACGGGTCGTGGCCGGATTTGGCCAGGAGCTGGGTGATGCTGGTGACGGTGGTGGCGGGACGGGCGACCTCGACGCGGACCGGATTGTGCAGGAACTGCTCGGTGATGCGCCGGATTTCCGGCGGCATTGTCGCGGTGAAGAACAAGGTCTGCCGGGTGAAGGGAACGAGCTTGCAGATGCGCTCGATGTCGGGGATGAAGCCCATGTCGAGCATGCGGTCGGCTTCGTCGATGACCAGAAGCTCGACGCCGCTGAGTAGGAGCCGTCCCCGTTCGAAATGATCAAGCAGGCGGCCGGGCGTGGCGATCAGCACGTCGACTCCGCGTGTCAGTTTGCTGTCCTGGTCGTCAAAGGAGACGCCGCCGATGAGCAGCGCCACGTTGAGCTTGTGATTGGCGCCGTATTTGGTGAAGCTCTCCTCTACCTGGGCGGCCAGTTCGCGCGTCGGCTCGAGAATGAGCGTGCGTGGCATGCGGGCTCGGGCGCGGCCCTTTTCCAGCATGGTCAGCATCGGCAGCGTGAAGGCTGCGGTCTTGCCGGTGCCGGTCTGGGCGATGCCGAGCACGTCGCGTCGAGCAAGGACGTGGGGGATCGCCTGGTCTTGGATGGGGGTGGGAGCTTGGTAGCCGGACGCCGCCACAGCGGCGAGAACTTTTTCGGATAAACCGAGATGTGAAAAGGACATAAACCCTCGTCGGAGCGCCGCCATGCGGCGCAAAACCTAAGATCATCGAAGTGAGCAAGGAGCGGCGAAAGGCCGAATCTGCTTAGCCTTCGGATGGCCGAAACATATGGTCAAATCGCGGAAAGTCAACCTGCCTGGGCGTTGCGCACTGCACTAAGTTAAACAGATTCCTTCATTTTTCCGTCATGGAGCGGTTCCAATGACCACCCCAGCAAGCAATCCTTTGCCGACCATCCTGGTTCCTGGACTGAATTGTTCGGCGCGCCTTTATGCCGAGCAGATCCCGGCGCTGTGGCAATTCGGCCCGGTCATCGTCGCCGATCATCGGCGCGACGACAGCATGGCGGGGTTTGCGCGGCGCATTCTGGGGGCCGCGCCGCCACGGTTTGCGCTCGCCGGCCTGTCGATGGGCGGCTACATCGCTTTCGAAATCATGCGGCAAGCTGCCGGACGGGTGGCGAAGCTCGCGCTTCTGGATACCGGTGCGGGCGCCGAATTGCCCGAGCGCACCGCAGCGCGCATGCCGTTGATCGAACTGGCGCGGCAGGGGCGCTTTGCCGACATCACCGAGGACCAGTTTCCGCTCCTGGTGCATAACAGCCGCCATGGCGATGGCACGCTCAAAGCCGCCGTCCGCGCCATGAACGAGGAAACCGGCGCCGACGCCTATCTGCGCCAGCAGCAGGCGATCATGAGCCGGCCGGATTCTCGCCCCGGGCTTGCCGCGATCGGGTGCCCGACCCTGGTGCTGGTTGGCGATGAGGATCAATTGACGCCGTCGGCATTGGCGCGGGAGATGGCGGCCGGCATTCGCGGGGCGCGGCTCGTCATCGTGCCCGCGTGCGGGCACTTATCAACGCTCGAACGGCCGCAGGCGGTGACCGAGGCGCTGGTCGCATGGATGCAGTCGTGACGGCTCAGACAAAGCGGTGGCTTTGATCTACTAAAGCTCCGCTCGGCCGGCCGCCGGCGGCAACGCGATTTCCGCAATGCAGGAAGCTCGTGCGCGGATTGTGCTGGCGGGATTTGCCGGGCAGGATGCAGGCAAGAGAGATGCAGGCAGAAGAAATGGAGGAAGCGTTCATGCGAATTGTTCGGCTCGTCTGCGGATGGGTTTTGTCAGGTATTATCGCGGCTTCGCTAACGGCGTTTGCAAGCGTGCCGGCAGGCGCGCAAACCGATTATCCGACTCGTCCGATTCATTTGGTCGTCGGCTTTGCGGCCGGCGGCGGCAACGATATCTTCGCCCGTCTGGTGGGCGCCAAGCTTTCGGAGATCCTCGGCCAACCGGTGATCGTCGAGAATCGCCCGGGCGCCGGCGGCAGGCTCGCCCCCGAGTACGTCACGCAGCAGCCGGCGGACGGCTACACGTTGTTCGTGGGTCCGAGCGGAGCGATGGCTGTCGCGGCGGCGATTTATCCAGATCTCAAATATTCACCGACCAAGAGTTTCGTGCCGCTGGCGATGATCGCGAACTTTCCGCTGATCATGGTGATCTCGGCGGACAATCCAGCGAAAAACGTCAAAGAATTTGTCGACTGGATGAAGCAGCACCCCGACAAAGCCAATTATGCGAGTTCATCGCCGGCCTTCACCATCACGGCCGAACTGTTGAAGTTGAAGACCGGCATGCCGGGAGTCGAAATTCCCTACAAGAGCAGCAACGAAATGGTCTTAAGCGTGATGCAGGGCCAGACCGCGATGACCATTGCTGATGGTCCGCCGACCGTGCCGCAGGTGAAAGCCGGAAAGGTCAAAGCGCTGGCCGTCACGGGGTCGCAGCGTTCGCCGCTGCTGCCCGATGTCCCAAGCATGACGGAGGCGGGATTTCCGAGCGTGGATGTGCGTTTGTGGAGTGGCATCTTCGCACCCGCGGGCACGCCGGCGCCGATCGTCGCCAAGTTGCGAAAGGCGTTGAACGAAGCCATTCAAGATCCTGGTGTGTCGCAGAAATTGAGGGCGCTTGCGGTCGATCCCGGCGGTGCCACCCCGGACCAATTCCAGCAGATCATTACAAAGGACGTGGCCAAATTCCGCGAGGTGGTCAAAGCCGCGCATCTGCACTTCGAGGAATAGCGGCGGCCGTGGCTTGATGGCCGTCTGACCGCGCACCCGCTCTGCCGCGTCTACCTGTCGCAATTCCCGCAAGGTAGAGCCGGGTGCGGCGGTCAGGATTGTGCTAAGATCGCCCACCCTCGGAACAAAGCATCACGAGGCAGGGGAGGAAGCTATGCGTGTTGCGCTCGCACGCATGTCCGCGCGTGCCGCATTGGCCGCGCTGTTGTTCGCAGCATTGGCAATTCCAACCGCCTCGGCGCAGACCGACTATCCGACGCGGCCGATCAAGATCGTGGTCGGATTCGGCGCCGGCGGTGGCACCGACATTCTGGCGCGCCTTGTTGGGGCAAAGCTCGGAGAAATCCTCCACCAATCGGTTGTGATCGAAAACCGTCCGGGCGCCGCGGCGCAGCTCGCCGCCGAATACGTCGCCGGTCAGCCGGGCGACGGCTACACGCTACTGGCAAGCCCGATCGGTGCGATGTCGATCGCGGCGGCAGTCTATTCCGACCTCAAATACAGTCCGACCAAATCCTTCGTGCCGCTGGCGCTGATCGGCCAGTTTCCCCTGATCCTGGCGGTCAGTCCCACCAATCCCGCCAATAACGTCAAGGAATTGGTCGCGTATGCCAAACAGCATCCCGACAAAGCCAACTATCCGAGCACGTCGCCAGCCTTCGTTATTCCGATGGAGGAGCTGAAACTCGCCTCCGGCATGCCTGGCGAGATGATCCCTTATAAGAGCAGCCAGGAAATGATTCTGAGCGTCATGGAGGGGCAGTCGATGATGACGATCGTCGATCCGCCGCCGACGGTGCCGCAGGTCAAGGCCGGCAAGCTCAAGGCGCTGGCGGTCACCGGCAGCGAGCGACTGCCTGAACTGCCCGACGTACCGAGCATGACCGAGGCCGGCTTTCCGAGCGTCGACGTGCATTTGTGGAGCGGCATGTTTGCTCCGGCAGGAACGCCGCCGGCGGTTCTCGCCAAGATCGAGAAGGCGCTCGCGCAAGCCATCCACGATCCCGGCGTATCGGCCAAGCTTCACGCGCTTGCGATCAACCCCAGCAACGACACGCCCGAGCAATTCAAACAACTCATCGAGAGCGACATCGTCAAATTCCGCGCCGTGGCGAAGGCCGCAAACTTGAAGTTCGAGCATTAGAGCTCCAACAAGCTCGAACGTCGCATCAGGCGACCTGCTGACAACGCTCGTGCTGTGCGCGCGCGTTGAGGAGCGCTTCCACTTCGTCGGCAGCATTGGCCGCGCCGTTGACGCCGGCAAGCGCCGCCGCGCGTTTGCGCGCATTGTCGCGGAACCCTGGTGTGGAGAGAACGTCCTGCGCCGCGGCGCGAATGGCCTCGACGCCGGCATCGCCCGGCAACGCCAGGCCCGCACCCCATTCCGCAACTGCGGCAGCGACGTAAGGCTGATCTCCGGCAGGCCCCGGAATGACGACCATGGGTACGCCGTGGCCCAACGTGCGCATCGCCGTGCCGTGGCCGCCATGGGTAATGACGAGTGCTGCGCGTTGGACGATCGGATCGTGCGCCGCGTAGTTAAGCACGATGGCGTTCTGTGGTGCAGCCACTTCGTTGGGTGCGACGATGCCTCCGGTCGTTGCCACCACGTGGACCGGTAATTCGGCAAGGGCGTCCAGTGTCCGCTGCACCTTGTCGACGTTGCGTTGCTCGAAACCGGTGCTGAAACTAACCAGCACAAGAGGAGTCGCATCGCTCTCGGGCCACGGCAACGGTGTCGGTACGGCGAATTTCTCGTCTTCGAGCACCGGGCCCGCATGCCGAACCATTTCCCAGTCGGCTAGCGGCGGGGCATCGAATGCGCGAAGGCTCGTCGAGACGATGCGCTCGCGCGGTCGCCACAATTCATCGAGGACCGGCAAGCCGGGAAATCCCGCCTGTTGGCGCATGCCGTCGAAAATGCCGAAGAATTTGCGCCACATGTCGAGCTGGCGGAACACGAAGGTATGGACGAACACGACCGACGCGCAGCCGAACTGCGATGCGTTGGCGAGGGCGGCCGGAAACATTGCATCAATCAGGACGATCGACGGCTTCTCGGCCTCAACGATGGAGCGGATTTGCGCTTCCACGGCCGGCGACGTCAGATAACACGCCGCACGAGTCATGAAATGACCTTGCGGATATCGATCGACTTGCGCGTAAGCCTCGGTGATCTCGATGGCGCGAAAGCCGGCGGTCTTGACCCGCGGCACCATTTCCGGCCGTCCGGCGAATGCGACCTGATGGCCGCGTTCGGTCAACACGCGTGCGATGCCGAGACTAGGCGGCAGGTTGCCGCCGCCCGACCAATTCAGCCAAAGAATACGTGCCATGGTCCTGCTCCTGTTGGATAACGCCTGAGATCATTTTGCGCACGAGATTTTCTGCTGCCTGCCGGCCGAGTCCCGTGTCGCGCCGCAACAGCTTCCACACATAAACGTCAGTGAGTACGGTCAGCATGGTGAGGAGCTGCGCGCGCGCAGCGCCTTGGCGCTGTTCAAGCTGCGGTGCGAAGACGGATTTGACGCCGTCGCGGTGGTTCTCGCGCCCTTGATCCAACGACGCTTTGAGCGCTGGCCGGCGCTGTTCCTCGTCGAGCCGGCGCATGACCAGGTCGCCCACTGTCTCATAGATATCAAAGAAGGACGTCACCGCTGCTTTGATATCGCCCGGCTGAACCGGCTTCAGAAACACGCCGCCGGCGGCCATGTCCGTCAACGCCGCGTAGATGAGCTCATCCTTGCTGCCGAACGCGCGCAGCACTGTCTGCACGGTCGTTTCGGCGCGGGCCGCGACCGCCTCCAGCGTGAAATCTTCGATCGGATGCCGGCAATACAGGTCCACAGCGCTCTCCCGGATGCGGGTCCGGGTGGCTTCGGCCTTGGCGGCCCGAGCCGTCATGTCGTATGGCCGCGTTCCCTTTTTCATGTCAGTAGGACTAACGCGAAATCGAAATTGATGTCAATAGGTCTAATATGAAATATGCCGCGCTGGAAGCGAGCGCGGTTGGTCGCGGTCCGCCACGAGGACCACGCGCTATTTCAGAAGGGTTCGGAAGCCTGTGGAGCCTAGAATCGCAGGCCGATCCGCCGGTCGAGCGAGTAGGGCCCGCCGCCGCCCAGTGCCAGTCCGAGCGCGACCAGGCCCATGAGGAATGAGTATTCCATGCCGTGGTGGCCCCAGTCCCACGTCGGGTAGAGCACCGCAAAGGAGATCACGGCCATTTCGAGCACGAAAGCGATGGCAACCACACGGGTGAATAAGCCGAGCGCCAGCAACAAACCGCCGAAGAATTCGAGCGCGCCGATCAAATAGGCCCACGCCAGCGGATAGGCCCAGCCCCACTGCGCGAAATGCCGTGAGGTGGGCGCGGCGTCGTTGAGAAACAGCTTGGCGTAGCCGTGCGGGAGCAGAATGAGGCCGAGCGCGATGCGAATGAGCGTATAGCCCCACGGCACCAGAGATTGGCCCGCAGGCGTGCTGTTATCGGTTGTGCTCATTCTTCCCCCTCTGACATCTCGCCGTCGTCACAATAACGTTGCCGCCCCGCTGCTATTGCTAATCCGAATCGGCGCAAGAGAAAACTGAAAGTCGGCGCGGGCGCCGGACTGGACTTTGCACGCAGGCGGTGCACAATCGGTCGATCAGGAAGGGGGAGGCTGACATGAAGCTTTTTGCTGGAGTGCTCGCTGGCCTGTTGATCTGCGGCAATGCCGCGTTTGCCACCGAGATCGATCTTTCGACCTGGACCTGCCATCAATTCCAGACCGCCAGCAAGGATGACGTCGGCGTCATACTTGCCTGGCTCGACGGCTACTACAGGGGCGAGAACGATCCGCCCATCATCGACACCGAGAAATTCGTCGGCAACGCCAAGAAGCTCGGCGAGTATTGCGCGGCGCATCCCGACACCGGGCTCATCACGGCAACCGACACGCTGTTCAAGCCGAAAGAATAATCGACCTGGTTCGCCGCCGATCAGACGTCGAGCGCTTGCTCGTCGGCGAATTCGGCGCGCTCCTGGATGAATTCGAAGCGCGCCTCGGGCTTGGTGCCCATGAGACGCTCTACCGACTTTTCGGTCGTCTTCTGCTCGTCGGCCGCCAGCATGACCCGCAGCAGCGTGCGCTTCTTCGGGTCCATCGTGGTTTCTTTCAGTTGCGCCGCCATCATTTCGCCGAGCCCCTTGAAGCGGCTCACTTCCACCTTGGCGTTGGCGTGGAATTCCTTCTTCAAAATCTCCTCGCGGTGCTTGTCGTCGCGGGCGTAGAAAACCTTGCCGCCGTGTGAGAGCCGGTAGAGCGGCGGCACCGCGAGATAAAGGTGGCCGTTGTCGAT
>DATJTL010000297.1:0-3913 GCA_035503415.1 Xanthobacteraceae bacterium
AGATCTTCGATGAAACTGGCGTTCTCTGTTACCTTGTCGGGATCGACGCCCAGATTGTCCACGACGATCTTCTTCACCCGCTCGGCGATATCACTCATCTTCCAACCTCATCTTTCAACGCGACCCAATTCAATGAGTCTGGTCTCGTCGTCGGTGGCGGCTGCGGGTCGCCACCGATCAGAGGCGGATAGTTGTTGCCCCGCTCTCCGGCTCTTAAGGTTCCCCCAGCCCAATGCGGTCCGGTTACCACACTTCCCCCGCGTTGACTAGCGCGGCCGGCAACCTCGCTCGCGTTTTATCACCTTCAAATCATGGCCAGTCCGCCGTTGACGTGCAGCGTCTGCCCGGTCACGTAGGCGGCCTCGTTGGAGGCCAGGTAGACGACGGCGGCGGCTACCTCCGCCGGCGTGCCGGCGCGGGCGGCAGGAACTTTGGCAAGAATGACTTCGCGTTGCTTGTCGTTGAGTTTCTCTGTCATCGGAGTGAGGATGAATCCGGGCGCCACGCAATTGGCGGTGATGCCGCGCTTGGCGTATTCCGCCGCGACCGCCTTGATCATGCCGGCGATGCCGGCTTTGGCGGCGACGTAATTGGCCTGGCCGGGATTGCCGGTTGATCCCACCACCGAAGTGATGGCGACGATGCGCCCGAAGCGGCGCCGCATCATGCCGCGCACTGCGGCGCGCGTGAGTCGGAACGTCGCCGACAAATTGATCGCGATCACCTGCTCCCAGTCCTCATCGCGCAACTGCACCAACAGATTGTCGCGCGTCATGCCGGCATTGGCGACGAGCACATCGAGCTGCCCCATCGCCTCCTCGGCGCGCGGCACGAGAGCCTCTGTTTCTTTAGCGTCGGCAAGATTGCACGGCAGCACATGGACACGTTCGCCCAGCTCGGCGGCCAGCTGTTGCAACACTTCATGCCTGGTGCCCGAGATGGCGATGGCGGCGCCCTGTGCGTGAAGGCTGCGCGCGATGCTGCCGCCAATAGGGCCGGTCGCACCGGTGATCAGGGCCGTCTTGCCGGTCAGTTCGAACATTTCATCCTCGCGGCGGTCCTTGGAAGCGCAAACCGCAACTCTATCCGCGTGCAGCTTTGAAGCGGGAAATATCGTCGGGTGTACCGATCGAAGTCGTCTGCGCGTTCTCAGCAATGCGCTTGATCAAGCCGCCGAGCACGCGGCCGGCGCCAACCTCGTAGAACGCCGTCACCCCTTTTTGAGCCATGAACAGAACCGATTCGCGCCAGCGCACAGTCCCGGTCACCTGCTCGATCAGACATTTGACAATGTCTGTCGGCGCCCGGATCGGCCGCGCCAACACGTTAGCGACCACGGGAACGCGCGCCGGCTCGATGGTGACATTCGAGAGCGCCTCGGCCATCGCCTCGGCGGCCGGGCTCATGAGCGAACAATGGAAGGGAGCCGACACCGGCAACATCATCGCCCGCTTGACGCCGCGTGCCTTGGCGATCTCCACGGCCCGCTCGACCGCCTGCTTCTCGCCGGAAAGCACGACCTGCCCGCCGCCATTGTCGTTTGCCGCGGCGCACACGCCCACGCTTGCCGCCTCGGCCGCGATCGCTTCAGCTTCGGCGAATTCGACGCCGATCAGAGCCGCCATGGCGCCGACACCAACCGGCACCGCCTTCTGCATGGCGCGACCGCGAATGCGCAGAAGCCGTGCCGCGTCCGCGACCGACAGCGCACCGGCGGCGGCAAGCGCCGAATATTCGCCGAGCGAGTGGCCGGCGACGAACGCCGCATCGCGCGCAAGATTGACCCCGGCCTCCGCTTCGAGCACGCGCATCACCGCAAGCGAAACCGCCATCAGGGCGGGCTGTGCGTTTTCGGTGAGCACGAGCGTGTCGGCCGGCCCGTTCCAGATTGTCTGGCTCAACTGCTCGCCGAGCGCCGCGTCGACTTCATCGAAGACCGCTCGCGCGGACGCAAAATCGTCCGCCAGCAGCTTACCCATGCCGACGGTTTGACTGCCCTGCCCCGGAAAAACGAATGCAACCGCCATCTCTCTGACCCATAAAAGAAGGGCGAAAGATACCGCGCCACCGGCCCTGTCAAGCCGCACCGGTAGCACCGCACCGGCGGCGCGGCCGGGTAAGAAAGCGACAAGGGCGGATTGGTATCCTTTAGGCGAAGGATCAATGTCATTAACCACGTTGCTGATGAGCCTGTCGAAATGAGCGCATTCGCGCCCGTGACCGAGGCGGAGCTTGCGCAGGCGCGCGGCGATCCCGCTTTTCGGCGAAAGCTCTTGGAGGGAAGCCTCGAAGTGCTGCTTGCCGGTCTGCAAAAGCTGCGCAGTGCCGCTCCCACGCCGGACAGCGCCGGCTCAAAACAGATGCGCGAAGCGATCGAACTCGCGGTGCGGCTTGCCGAACTGATCCAGAGACCGGCGGCGCGTTGAAGCGCCGGCGAGACGCTCCTTTGGCTTGCCTTTCCCCTCCGGCTGCGTATATGTGCGGCTTCCGCTCGACCCCGGCCGGGGGCTGAACGGACGACCGCGTCAGCGCCTGTTCCGAAAAAGTGGTTTCAGAACATGCGTTATTTGACGGCGCGGTAGGGCCTGACGGCCCGGCGTCCGGTGTTCCCGCCTTCAGAGCATTCGAGCCTTTCCCGAAGGGCTCGAGGGGCTTGGCGCCGGTGGCGGGCGAAGGCAACGAGGAAAGGGCAGCCATGCCGCTCTATGAACACGTCTATCTTGCGCGCCAGGACACCAGCGCGCAGCAGGTCGAGGAATTGACCGCCCAATTAAAAGGCGTCGTCGAGGGTCTCGGCGGATCCATCGCCAAAACCGAATATTGGGGCGTCAAATCGCTGTCCTACCGCCTGCGCAAGAATCGCAAGGCGCATTTCACGTTGATGAACATCGATGCGCCGCCGGCGGCTATCAACGAAATCGAGCGGTTGGAACGACTGAACGAAGACGTTCTGCGCTACCTGACCATCCGCGTCGAGGAACACGAGGCGGGGCCGTCCGCTATGATGCGTCGCGCTGAGCGCGATCGCGACCGCGACGATCGGCGCGGCGATCGTGGTGATCGCTTTGATCGCGGCGACCGTGGTGATCGCGGTGATCGGGGCGACCGTCCGCGTGACCGCGACCGCCGTCCGCGCGAGGGCGCCGGCGAAACCGACACGGCGACGGAGGAATAATCATGGCGATGTCCCCACAAGCCGGCGGCGGACGCCGGCCGTTCTTCCGGCGCCGCAAGAGCTGTCCGTTTTCCGGCGCCAACGCGCCGAAGATCGACTACAAGGACGTCAAGCTGCTGCAACGGTTCGTGTCGGAGCGCGGCAAGATCGTTCCCAGCCGGATCACGGCCGTGTCGGCGAAGAAGCAGCGCGAGCTTGCGCAAGCGATCAAGCGCGCACGCTTTCTAGGGCTGTTGCCCTACGTCATCCGCTGATCCGTTCTAAGGAGAAGCCGAGATGGAAGTAATCCTGCTCGAACGTGTCGCCCGATTGGGCCAGATGGGCGACGTCGTGCGCGTCAAAGACGGTTTTGCCCGTAATTTCCTGCTGCCGCGCGGCAAGGCTTTGCGCGCGACGGCGGAAAACCGCACCCGCTTTGAATCAATGAAGAGCGAACTGCAGGCGCGGTCGCTGACGCTCAAGACCGAGGCGACCGGCGTCGCCGAGAAGCTCAACGGAAAGAGCTTCACGGTGCTGCGGCAAGCCTCCGAGTCCGGCCAGTTGTTCGGCTCGGTTTCGCCGCGCGATCTGGTGCACCTGATCACGGAGGCGGGCTTTACCGTCAACCGCAATCAGATCGCGCTCAACGCGCCGATCAAGACCATCGGTCGGCACAGCGTTCCGCTCGCCCTGCATCCGGAAATCGAAACGTCGATCAGCGTGATCGTCGCCCGTAATAATGACGAGGCAGCCCGCATC
>DATJTL010000298.1:0-8796 GCA_035503415.1 Xanthobacteraceae bacterium
CCCTATTCTCGTCCGCAGATCACGCAGCTTTTGCGCGAAGCGTGGTTCACGCCCACCGGCTGGGACGAGGCGCTTTACGTTCCCCCGGTAGGGCGCGGCTGGTTCCTGCGCTCGGCCGTCGCCTGGGAGCGCACCGGTTCCACACTCTCGGCCCCGTTCGCCGGCGTCCATATCGTCGAAGCGACCAAGCAGGTCTATCGGGCGATTCCGGCCCGGCGCGAAAGACGCCGGCTCATGCCCGCGCTCAAGCCGGTACTGGCGCCGGCACCTGGCGCCGCGGCTTTGCGCTGAGACGGCGGCGGACTTTAGTCAAATATATCAAATACCTGCGAAATTTAATGTTGGAGACCGGGAACCCGTTGCCGCCGTGTGGTGTTCGCCATCCATCGGGGTAGACGGAGGTTTTTGTCGATGCACACGACGGACCGGTTCCTGAGATTTGCTGCTGAATGTGAAGTGATGGCCAAATTTACCCGTAGCCCGGAAAACAAAGCTGTTTGGACCGGTCTGGCGCAACGCTGGATGCGATGCGCGGAGCTTTTGGAACAGGAACACGCAAACCTGCACCAAGTGCCTGCCGCCAAGCGCCAGCGGACCTTCGTACGCAATTTGCCGCATTAGCAACGGGCTTCTGATAGCAAGCCGCCTTTAGGGCTGACTCATTTTGCTGTCTCGTCAGCGAAAGTAGATGATGCTGTCCCCAAACAGCTCCGGTCCCGACTCATAGGCTTCGGGTTACTGGGTGCTATGCCGGAGCTTCGGGCCGGCCACGTCGGGCCGGACCCGGTGGCGGAGTGTGACGGGTAGACTTGTTGCTCCTGGTATAACGTCAAGACACTCAGGCCGGAAACGGTCCCCACGCCCGCTGCACGGCTGGACGCGCGGCGATCGCATCGTGCCAGCGCCGCACATTGGGATAATCGGCAAGCCCGATGTCGTTGACGCCGTGGAAGTGCACGTCCGGATACATGGTGATGTCGGCGATCGAATAGACACCGGCAAAATATTCATTCGCCGCCAAATGGCGGTCGAGGATGCCGAGCATATCGCGCAGGTTCGCATCGTAGTGCTGTTGCGCGGTCGGCGCCTTCACCGGTGACCGTATCGTCCAGTGTCCGAATTGCTGCGACAGCGTGGTGAAAGTTGCCGAGCCGTAAAACAGCCACTGATCAACCTTCACCCGCGCGGCCGGATCGCTCGGATAGAACTTGCCGGATTTTTCGCCCAAATATTTGAGGATTGCGCCGGACTCGCAAAGCGTCACGCGCGTGCCGCCTGGTCCTTCATCGTCGACGATAGCGGGTATCTTGTGGCCGGGACTGATTGTCATGAATTCCGGCGACATCTGCGCGCGCTCGCGCAGATTGACTGGAATGATCCGATGCGCAAGTCCGGATTCCTCCAGCATCATGCGCGGCTTGTAGCCGTTGTCGGTTGTCCAGGTGTAGCAATCGATCATGCGGTCCTCCCCATCCGTCGCTGAGCTTCCTGCTTCTCTACATGTTCTCTACATGGGCCATTTCACACTGGCCAATTCATACTGGCCAAATCATACTGGCCAGGCCTCGGCGGTGACTGAAGCCGCATCGGCGCCGACATAGTCCTTCAGGCTGTCCTGACGGTCGCGGTCGAGCGTCGCGATGAAAGCGCGCTTGATCTCGTCGAGCAGGCCGAGGCCGCGGAACACCAATCCGGAATAGATCTGAATGAGGGTGGCGCCGGCGCGGATTTTGGCCAGCGCGGCTTTTCCCGAATCGATTCCGCCGGCGCCGACCAGCGGAAAAACGCCCTCCGCCCGCACAAAAGTTTCCGCCAGCATGCGGTTGGCGAGAGCAAATAACGGACGCCCCGAGAGTCCGCCGGCTTCGCTCGCGGCGTTGTCGCGCGCGCTTGGCGGCCGTCCGATTGTGGTGTTGCCGACGATCATGCCGTCGACCCGGCGCGAGCGGGCGACGCCGACGACGTCGTCGAGGTCGGGCAGCGACAGATCGGGCGCGATCTTCAATAAAACCGGCGTCGCGCCGGCGTGCTGCGTCACGCGCTCGCGCGCGTCGATCACCCGCGCCAGCAAATCGTCGAGCACGGAGCCTTGCTGCATGTTGCGCAGTCCCGGCGTATTGGGCGATGAAACATTGATGGTCACGTAGCTCGCCACCGGTGCGAAACGCTCGATCAACCCGACATAATCGGCGATGCGATCGGCAGAATCCTTGTTGGCCCCGACATTGATCCCGACGATTCCGCCGCCGCGCGTTTGGCGCTCGGTGGAAAAGCGAAGGGAAGGAACTCCGGCACGGGCGGCAAGGCGCTTGAGCACCGCCTCGGCGCCTTCGGAATTAAAGCCGAGCCGGTTGATGACGCCCTGATCGGCATCGAGCCGAAATACTCGCGGCCGCGGATTGCCCGGCTGCGGCAGCGGCGTAACGGTGCCGACCTCGACGAAACCGAAGCCGAGACGCAACAGCGCATCGGGGACTTCGGCATGCTTGTCGAACCCGGCCGCGATCCCGATCGGATTTTTGAAATTGAGCCCGAAAGCGCGCGTGGCCAGCCGTTCGTCGTCAGCCGCGGATGACGGCAGCGGCGCAAATTGCAGCATCCTGATAACGAGCCGGTGCGCGTCTTCCGGGTCGAGCACACGCAACAGCGGACGGGCGAAGCGATCGTACAGTCCGATCACGGTTCAAGCTCCGGCATCGGACGGCGGCCTTCGACCTCATCGGGCAATTGGCGCGCCCAGCGCACCGCGCCGAGCGGCAGCACGGCATAAAGATGCGGGAAGAGGTCGCCGCCGCGCGAAGCCTCCCATTTGAGCTTCCCGCCCAGCGCCTCGGCATCGACCGCAAGCAGCACCAAGCCGGATTGGCGGGCGAAATGCTTGGCCGCGGTCTCGGCAAGCTGGGAAGCGGTGGAGAAATGGATGAAGCCATCCCGTTCGTCGACGCCCGCTCCACGAAACTCGCCGGCAGCCTCGGCAGCAAGCCACAGAGCCCGTTCGCAGATTTTGTAAATCGTCGCCACCAAGGTCCGTCCAAAAGTCCGCCGAACCTATATCGGCCTCGCGGCTTTTGTCCAAGCTTGGTACCGCAGCCCTAACAACAGGCGGGCAACGGACGGACTTGAGCATTCAGGTAATATATTCCTATCATGGGCATCAAACTCCTAGCCTAGGGAGTGCTTCTGTGGCGCTCGCGGAGCCGATGGCGAAGCTTACCCACGCGCAGATCTGGTCGGCGATCGATCGGCTGGCGGCGCGCGCCGGGCTTTCCGCCTCGGGACTAGCCCGGCGCGCAGGGCTCGATCCCACCACCTTCAACAAGTCGAAACGCATCACGCCAACCGGCCGCGCCCGCTGGCCCTCGGCTGAATCGATTGCCAAGGCGCTGGACGCGACCGGCACCTCATTCAACCTTTTTGCCGGACTGGTGGAGCAGAACGCCGGTGGCGTCCCGACGCGCGCTGTTCCGCTGCTCGGCTTTGCCGAGGCCGGCGCCGGTGGATATTTCGATGATGGCGGCTTTCCGGCCGGTGAGGGTTGGGACGAAATCGCCTTCCCCGCGGTCAACGACGAGCACGCCTACGCGCTCGAAATCTCCGGCACCTCCATGGAGCCGTCGTACCGCAACGGCGACGTGATCCTGGTGTCGCCTTCGGCGCCAATCCGCCGCGGCGACCGCGTCGTGGTGCGCACCAAGGGCGGCGAAGTGATGGCCGAGGAGTTCAAGCGCCGCTCCGCAAAATCGATCGAGCTGAAATCGCTCAACGCCGCGCACACCGACCGCACGCTGGCAGCCTCCGACGTGCTGTGGATCGCGCGCATTCTGTGGGCGAGCCAGTAAACAGCACAACGCGCGTTAAGCCGATCTTGCCAGCGCGCCGTCGATCATATCGATTGTGTTCTGCAGGCCGTAGGCAGCGACAAACGAGCCGAAGCGCGGACCCTTCTCCTGGCCGAGCAGCACCTGATAGAGCATGTCGAACCAGGCAAGTGACACGCCGGGCTTGCCGTCCTTGGCTTTTTTCTTCTCGTCCAAAAACGGTTCGCGCCGGCCGACCTCATAGACGACATTCTGGATGTCTTCGGCCGACGAGTCGGGCGGCAATTGTGAGAGGGCCTCGCGCAGATCGATCAGTGCCGCGCGCTCGGCCGTGCTCGGTTCGCGGAATTTCTTCGCCGGTAACACGAAATCGTGGAAGTAATGGAGAGCGTACTCGACCATCGCGGCGAGATGCGGATGCGTCTGCCGCGTCACGCCGGGCCGATAACGGCCGATGAAGCCCCACAGGGTGTCGGCGTTCTCAGCGTTCGAAGCCGTGACCAGCGACAGCAGCATGGCGAAAGTAATCGGATTGTCCGCCTGCGGCGGCGCGCCTGCGTGAATGTGCCAGACTGGATTGGTCAGCCGCTCGCGCGGCGCCTGCCGTCCGTAGCCATCGAGAAACTGTTGGTACTCGTCAACATTGCGCGGGATCACGTCGAAATAGAGCCGCTTGGCGGCCTTCGGCTCGCGATACATGAACAGCGACAGGCTCTCCGGACTGGCGTAGCGCAGCCATTCATCGATGGTCAGCCCATTGCCCTTCGACTTGGAGATCTTCTGTCCGTGCTCGTCGAGGAACAGTTCGTAGTTAAATCCTTCCGGCGGCGCGCCGCCGAGCGTGCGGCAGATTTGCCCGGAAAGCTTGACCGAATCGATCAAGTCCTTGCCGGCCATTTCGTAGTCGACGCCGAGCGCGAGCCAGCGCATCGCCCAGTCCGGCTTCCATTGCAGCTTGCAGCGCCCACCGGTGACCAGCGTGGTTACCCGCTCGCCGTCATTTTCGTAAGTGATGGTTCCGGCTTTGGCGTCGTGGGCGACGACCGGCACCTGCAGGACGATTTCGGTCTTGGGATCGATCGGCAGGAACGGCGAATAGGTCTGCGCGCGCTCCTCACGCAGTGACGGCAGCATCACCGCCATGACCTGCTCGAAGCGTTCCAGCATTTTGAGCAAGGCCGCATCGAAGCGGCCGGACGTATAGCACGCGGTCGCCGACATGAATTCGTAGTCGAAGCCGAAGTGGTCGAGGAAGGCGCGCAGCCGCGCATTGTTGTGCGCGGCGAAGCTATCATGCGTACCGAACGGATCGGGCACCCGGGTCAGCGGCTTGCCCAAATGCTGCGCGACCAACTCCTTGTTTGGAATGTTGTCGGGAACCTTGCGCAGCCCGTCCATATCGTCGGAGAAGGCGATCAGCCGGGTCTTGATCTTGTCGCCGGTGAGGACGCGAAAGGCATGACGCACCATCGAGGTGCGCGCCACTTCGCCGAACGTGCCGATATGCGGCAGGCCGGACGGCCCGTAACCGGTCTCGAAGATGACCTCGTCCTTGGGCGTCTTCTTCAGCCGCGCGACGATCTTGCGCGCTTCCTCGAACGGCCAAGCATGCGATTGCTCGGCGAGCTCGCGCAGATCCGTCGGCATTTCGGTCACGGCAGTGGTCATGATTGTGCGGAGCCTTGGTCGGGCGACTTGTTGCTCAAAATGGGCTGATCGGGAAATAGCGCAGCCACAAATCGGTGAAGCTTCCCTTCTCCCATATCTGGAACAGCGACCAGTTAAACGCCTGCCGCAAGAGATCGTTGCCGCGCTTGACCGCGATGCCGACACCTTCGCCGAAGAACCGGCTGTCGAGGAAGGGGCCGCCGCGGAAAGCGCAGCAGCCGCCGGAACTGGTGCCGTTGAGCCAGAACGAGAGCGCGATACCGTCGCCGAACAGAAGATCGACCTGCCCATCCTTGAGCGCCGTGCGTGCCGCATCGGCGTCCGGATAGGAATGGATATCGGCCTGGGTGAACATCTGCCTGAGATAAGCCTCGTGCGCGGTGCCGGCGATGACCGCGATCTTCTTTCCGGCGACCAGCTCGGGCAAAACGTCGCCGATCGGGCTGTCGGCACGCGCCACGAAGCGGGCCGGAGTGCGGTAATACGGATCGCTGAAATCGGCACGCTTGCGCGTATCGGCGGTCGCGGCGATCGAAGCGATCACGGCGTCGCCCTTATTGTCGTTGAGCGAATCGAGCAGCGTCGCGAACGGGCGGGCCTGGATGGTGCAGGCAACCTTGATCTCGTCGCAGATGAGCCGCGCCAAGTCGACGTTGAAGCCGGCCGGATTGCCGTCCGGCCCCGCATAGTCGAACGGCGGATAGTCGAGGTCGGTGAGGAAGCGGATGTTCTGCAGGCGCGACAGATCGGGCCGTTCAGGGCGCCGTCGCGGATCCCAAAATCCCGGGATCACCACCGTCCGCGGCGGCGCAATGGTATCCTCCGGCGATGCGGGTTGCGCCGCGACGGACGCCACCGCCAACACGCATACCGTGAGGGCCATCGAGGCCGCGACCAAAGCGATCAACTCGCGACGGTTGCCGGATATTGTTTTTCTCCATTTCATCGGTACGATCTACCGGCGTTGAGCCTTGCCCGCTTAGCGAGAGCGCGCTGAAAAGTCGAGGCGAGGCGGCACTTTTCGTCGCGTCGAGAGTAGACCGTGGCGTTTGCGGGCGTAAGTGAGGCGGCGGCGGTTGGCCGGACCGCGGCGAGGGGGCAGCCGGGCGCCACATGGTGGCGGGCGCCGTTTCGCCGCGCCGTGAAGCGCATAGCGGCCGCGGTCAAGCCGCCACCACGCTGCCCGGAACTCGACTGCGTCCGCTCTCTCCTGCCCCGCTCGGTCGTCGCCGCCGCCGAGCGCCGCGCGCATTCGATCGGACTTGGGGCCGATCGGGTCCTCATCTGCGCCGATGCGATCACCGAGGAAGCCTATCTGATCGCGCTGGCGTCCTCGCTCGGCAGCTCGTACGAGCCGCTTGACCGCGCATCGCGCGCCGACTGCCCGCTCGACGACGATCAATTGATCCAAGCCGCCGGCGCCGGATTGCTGCCGCTCCGAGAACGCGGAAGACTCATCTGGATTGTCGCTCCGCGCGGCCTCACCGCACGCCGCCTCGCAGATCCGCAGCGCTCGCCGCCGAACTGGCTGAGTTCGTTTCGCCTGACATCGTCGGACCGGCTGTGGCGCTTCGTTGCAAGGCACAGCCAAAGGGCGCTTGGCCGGCAAGCGGCCTACGGGCTCAGCCGCGCCCGACCGCTCTTGTCGAACGCACCGCGGCCGCGCGCGCGGACCGCAATCACGGCTTGCTGGCTCGCGGTACTCGCCGGCACGGTCCTGGCGCTCGTTCCCGCGGCGACGGTCAAGGCATTCGCCGCCGTCTTGTGCGCGATTTTCCTGACCGCCGCGGCGCTGCGGCTCTGGAGCCCGCTGTATGCGCCGCGCATCCCGGCGGAGCCGGTTCGCATCCCCGATAAGGATCTTCCGATCTACACGGTCATCTGTGCGCTCTATCGGGAGGCGAACGTCATCGGCAAGCTGGTGGCGGCCATTCGCCGGCTCGATTATCCCGGTATTATGGCGCAAACGCCACAAGCCTGAGGGCTAGGCCATCGCCAGATACCGCTCATTCAGAAAGGGAATGAGCGATGGGATTGTCCAAAAAAAATGGCGCTACCGCCCCTGGTAGGGGCCAAAGCGCACACTACATGGTGGAGTCACCAAACTGGGTGTGCTCGGCGAAATTGCGCGCCGCGCTGCTAGGGGCGTCTACCACATGCATTGGCTGCTTGATTCGATCCTGGGGGGCGCCGCCTACGACGTCTTCCGCTACCTTGTGGGGCCGCTAATCGTGTCCCTGCTAGGCACCGCCGTACTGAGGTATTCCTTCCACAAACTGAAGGAAAAACGCGAACTTTTGACCTTCTTCGGGGGTACCTTTCTTGTTTGCGCGGTTCTTTTCTTTTTCCTGGGCAGCCGAGTCCAGGCCCCCGATTTGGAAGGCAGCATTCCGCAGCTCTTGATTGGCCCGGTCAAAGGCAGCGACCGTGATGTGGTCGCCGTTGTGGCTGTAAGCATTCTTAATACGGGAACGATGCAGTCGATCGTGAAGTCGTGGCAAGTCAAGGCCGATATTGACGGCAATACTTATCCCGGAATGTTTGTTCAAATGCCGGAAAACTTCACTTTTGATAACATTCCACGAACAACCCTGGCTCAGCCAACGTCAATTACCTTCCATTCAGAAGACAACATGGCGGAAAAGGCCCTTAAGCCAATTGAGGTCGGGGCCATGACTAATGGAATATTGTTTGTCGAATTTTCCAATGTCGATCCGGCTATGTTTCGCGGTGTTGTGACAATCACTGTTTCCTACCAGGATGCTCTTTCGCACCAATATTCGGTTTCGGCCAAATCAACTGGGCAGATACAGCAAGTTTCGGCGCTTGCCGGTCTTCACTCCGAACTCGCCTGCCCAATGCCAACGGAGCTTACTGGCAGCATTCCGAAAACGCCCCTGGCGACGCCCATGCCCGTGCCGGCGCACTAAATTTCTTCCAGCGCCACGCCGTCCAATTCCAGCGCCGCTAGGCACGCCAGAAACCACGTTGCCGGAAACGTCCCCCGTTTCAATTTATTCGTTACCGAAGCTTCCGTTTCGTCCTTGAAGCCGTGCTTTTTGAGCCGCTTCGCCAGTTCGACGTAGGTCACTTCGCAGTCCTTTAGCTTGTGCTTGAGGAAGGCGGCTGCCCGCTCGGCCCATTCCTCTTCTGTCCGTATATCCATGAGGCATGACCCTATCGCATACGATAGCCTATCACATATGATATTTTGCGCTTGACAGTCAACACCTATCGCATATGATAGCTCTCATATCCGATAGGTGACGTTATGGCTCAACATTTCCTCCTTTCCTCCGCCGCCAAAAGC
>DATJTL010000299.1:0-4438 GCA_035503415.1 Xanthobacteraceae bacterium
CATCTCGCTTGGGGAAGGACGTGTTCTCGAGGCACACCTGAACATGGAGCGAGAGCGGTTCCCGCGGACGGATTTGCACTCCGTTCCCGGGCGGCTCTGGGACAACGCCCGGCCGGCACTATGACCGGTCTGCGACTTTGCCTCGCTGGACTAGGACAGGCGGAGACGGGTAACGCCCACCTCTTAGCCAAGTCCTGGGAAGCGCGCTGGAGCTGAGCGGCGGCGTTAGTTCGCTGCCGTAAGTGCCGCGGCGGAGCGCCGGTAGACGAGCGCGCCCCGACAGCGGACTGGCTTGCGCCGGTTGCGCATGCTTGTCCGTGGCGCGCGCCGCGCCCGACACGCCCTCAGGCGGCAACGCCTGTGTGGCGTGGCGCGGTCAATACAACATTGCGCCTATCAGCGCTCCGCCTCCCTTCTTTTGTTTTGTTGGTTTGTGGTTTGTAGGGTGGGTTGAGCGAAGCGATACCCACCGAGAAACGTAGCCCGGGTGAGCGCAGCGAAACCCGGGAGCAGAGTTCGAGGCCGCATCGCCGTTCCGGGATATCGCTTACGCTCATCCGGGCTACGAGCTGCGTCAAACAAAACTCGCGCGCGAATCAAAAAACGCGCCGCGAGAACGATGTTGCTCGTCATTGCGAGCGAAGCGAAGCAATCCAGGGCTGCTTGTGAGGGCGGTGGGCCAGTCTGGATTGCTTCGTCGCTATCGCTCCTCGCAATGACGAACGCGCCGCGGGAACGATGTTGGCTGTTTGACAGGTGAGACTTTTCGCAAGCGAAAGACCGGCGGCCGGAAGCGGCGCGCTGTCGCAGCCCGCGATCAATTCGTCATCAAGCGAAAGCGCAGCGTAGAGACCCCGACGAGATCGACCTCGTCGCCCTGGCGGTGCCAGCCGGTCATCTGGGCGAGCTGTGCAAGAAGATCGGCGTCGCGGCTGATCTGCTCGGCCGTGCACTGTGACGGCAACGCCGTCGTCGGCGTCAGGCTGATGGTGTCGTCGCCGACACTGGCCGAGCCGCGCGCACTCGCGCACCACAGATAGAATTCGGCCGCGCCGTTCTCTTCGATCTCGATCATCGGGACGCGCTTGGAACCGGGCTGCGGCGGCGCGTCGAGCACGAGCGCACTGCCGAAGGGAAACGAGCTTTCGCTGGCAGCAGCCGGGGTCAGCAGAGGAGTGAGCAAGGCCAATGCGAGACAGCAAGCGTAACGCCGGCGCAGAAGGAGCATCGTCGTCTCCAGTGGGCGTATGTCGAAAGTGGGCGTATGTCGAAGCGGCGGATCGGGGCGGCGGGCGGCAGGGGCTGACATGACGTAGCGAAATGCGAATGGAAAATCCACCGTCTCCATTCGCCGCGCCTTATTTCGCCATCGGCCGGCCATGCCCGAAAAGTTGAACACGCAGGCGAGGCCGAAGATGAACACGCCGACAAGGCAAGCGCCCCACATCTGCGACCAGGTCTTGCTCCGGATCTGAGCGAGCCGCGTGCCGTTCACGCCCAACAACAGCGCGACGATGATCTACGACGCCAGGATCGCGGTGCCGCCGACGAACGGCTTGAAGTCGAAAGGCGCCGCGATAGCGGCGCCCGCCGCAATCGACGACGCGGCCGACATCGCGACATGCTTCGCGATACGCGATCATCCAAAACTGAAGCTCAGTCCTTCAAGCCGCCGCCAAAACGCTGCGGGCGGCAGCGTTGCCGCTGCCGCCCGCGAAGACTTTACGAAACGCTGCGGGCGGCAGCGTTGCCGCTGCCGCCCGCGAAGACTTGGCGATTTGCCGGTGCTATTTCAGGTTGGTGTTGAAGTCGATCGCAGCCGACAGCTTGGCGACGAAGGCCGCGCCGCACCAGTTGGTACCGAGGCCCGAAGGATTTTGCCCGGTGACGTAGCTCGGCGAGAAGCTGACGCTCTGCGCGCTGGTGAAGGCATTACACTCGGACTTGCTCAGATTGGTGTCGTAGTAGCGCAAGTCGAGCGTGAGCACCTTGTAGGTCCAGCCGAAGCCCGCATCCCAGGTTGCGTAGCTCGTGTATTTGGTGAAGCCGTAGAAGGCGTCACTTGTTCCCAGCGCCCAGTAGCCGAGATCGCCGGAAACATAGCCGCCGATGCCGCTGGTCGACGGGAACCACGCGCTCGGAGCCGTGAAGGTCAAATTGCCGGTGGTGAACCAGCCATCCGCGCCGGTATTCGCAACCGACGGCGAGTACCATTCCTGGATGCCGGTCGACCATTGGTCGTTAATCGTGTAGGTGGCCTTGGCGTAGAATTCGATGAAGCTCTCGTTCTGCTTCACGACGTTGCCGGCACCGCCCACCCCGATAGCTGTGCCAGGCACGAAGGCGCCGCCGATCGGCGCACTGCCGCAGAACGCCGCCGTGTTATAGCACTTGCCATCCGGGTAGTAGTATTCCCAGACGCCGAAATCGAGCGCGAGCTTGTCGAAGGTCGGGCGGATACCGCCGTAGAGGTCGACCTCGGCCGCCGCCTGATTGGGGAAGTCGATGCTCTCGCCGGAGACGCCGACATAGCTCTGCAGGCTGGGGTTCCAGTTATAGCGGTACTCGAAACCACCCTGGGTCGACGGCCGGTGGTTGGATTGGGTGATGCCGCGGAAGTTGTAGTCATTCATCAACGCGGTGGTGATGACCAAGTCCCACGGCGGTGTCGCCGGTGCCGGTGCCGGCGGCGGAGCCTTCAGCGGCATATCGGCGGCGAAGGCGGAAGAACTCATCATACTGGCTGCGACAAGCAACGAATAAGCAACGCGTTTCATCAGTTTTGCCCCTGTCCCCTGCCTGTACACGGACGACGTCTCTCGCGAGGACCCGGTACAGAACGAAACGCCGCAATTTGCGCGCGGCTAATGCGTATATTTTTGATAGTAATTCTTATGGCGGCCAAGATGATTTCGGCTGCAGATGATGACTTTTTGGGCGCCACCATAGGTTTCCCGGTACTCAAATAACGGATTCTTGACGAGTGTGGCGCCTGGGACACACCTCGCAAAGCTATTGCGCAATCGCTATTTGCCCTGCGCTAGGATGCCAGTCGGTCAAGCAGGAGATCGTAGCCATGCAAGCCATCGTGGACGGCCAGGTAGTTGCCCAGAGCAACGACATCGTCGAATGCCAGGGCTACCAGTATTTTCCGCGCGCCTCAGTGCGCACGGAAATGCTGGAAAAGACAGAGAAAACCGCCGACGACCGCGCCTGCCCGCACGGCGTGCAGTTCTACGATGTCGTGATCGGCGGCAAGCGCCACGTCCGCGCCGCGTGGTCGTACGAAGCACCGCAGCCTAAAATGCGCCAAGTCGCCGACCGATTCGGCTTCTGGGAAGACGTGGAAGTGAAGTGACGCAAGCCAGGCGCTTGGTTACGCCGCCTTCTTGCGGTTTGCCTCGAGCCGCGAGTCGACCAAGGCAACGATCGCGTCGACGGCCGGGTGGCTCAAGCCTTTCTGCCGGGCGATAAGCTGCACGAGCTTGTCGGCCCGTTCGATGAAGGGCGCGCCGTTCTGCAGCGCGCGTGCGGCGGACGCCGGCCGGGTCAGCGATTGCGCGGCGGCGGCATATTTCTCGAACGGCACCAGGTCCTCAGGCTTGGCGCCAAGCTTGACGCACAGATCGAAGACGAAATTGTAGACCGAGCGGGCTTCTTCGATATTGGAGTGCACGGCTTCCTGTGCGGTGCGCATGCCGTCTTTGGTGATGCAGCGGTAATTGCCGGCGAGCAGCATCGCCCATTTGGCAAGCGGCACGAAGATCGAATCGTAGATCTTCAGCTTCACAGGCAACTCGATCTTGCCCTCTGGCGCCTCGAAACGCGCGGCTTCCACGTCCTTCTCGAGATTACGAAGGATCTGCGTGTCTTGGTCGTCCTCGAATCTCGCGCATTTGAAGTTGGTCGGCAGCGTCACCAACAGTTCGTTCGCCTTGCCGTCGGGCGGACGGATCGCCTGCGGATCGGGGCTGTTCAGCGTCATCTTCTTGGGATCGCACGAATCCCAGACGCGCGGGTCGGTATAGGCTGCTTCGAGCGCCTTATAGTCGAGGCCCGGAATGCGCTTGATGTAAGTCAGCGGCGGCATGTTCATGATCGACATGCAGGGCACGCGCGACTTGCCGACCGCGTCAAGCAGTTCGCGCACGCCGGGCGAACGGTATTGCGGCTCCTGCATGCACAGGCCGACAAGGTCGTATTGCTTGGGATCGACGCCGGTCGCCGGACCGGCGGTCACCTTGCCGGGAAGTTTGCGCGACTGCAAAAGCACCGGCTCCTTGCGGCCGCGCACCGGCAGCCGGACGCTGAAGCCTTCGGCATTGATCAGGTCGGCTTCCGCCGGCAGGCACACCAGATGGATTGAATGACCGCCAAACAGAAGTTTTGAGGCGAGCAGCGAGCCGTAGGACGCGCCCATCAGCAGGATATTGTAGGT
>DATJTL010000300.1:0-2176 GCA_035503415.1 Xanthobacteraceae bacterium
TCCCGGGCACCGCCCCCGCTCCATCAATCGGCCGTCACCGGTTGACGTCCCTTCGAACGAGCGAGATAACGCTCCATTTAGTCGTCCCCGTACCGGTGTCAAGTGCCGTCACTATACAGGGGACGACACGTTGATGTTGCGGGGCTTTTTGCGCTGCCGCAGGCCACAGGCGGCGGCCCGCGCGCCGATCGTCGTGCGAATCAAAGGACGCTCAAACGCCGTGAGCGCGCCGACGGCTCCGTTCTCACAGATAAAGGGTCTGCATCTGATTTTCCGGATAGCGCAGCCCGGCGGCAGCCCCGACCGGAATTGAATCGGAAATCTGCGCGAGATCATCTTCGGTCAGTTTGACCGAGAGCGCGCCGATATTCTCAAGCAGCCTTTCCTTCCGCTTGGTGCCGGGGATCGGCACGATGTCCTCGCCGCGCGCCAACAGCCACGCCAGCGCAAGCTGGCCCAGCGTGCAGTGCCGTTCGCGCGCGATCTCTTCCATGCCGCGGACCAGCGCCACGTTGTGCGAAACATTCTGCGCGGCGAAGCGCGGATGCCGGCGCCGCGAGTCGCTGTCGGCCATGGTCTTCGGGTCCTCGACCACGCCGGTCATCAGTCCGCGCCCCAGCGGCGCGTAGGCGACAAAGCTGATCTTGAGTTCCCGGGTCGTCTTCAATGTCTCTTCGGCTTCGCTCCGATAGAGCAGCGAGAACTCGTTCTGCACGGCGGCGATCGGGTGGACGGCATGCGCGCGGCGGATGGTCTGCGGCCGCGCTTCGCTCAGGCCCAATGCGCGGACCTTGCCCTGCTCGACCAGCCGCGCCATGGCGCCGACGGTGTCCTCGATCGGTACCGCCGGATCGACACGGTGCTGGTAGTAAAGATCGATGGTGTCGACGCCGAGCCGCTTGAGACTGGCCTCGCAGGCTTCCACCACATATTCGGGACGGCCGTCGGCAACCTTGCCGCCGCGACCGCCGAGGTTGCCGAATTTCGTCGCCAGCACCACGCCGTTGCGCCGACCGGCAAGCGCTTTGCCGACGAGCGTTTCGTTGTGGCCCTGCCCATAGGCGTCGGAGGTGTCCAGAAGCGTGATGCCCTGATCGAGCGCCTCGTGAATGAGCGCGATGCCCTCGTCGTCGTTGCTGGTGCCGTAGACGCCGGAAAGCGACATGCAGCCAAGCCCGATCGCCGAGACGCTGATGCCGGACGAACCGAGAGAACGCGCCGGCAGGCTTTTATCCTTGGTCATCTGTCTCCTCATTATTCGTATCGGTCGTCGCGAGGTACCTGGCCCCGACCGTAAGATCAGGCCCACACACTAATTTTCGTTCACATGCGCCGGCCGCCAGCGGCTCAGGCGTTTTTCGAGCGCCTGGACGATCCCGGTCATGAGCAGCGACAAGCCGGCGAACACAATCAACCCGGCGAAAACAACGTCGACCCGAAAGCCGCTTGCCGCGCGCACCATGATCACGCCGAGGCCATCCTGCGAGCCGAAGAATTCGGCGACCACGACGCCGAGCACGGCACGGCCGATGGCGAGCCGCAACCCGACCATGATGAAGGGCAGCGAATTCGGCACCACGACGAGACGGGCGATATCCCATTCGCCGGCGCCGAACGAGCGCACGACGTTGATCAGGAGCTTGTCGGCGTTGCGCACGCCTTCATAGGTATTGATCAGGAGCGGGAACAAAGCGCCAAGAAAGACCACGGCGACCTTCGACCACAGCCCGATGCCGAACCACAGCATCAGGAGCGGCAAAAATACGAGCCGCGGCGTCGCGTTGAACGCGGTAATGAACGGGTCGAACATCGCGTTGAGCGTATTGGAGCGGCCGAGCAGGATGCCGACCGGCAGGCCGACGACAATTGCCAGGCCGAGCCCAATGCCGAAGGCGGTGGCGCTCACCCCGAGTGGCGCCCACAGCGATCCGGTTACGACCATCCGCCACAGCGTGCCGATCACCGCGCTCGGCACTGTGAAGAACAATTTGGTCCCCGCCTTCAGCGGGACGAAATAGGGCACGACCTGCCACACCAGCAGCAACAGCACGATGCTCAACGTGCCGAGCGCGGCCGGCTCGATGCGCCGCCACAGGCTTTGCGCCGGCATGGCGTCAGCCTCGCCGCGATCGAGCGCAGCGGCAGCGGGACGAAGCGTCTGGATTTCGGCCATCTG
>DATJTL010000301.1:0-25772 GCA_035503415.1 Xanthobacteraceae bacterium
CTTGCCGGCGCATGTTCGAGCGCCCGGTCATAGGCCTCGATCGCCTCGGCGGGACGGTTCAACCGAAACAGCGCATTGCCGCGATTGGCGAGCGCATCAAGCTGGCCGGGATCGGCGGCGAGCGCACATTCGAAACTGTCCAGCGCTTCGCTCGGGCGGCCAAGCTCGAGCAGCGCGACGCCGCGGCGGTTGAAAAGTTCGGCGTCGCGGGGCGCAAGACGCAGACCCTCGTCGTAGCTTTTGACGGCGCGCTCGAATTGTCTGAGCGCATGAAACACCAGCCCCAGGCTGGCAAAGCCCTGGGCGCGTCCGAGATCGGCCTTCAATGCCTCCTGAAAGAGTACGAGCGCCGTGTCGAGCCGACCGTGCCGATAATGGATCTGACCGAGCCCGTGCAGCGCGTCGAAATTGTGCGGGGCACGCTGCAGCGCCGCATTGTAGAGCCGCTCGGCCTTGCCGAGATCGCCGCCTTCGCAAGCCTGTAACGCGCGCCGAACCAGGCGTGAGAGGCTAGGCTGTGAGTGCTGCGATGGCGCGTTCATTTGCCTGTAGCCCGGATTGAGCGGAGCCAAATCCGGCCTACGCCTGGGCCGGCACTCGATCCTTAACGAGCGGTAAGCAAACGTGGTAAATAAACGTTTAACGCAAGCCTTAAGCGATTAATGCAAGCCTGGGAGCAACCGCCATCGACTTCGCTCTTTCCGACCTTCAGCTTTCGCTGCGCGAGGCGGTAGAAAAAATCTGCGCGCGCTTTGGCGACGATTATTGGCTCAAGCGCGACCGCGACGGCGAATTTCCCGAAGAATTCCGCAGCGCCATCGCGGCAGGCGGCTGGCTCGGCATCTGCATTCCGCAAGCGTATGGCGGCTCCGGCCTCGGCATCGCCGAGGCCGCGATCATGATGGAAACGATCGCCTCCTCGGGCGCCGGCCTATCCGGCGCGTCCGCCGTGCACATGAACATCTTCGGTCTCAATCCGGTCGTGGTGTACGGCAGCGAAGAGCAGAAGGCGCGCATGCTGCCGCCGATCGCCTCGGGCGATGAGAAAGCGTGCTTCGCGGTGACCGAGCCGAATGCCGGACTGCAGACAACCAAATTGCAGACCCGCGCCGAGCGGCGCGGCGACCGCTATGTGATCAGCGGCGAAAAGGTCTGGATCTCGACCGCGCAGGTCGCCGACAAAATGCTGATCCTCGCGCGCACCACGCCGCTTGAAAAGATCGGCAAGCCGACCGAGGGTTTGAGCCTGTTTTACACCGCGCTCGACCGCCGCTTTGTCGAGGTGCGCGAGATCGAAAAAATGGGCCGCGCTGCGGTCGATTCCAACCAGATGTTCATCGACGGGCTCGAAGTGCCGGTCGAGGATCGCATCGGCGAGGAAGGCGCGGGCTTTAAGTACATTCTGCACGGCCTCAATCCCGAGCGCATCCTGGTCGGTGCCGAAGCGATCGGGCTCGGCCGCGCGGCATTGCGCAAGGCGGCTTCCTACGCCAAGGAGCGCGTCGTGTTCGATCGGCCGATCGGGCAGAACCAGGCGATTGCGCATCCGCTGGCGCAATGCTGGATGGAGCTGGAAGCCGCGACCTGCATGGTGTTCAAGGCCGCATGGCTTTACGACAACGGCAAATCGTGCGGCCCCGAGGCCAATGCCGCCAAATATCTTGGCGCCGAAGCCGGTCACAAGGCCTGCGCCACCGCGGTCGCGACCCATGGCGGCTTCGGCTACGCTAAAGAATATCACGTCGAGCGTTATTTCCGCGAAAGCATGATCCCCAAGCTCGCGCCGGTGTCGCCGCAGCTTATTCTTTGTTTTATCGCCGAGCGGGTGCTGGGGCTGCCGCGGTCGTACTGAAACGTGACTGTCGTCCCTTAGAGGCCTGAGCGCGAGTGTCGGCGATGACCAACGCAGATCAAGACCGCCAATTAACCCCATTAGACACGCCGCCATCGAACTCGCCGCACCGACCGCCGCAGCTAAGCTTTTGGATCAGGGAACTACCCTTCACGCTACTGTTGATACTGACGATCGGCGGCGTCGCTTACGTCAGTTTTTCGAGGCAGCCAATTTCCGTTTATTGGGACATTCTGGCGCCGCTGATCGGGCTTCTTTGTATCTGGTATGGGTGGCCTCACGCACACGATGGAGCGGCGCGGCTGCGGCTCGTTGGCACGCAACTATTGCACTGGATCGCCTTCCTGCTGGTGATGAACACCCTGTTCTTGACGGATGTCCAAAGCGTTCTCACCGCTCCCTCGACCGGTCTTGCCATCTTCACCTTGCTTGCGCTCGGCACCTTCACCGGCGGTTTGCATGTTCTTTCCTGGCAGGTTTGCCTGCTTGGTTTGATCATGGCGTTCTGCATCCCGGCAATCGCCTGGGTAGAAAAATCCGCGTTGCTATTGTTGCTGCTCGCAGCGTTGGTTGTGGGAATCGGAACCACGATCTGGTGGCATTGGCGTGCAAGAGGCAGGCGCATTGCGTAACCGCCGATCGCAGCAGCCCCCTCCCCGCCGGCACGAGCTACGCCCGCATAAGCTGATTGATCACCCGGCGCAGGATGGTGAAGAGCTGAGCGGCGCTCTTGGTCGGCTTGTAGCCGTGCAGAAAGATCAGTCCAAGGTCGCGCGAGACTTTCACGTCGCGCAGCCGTGACAGGTGCAGCGTTTTGGCCGCGTCTTTCGAAAGCGCGGTCTGCGGCAGAAGCGAAATGCCGAGGCCGGCCTGAACCATGCCGATCGCAGTGTTGTGGTCGCGCACCTCGAACTTCGGCTGGATCCTGATGCCGACCGACCAAAATGCCTGGTCGATGATGCGGCGGATGTTCGAACCGGCCGGCATGGTGATCAGTCTGCCGCCGGCGACGAGGGCGGAGGAGACTGCTGCTCCCTCCAGCGGAGAGGCACGCGGCGAGACGAGTATGAACTCCTCGCTGGTCAGATGAGTGAATCCGAGCGCCGGATGCTCGGGACGCGGTGCCACACCGAAATCGGCTTCGCGTTCGGCCACCGCCCGTTCGACAATGGGAGTGAGATCATCGAGGATTTGCACGATGACGCCGGGAAACTTTTGCTCAAGGATGCGGACCGCCGCCGAAAGCGCGTGAGCGGCCAGCATGCGCGAGCAAGCAACGATGACTCGCCCGCGCTCGAGCGAGGCTTGGTCGCGGATTTCGTCTGTAGCGTGTTCGAGATCCTCAACCGCGCGCCGTGCCCGGGCGAGAAATTTCTCGCCGAGCGTAGTAAGCTGCATCCGCCTGGTCGTGCGCGACACCAGCGGCACGCCGAGCTCGGTCTCGAGCGCGGCGATATGAGCGCTGAGCGTGGGCTGCGAGATGCCGAGCGTCTCGGCTGCGGCGCCGAACCCGCCCTGTTCGGCGAGCGCGAGGAAGCTGCGGACGCGGCGCAGGTCTAAGGTTGACATTCATCGAGCTTCCGAATGAATAAGCGCGAAAAATCGGCTTGTAACATAGATCGCGCTAAGGTTTCAATGCGGCGGGATTGAGCGGAGCGCGCTGGGCCGGTGCCATTGTCCGGCAACCATCGCGAGCAACCGGGACGGGCAACTAGGAGGAGTGCGGCTTAAGGCGTCTGCGTAGGATTTACGCGCCGATTGAGCCCCGCGACCAATGAATTTCGCCCGCTATCGGCAGAGGAAAGTCAGCCGCCTCTCCATCGCCTTGGTTGCAGTCCTCGCGATGGCGGGCGCCGCGTTTGGCGCCGACGAATGGCCGGCACGTGCTATCACCATCGTGGTGCCTTACGGAGCCGGCGGCGGACCGGATGTGACCGCGCGCGTGCTTGCGGATGCGCTCTCACTCCGCCTCGGCCAACCTGTGGTCGTGGAGAACCATCCAGGCGCGGGCGGCCTGGTCGGCGTCGATTATGCGGCCGCCGCCAAGCCCGACGGCTACACGCTGCTTCTCGGCACCATCGATACCCAGGCGATCCTCGGCCATCTTCATCGGGGCCAAAAGCGCGACCCGGCAACCGCCTTCACGCCGATTTCGCTGCTCGGACGCGTCGAGAACGTCATCGCCGCCTCACCGCATCTCGAGATCGCTTCATTCCCACGACTTCTGGAAGTGGCGCACCAGGGACGCGCTTTCACCTTCTCCACACCGGGCGTGGGCACCAGTTTCCACATTCTCGGCGAACTCATCCGAGTCCGCGAGAACATCCAGCTGACGCACGTGCCCTACCGCGTTTCCAGCAACGGCTATGCCGACGTCATGGCGGGCCGGGTCGACCTCGTGATTTCCGGTCTGCCGCCGGTTCTGCCGCTGGTAACGACCGGAAAATTGGTCCCGCTGGCGACCACCGGAGCGCAACGCAGCAAGGATTTGCCGGCTACGCCGACCCTAACCGAGATCGACCTTAAGGAGCTGGCGCTCATCAACTGGTTCGGCCTGCTTGCGCCGGCCGGCACCCCGCAGAGCGTGGTCTTGCTTCTCAGCCGGACCATCGCCGAGATCGACAAAGATGACGCATATCGCAAGCGCATGGAGACAAATAGGGTCGAGCCGATTCATTCGACCCCGCAGGAATTCGGCGCGTTCATTCAATCCGAATATGCGCACCTTGGCGATGTCATCGAACGTGCCAACATCGTCGTGGAATAACGAGAGGTGAAAACATGATCAATCAGCCGGTTTCATCCCAACGTCGAGGCAGCGTGATGCCAAAGAGACGCTCTGATAAACGCGACATTGAGGTCGGACGCCGTTTGCGCACCTACCGCCTGCAACGAGGCTTGTCACAGGAAAAGCTTGCCGATCAACTGGGCGTGACCTTCCAGCAGGTGCAGAAATACGAGAAGGGCACCAATCGAATCTCTGCCGGACGCTTGCAGCGCATTTCGGAAGTGCTTGATGTTCCGATCACCGAGTTCTTCACGATGCAGCGCGGCGGCGGCGCAGGGCAAAGCGAGATATTCGAGCTTTTGGACACGGCCGCTGCGCTGCGGCTTGTTCGTGCCTATTCGCGCATCCGCGATCCGAAGGTGCAGCAAGCGCTGCTCTATTTCGTCGAGCAGGTCGCCGCGGCCTGAGCGCTCTTGCGGTCGATCCCGGCCATGCTTGACAACCAGTGATTGCTAGACGGCGTTTCCTGCTGTATTTTCAGCAGTGGAACAGTTGTGCTGGATGCGCGACTGGCGTGAGGGGCGGGAGATTGCATGGGCGAGGACCTCGCGGCGCGCCTCAATGAGATCGTTGTACGTTTGGAACATGACGCCGAAATTACCGCTGCTTGCGGTCTTCCCGTCACGACCAAACTACTGCACATGGCAAGACTGGATCTGCTGTGCCGCATCCATGACATTTCGGACGGCGAATTGCAGGCGATCGGCGACGAATTAAACCGCAAAGTGCGGCGCGGCTAGCGGCAATTTTGTTAGATTAGCTCGCTCGCGCAGGCGCGCTGCACCGCGGCGATGCGCCGGAATGAACGCAGGCCCGATCAACCGGACTGGCTACTATTCCTCGCGATAAACCCGCTCGCGGCGCTCGTGGCGTTCTTGCGCCTCGATCGACAGCGTGGCGATCGGGCGGGCTTCAAGCCGTTTGATCGAGATCGGTTCGCCCGTCTCCTCGCAATAGCCGTAGGTGCCGTCCTCGATCCGGGCGAGCGCGGCATCGATCTTGGAAATCAGCTTGCGCTGGCGATCGCGGGCGCGCAGTTCGATGGCGCGATCAGTCTCCGAGGAGGCACGGTCGGCGAGGTCCGGATGGTTCTGGCTCTCGTCCTGCAGATGCTGCAGCGTCTCCTTGGCTTCCCGCAGGATATCCTCCCGCCATTCCAACAGCTTGACGCGGAAATAGTCGCGCTGGCGCTCGTTCATGAACGGCTCTTTGTCGCTCGGCCGATAAAGCCGGTCCAGCGGCGGCATCGTGATGCCGTTCTTGGTGGATTTGTCGTCGGATCGACCGTTTTTGCCTTTCGCCGACTGCATTTGTCCTCACTCCGCACACGCAACTGGTGCGAGGTCCTCCCCCCGAGGGTGGCCTATATATCGACGGTCCATGACAGTGACAACAAGCATGATGGCGGGGAATAATACTGAGCCGCTCAGCGTGCAGCCGCCGCCCGCAAGGGCGAAAGCGGCCAGGACTAAGAAGGCGGAAACCTCAGGAAATACCGGCTTTTGCCAGTTCCACCGCGACCCGCAAATCGATCTCGGCGAGGACCGAATCGAGTCGCTCGTCGCCCGAGCCCTGCTTGAGGTCGGCGGCAACCGATTTCAGGCGCAGCATCGTGGCCTGGTCGAGCGTGCCGGACAGAAGACCGAGCTTGACCTCGTCAAGCGCATCGAGCGCCCGGCGGCCATGCTTGACCACTCGGCGGCGACGCTCGAGCGGATCTTCTATGCCTTGCAGGGCGATCAGCGCATCGATCCCGCCGACGGTACGGAGCGCGACCGCGCCGGCCGACGACTGCGCCGATTCCCCTTCGGAGACTGAGAAGGTGCCGCTCGAGGCACGGCGCGCCACGGCGGGCGCCGTGGCCGAGGCGGTTCCGTTGGGTCCGTACACGCGCATAGGTAATAAGGTGTCCCCTTATGGTTAACAGGCGGTAAAGGGATGCCGGCAAAACTTGCCGCCACCGCCGCCGGGACCGGCAAGACGTGCATGCCGGCCCGTCATCGCCTCTAGAGAATTCAGCCATTATCTCAAAGCCTTAGGCCAAATCGCGGCTGGCACGCAAATGGCATTGGCTTTTGCGTCCAACCTCTTGGGGAGCAAGATGAGAAGGACGCTACAAACCGCGCTCGCGGCGCTGGTGGCCTTTGGCATTGCCGTTCCGCCGGCGGCCGCCACCTCGCGCATCAAAGACCTCGCCAACATCGAGGGTATCCGCCAGAACCAGTTGATTGGTTATGGCCTTGTCGTCGGCCTTGATGGCACCGGCGACACGCTCAACAACACGCCGTTCACCAAGCAGTCGCTGCAAGCCATGCTCGAGCGGCTGGGCGTGAACATCCGCGGCCAACAGATCCGCACCGGCAACGTGGCCGCCGTCATGGTCACAGCCAACCTGCCGCCGTTTGCCACTCAAGGCACGCGCATCGATGTGACGGCTTCGGCCATGGGCGACGCCAAAAGTCTCGCCGGCGGCACCTTGCTGGTCACGCCGCTGCTCGGCGCCGACGGCAACGTCTACGCGGTCGCCCAGGGCTCGCTTTCGGTCGGCGGCTTCCAGGCCCAAGGCCAGGCGGCCAGCATCACCCGCGGCGTGCCGACGGTCGGTCAGTTGCCCAACGGCGCGATCATCGAGCGCGAGATTGATTTCTCGCTCAATTCGCTCGGCCAGTTGCGGCTGGCGCTGCGCAATCCCGACTTCACCACCGCAAAGCGCATTGCGGTGGCGATCAACGACTACATGGGCGCGCCGGTCGCCGAGCCGCTCGATCCCTCGACCGTGCAGCTGACCATGCCGAAAAAGCTGCACGAGAACGTGGTCGAGATGCTCACCGACATCGAGCAGCTGCAGGTCGAGCCGGACGAGGCGGCGAAAATCGTCATCGACGAGCGCTCCGGCGTCATCGTCATCGGCCGCGATGTGCGGGTGTCGACGGTGGCGGTTGCGCAAGGCAATCTCACCGTCACGATTTCCGAATCCCCGCAAGTGAGCCAGCCGTCGCCGCTGTCGCGCGGCCGCACCGTGGTGGTGCCGCGCACGCGCGTCGGCGTCACCGAGGAAGGCAAGAAGCTCGCCTTGATGCACGAGGGAGTCTCGCTGCAGGAAATTGTCGACGGGCTCAATTCACTTGGCATCGGACCGCGCGACCTCATCACCATCCTGCAAGCGATCAAGGCCGCCGGCGCCATCCAGGCCGACATCGAGGTGATGTGATGTCAGGTGTTGCCGCAGCCCAATTCGCCACCTCGCTGTCCTCGCTCGGGGCAGCGGACACCGCCAAGGTTCAGGCGGAGATGAAAATCAAGAGCAAAGCAAAGGCCGCCTCGCAGGACTTCGAGGCGATGTTCCTCAACAGCGTGTTTCAGGAAATGTTCACCGGCATCGACGGCGACGGGCCGTTCGGCGGCAGCGGCTCGCTGAAAGTGTGGCGCTCGTTCCTCACCGATCAATACGCCAAATCCTTCGCCAAGGCCGGCGGCATCGGCATCGCCGCCGATGTGTATCAGGAGCTTTTGCGTCAGCAGGGAGTGAGCGCCTCATGAGCCCGATCACGACGAAAGCGCAAGCCGAGGCTGCGATCGACGACCTGACCGTGCTGATCGAGCAATTGTCCGGCCTGGTGCAGCGCGAAACCGTTCTCCTGCACGCCGGGCAATTGCGCGGCGCCGCCGAAATCGAACCCGCCAAGAAAGAGCTTGCCGGCAGGCTTTACACCGCCGGCGAGCAGATCAAGGCGAACGCGAAGTTCGTCCTGCAGGCGGCGCCGGCGCGCTGCACCACGCTCAAGACCGCGCAAGAGGCATTTCGCGCGGTGCTGCAAAAAAATATGATCGTGCTGGCCACCGCTCATGCGGTGTCGGAAGGCATCGTGCGCCGGCTGTCCGGCGAACTCGCCAAAAAGTCTTCGCCGCAAGTCTACGGCGCCACCGGCCGCACGATTGCGCCTAATCCGAGGAACGGTCGCCCACTCGCGATCAGCCGCACCCTGTAGCCGGCGCTGCGGCCGCTACAACAACCCTCAATCAAGCTGCTGGGGGAGCGGGGCTGAGTTCCCTACATTTGTGTCATCGGCTCGTGTCTGCAAGTGAGCGAGGAAGGCAGGAAGTCGCCGAAACGCGAGATGGAAGTTGTCGCTGAATGAGACGCTTCTATAGCCGTGACGCCCCCAAGCGATCGAAAGGGCTTGCCTGCTAAAGATCGAGATGTGACCATTGCGCGGCCCGACATACCACCAAGCGAGACCCTCTTTGTCGAATTCCGCCGGTTGCGCGTAGGTCGAATAGAAGACAAGCCCCGTCTCGGTCAGACAGTCGATGATCAGAGCAATACCCGCATTGGGATCTGGCATGTGTTCGAGCGTCTCGAAACACGTCACCAAATCGAATTTCCCCTCCGGGCGGATCGCGTGTTCCGGCACCATCGGATCGTAAGTCACGGCGGCGGGGAAGCCCGCGTCGCGAAGTACAGTGCAGAATACGTCGTTGCCCCCGCCAAAATCCAGAACCCGCGTTTCCGCTCTTTGCGCGGCCCACAGGCGCGCCACCATCTGGGCGTTAGAACGGGGTCGCACCTGCCAATAGTCCGGGTCAACGGCCTGGTATCCATCGTTATAGATGTGGGTTTTGAAGTCTTCTTCACTCCAACCGTCAAACGCATCGGTAAACAGGAAGCCGCAGGCCGCGCAGCGGCGATAGTAAATCGGCAAGCCGGAAACTGGCAGGCGAAACCCGGAGGGCTCTACGCAGGATTTGTGGAAATCGATGACGCCATAGAGCGCAGCGGCACCGCCGCAGATTTTGCAGGACGCTGGAGCCGGCGAGACCGGCGCGAGACTGAATGAATTCATCGGATTAACGTGCAGCGGCGGGCGCAGCAAGTGGCAAAAGACATGCTTCAATTCTCCCGTCGAGTGGCCTCAGCCGGACGTTGTAGACGGTGCCGTAGCGCGCTGCCGCCCCGCAAGCCCGGCAAGTTCTTGCCGCACCCGATCGAGCAGTGTGTTCCAATCGCCGGGTGCCGGTTGCCGGAACAGCCGCATGGTCGGATACCAGGGGCTGTCGGTGCGATCGAGCAGCCAGCGGAAATCCGGGGAGAAAGGAATGAGCACGGCGGTGGCCTTGGCCATGGCGCCAGCAAGGTGTGCGAGCGAAGTGTCCACCGAGATGATCAGGTCGATCATGGTCATGACCGCGGCGGTGTCGGCGAAATCGGCGAAATCCTGGCCCAGTTGAGTGACGCCGCGATCGCGCAGGAGTCCGGCGTCGCGTTCGGTGACCTCTTTTTGCAGACTGATGAAATCGATGCCCGGCACTGACAAGATCGCGGCAAACTGCTCAAGAGGGATCGAGCGGCGCCCGTCGCCTGGATGCACGGCGCTGCCGGCCCAGCAAATGCCGACGCGCAGCCGGCCGTTTTCCGGCACGCGGCCCCGCCATCGCGCCACCCGCTCCGGCGGCGGCGAGATATAAGGCACCGTCGAGGGAATGGTTGAAAGAGCGGTGCCGAACGCCAGCGGCAGACTCAACAAGGGACAATACAGATCAAAGTCCGGCAATGGCTCGCCGACGGCGATCACCTGGGCAACGCCAGCCACAGACGTCATCACCGAGGCCAGCGGCCGGTGCACTCCGACCAGGACCTTGGCGCCGCGCGCGGCGACCAAGGGCGCATAGCGGACGAACTGGATAGCGTCTCCCATTCCCTGCTCGGCAGACAGCAAGATCGTCTTGCCACGCAAGTCCTGATCGCCGCACCACACTGGCCGCGGAATTTTGGGCCGTTGCAACGCATAGCGCTTGCAGAGCCAGCGATACTCGTATTTTTGCCAGCCGCGGAAAAAATCGCCGAGGCACAGCCGCACCAGCGCTTCATTGAAATTGGCGTCGGGATGCTCCGGCTGCCGGGAGGTGACCACGGCATAATCGTCCAAAGCCGCGCCAAATTGAGTCAAGGCCGCGTAGCAATTGCCGCGATTGAGATAGACATCGAGATAATCCGGATCGAGGCTAAGCGCCGCCGCGTAGGCGGCCAGCGCCTCCTCGTAACGCCCCAGCTCCGCCAAGGCGACGCCGCGGCGGGTCAGCGCGTCGACGTGGTCCGGTACCAGAGCGAGCAACTGATCGTAGCTTGCCAGCGCTTCCTCGCAGCGCTTGAGTCGCGCCAGCATCTTGCCGCGGTTGTTCAGCGCATGGATGCGGTGCGCAAATTCCGGATTGAGCCCCAGCACGCGATCGAAGCTCGCCAGCGCTTCCCGATGGCGATCGAGCTCGGCAAGCGCGCTGCCGCGATTGTGGTGGGCGGCGGCAAAATCGGGTGCAAGCGCCAGCGCGCGATCGTAGCTCGCCAGTGCCTCTTCGTGGCGGCCGAGACCCTTCAGCGCATTGCCGCGATTGTAGTGCAAGACCGCATCATCGCCGTGCATCGCCAGCACCTGGTCGAAGCTTGCCAGCGCCTCTTCATGGCGTTCGAGCGCAAGGAGGATCACGCCGTAATTCATGCGTGCGTCCGCCGCGGCAGGCTTTGCTTTGAGCGCTGCGGCGATCATGCGCAAGGCGTCCGCCGAGCGTCCTTGCTGATGATTGAGCATGCCCAACAGATTGAGCGCCTCGAAGTGATCGGGATCGCCAGCGAGAACGTTGTCGTAGATCTGTTCCGCCTCGTCGAGCCGGCCTTCGCGATGCAGCGCCAGCGCCTGTTCGATCCGGCGCCCGGGCGCGAGCGCCGCCGCTGTACCGCTGGCGCTGCCGGTCAGCTTGACGGCGCCTGCCCGCAAATCCTGCGTGCCGCATCGGGGCAAGCGATCCGCACGTGTTCTCGCCATGTGAGGAGACCCAATTCCGGAGCAGCGGTGCGGACGACTCGGCCATCGTCGCCGCCGCCGCACCTACACTCGGCCAACAGGGTTAATCAGATGTAAACTCCCCTGTGGGAACGCCAAATTAACCGAATCCGAGCACCAATTGACGATCCTCAGCTGGGGCGACCGGGCAAGTAATCGGTATGAGTATTCAAAGCCTTTCGTTCTTTCAGCAAGATCAGAATTACTGGAGTCAGAACCAATCGTTCTACACGCAGGATCAGAATTATTGGAGCCAGGCGCGGGCGCAGAGCCAAGCCTCGAACGCCGACGCTGCACTCATCAACGTCATGGGGTCGGCCGAGACCAACGAGGTTAAGGGTCTCGCCAGCATCGCCAACGCGACGGCCTTGAAGCGGGTCAATAGCCAGATTTCGGCGCTGGTGCAGCAGGCGCTGCAAGCCTCTTCGGGCGGTTCGACCTCCTCGTCATCGAGCGGCACGACGGCCGCCTCCTCCCGCGCCTCAACCGCGTCCAGCAACTCCCCCTCCCCGGCAACCGCGACAGGCACCGTGCCGGTCACCACCAGCACGCCGCTGTCGAGCCTCGGGGTTCTCAGCGGCGGCTCGATCACGATCAGCGCCGGCGCCAATGCGACGACGTACACCTCGACCGGCAGCGACACCGTCGGCAATCTGATCAGCGCCATCAACGTCGACCTGCCCACCAATGCCAACGTGACCGCCTCGCTCAACAGCCACGGCCAATTGGTCATCACCAGCAGAAACACCACCAACTCGATTTTGATCGGCGGCTTCTACGCATCAAATATTGGTTTCGGTGTTGGCCATAACAGCTTTTCCCCCGTCGCTCCCTCGCCGGCAGCGTCGGCAATATCCTCTTTGACGAGTGCCGCATCGAGCGCCAACAGCACATCGACGCAGACCAGCTCGACCGCCTCCTCCAACAGCAAATCGAGCAAGGCCGCTCTTCCGGGCTACTTGGCGAGCGCGGAGCAAGGCGGGAGCACCGCGCTGGGCGTGCTGGCCGCGGAAGGCGTCAGCGGCAACTTGGTCGATCTTCTGGCCTAAATTGCGCCAGTTCTAGCCTGAGGCCTCGGCATAGCTCCGCGTTTCTCAGCTCATTATTCGCATTAATGAACGACCGTGGCGGCATTGATGCACCGTCGCCTTTCGAGCAGTCCTACATCGCGTATTTGATGAGATTCTGAAATACGAGGGCTGCCCGCGCCTGAATGAGGCGGCCGCCTTCGGCAATCTTGCCAACTTCGATGGCTGCAAAGCCAAGGCTTTCGGCGAGAGCCGCGATGGTCGCACTCGCATCCTCATGGTCGCTCGAGACGAACACGACTCTTCGACCGACGTTGTCGGGCAACGGGCTGGCGAGAACCTTGAACGGCAGTTGATTGAAGGCCTTGACCAGCTTCGCGCCGGGAACGCGTTCCGCGTTGACCTGCGATGTGAGCCGTCCTTGGTATTCGGCCTGCTGCACCTGCGGCGGCAGCATGAAGCCGTTCGTCACATCGACGACGATCTTGCCCGACCAGTCCTGCAGCATCGCGCCGACGTTCTTGAATGCGAGCGCTCCAACCGCGACGAAGATGATGTCGGCTTTGACAGCTTCGTCGACCGTCACCGCCTTGACGCTCGCACCGAGTTGCGCGGTGAGCTCGCCGAGGGTTTTGGGGCCGCGCGAATTGGCGATGAGGACGGGAATGCTTTTCGCGGCAAAGAAGCGCGCGAGCGTCGAGCCGACCGACCCCGTGCCTATGATGGCGTAAGTCATGTTGATCTCCATATCGTTCGTTGCAGGAAATTCGGTTTGGGACGGCGCCGTCTGCTCGGATGGCCGTCAGACATTGCTGATGCCGCCGTCGACGACCATGTCGGAGCCCGTCATGAACGAGCTCTCATCGGAGGCGAGAAAGAGCGCGGCGTTGGCGAGCTCCTTGGGCTGCGCGAGTCTCAGCATAGGGGTGTGGTTGGCGTAGCCCTCGCGAATCGCGGCGGCCTCCTTGGGCGTGGTCGCCTGGGAATCGAGCATCGGCGTGTCGACGACGCCCGGGCTCAGCGTGTTCGCGCGGATGCCGCTGTCCTTGAACTCCGCCGCCCAGGTCCGTGAGTACGAACGCAGCGCCGCCTTGGTGGCGGCGTAGGTCGAGTGGTTCGCCAGGCCCATGTAGTGCATGGCCGAGGCGACAAGGATGATCGATCCTCCGCGACCCATCATCGGCAGCATCTTCTGAACCAAAAACAAGGGCGCCCTGGCGTTCAGGGCAAACGTGCGGTCGTAGTGGTCCGGCGTGATTTCCGGCAGCGGCACCTGCTCGACCACACCGGCGCTGGACACAACCACGTCCACCCTGCCCTTCGCGTTCCGGACGGCGTCGGCGACGCGGTCGATGTCCTCAAGCCTGGACGCATCCGCCTGGATGGCGGTCACGTTGGCGCCGATGAGCCGCGCCGCTTTGTCGAGCGCGTCCCGGCGCCGGCCGAAGATGAACGCGTGCGCGCCCTCCTCCACGAACCGCTCGGCGATGGCGAGCCCGATGCCGCTCGAACCACCACTGATGACGGCGATCTTGCCTTCCAATCTCGCCATGACGACCTCCTTCAGTTTGCGTCTGAGGCTCATGGAAATCGAAATGGGTCCGCCTGCGTCAGGCATTCAGTGCGGAAGTTCGCAGATCGGTGGTGCGAAATTGATCCGGCCGAACTGCTGACGCCGGCGCGGCAGACGGTGGCGCTGTTCGAGAGTGGCGCAGGTTCGCCGCGTACGCAGCAGACGCTTCGAGCCTAAGCGCTGGCTGCCGCAGCGAATTGCGACGACAGATCGCCGCGAAACGTCATCGGCCCGACATGGGTGAGCTTGCTGTCGAGGTCAGCCCAGATCTCGCCGCCCATGTCGGTCCAGCGCTTGCAGAAGGCGAAATCCTCGCTCAGGTAGGTGCCGTCCTCGGCGATCATGCATTCGAACAGCGCGAAGCGGTTGTCGCTCTCCATCGCCGCATCGATGGAGTGGTCGCGCTTGTAGCGCAGTTGCGGATAGCGCGCGCGCATTTTCTCCAGCGCGGCGCGCCGGATCATGAGAAAGCCGGTACCGGCGTAGCGAACCTTGACGAAGCCGGACTTTTCGATCACCGCGCTCGCGTCGTCGACCTCGAACACGTATCGCAGCGCCGCCGCCGCCGGATTTGGACGCGCGCTCTGGATCGTCGACCTCACCTTCTCCCAATCGATCAGTTTTATCGGGTAGACCGCCGCGCACATGTCGGCGCCGTACTGGATGAGGCGCAAAACCTGCGCGGGCTCGAAGCCGATATCGGCGTCGACGAACAACAGGTGGGTCGCGTCCTTGTCGTCGAGGAACTGGGAAATCAGGCTCGCCCGCGCCCGCGTGATCAGCGCGTCGCCGTCCTTGAACAACACTTTCAGATTGAGGCCCCGATACGCCCGCAGCGCCGTCTGCAGCTTGAGCAACGAGGCGGCGTAGGCGACCGAAATCTGCCCGCCGAAGCAGGGCGTAGCGACGACGAGATTGATCGGGCTGGAGGGTGTCGGATCGGACATAACGCTTCGCGCGGCTGTTAAGGTTAGCAAATAGCGAGTTATGGTTAGCAAATTGCCAACGCGAAGAATTAATGCGCCGTAAACGGCAGATGCCGGAGCCGCGCAAGGATCTCAAACCGACCCGGCGAGGCCGTGGCCGGGACCGGAGAGCGAGGCCCAATCTTGCCCGCCGGCGCGCTCGCGGAAATGACGCGGAAACCGGGCGCGGACTACGTAGATTTACGCGTCTTTAAACGAAATGAGGCAAAGGTTCGACAGCCGATCATAGCGATCGGACCTGCACTCGCCGGTACAGCACGTACAGCGGTGCAAGCCAGTACGGCCTGTAACCAGAAGGGTACCAATCATGTCCAGTAACATCACCTTGACGGCAGGTATTCGTCAAAACCTGCTGTCGCTGCAGGAAACCTCTGCCGAATTGACCTCCACCCAGCAAGCGCTCGCCACCGGCGACAAGGTCAACTCCGCCGCGCAGAACCCGAGCGCCTACTTCACCTCGCAGAACCTCACCAATACCGCCAACTCGCTGAGCTCGCTGCTCGACCAGATCGGACAGGGTCAGCAAACCATCGACGCGGCCAACAACGGCCTCACCGGCCTGACCAGCCTGCTCGAGCAGGCGCTGTCGACCGCGCAACAGGCGCAGCAGGCGTCTTCCGGCACCGTCAGCTACGGCACCATCACCGGCAGCGGCAGCATCGGCGCCGACTCGACCCAGGCCACCGGCAGTACCTTCTCGACCTCCGGTCTGACGGCGGCCACGCTGTCGAGCACCTCGGCCAGCGACGCCGATCTCACCGGCCTGACCGCCGGTCAGACGCTGGTTTTCCAGGTCGGCTCCGGCAGCGCGGTCACCGCGACGTTCGGGACGGCCGACAGCGGCGCGACCTTTGCAGACACGACACAGCTCGCGACCTACCTGACAGCGCAGCTTGGCAGCGCGGCCACGGTGAGCGACAGCAGCGGCACCTTCACGGTGACCAGCAACAGCGTCACAAGCAATGTCGACGCCATCACCGGCACCGGCGCGACGGGCGCCGCCTTCAGTGCTCCGACGAGCGGGGCCGCGGGCAGCACTCTGACGCTCACCGACCAAGGCGGTCAAAACTCGACCTTCTACTACGTGGGCGGCAGCGCCACCACGACCGCCGCAGACGGCACGTTCAACAGCCTTGCCAGCCTGCAGGCTGCGATCAATGGCGCCGGCAACACCTCTGGCGAGATCACGGCAAATACAGGCGGCACTGCGCTGACCCTGACCAGCGCCGCCAACAACGGGATCACCGTCGGCGGCACTGTCGGCAGCGCGTTGGGCTTCAACACGACGCAGTATCTCAACAACTATAATTCGTCCCTGTCTTCGCTCGTGTCAGGCAACGAGACCCTGACGGTCCAGGTTGGCTCCGACACCGCCCATACGATCACTTTCGGCACCGGCGCGGGCCAGGTTTCGACCCTCGCCGCCCTGAACACGCAGTTGGGTGGATTCAGCGACATCACCGCCACCGTTACCGGCGGCCAGGTGACACTGACCCCGACCAGCAGCGACGCGGTGACGGTCGGCGGTTCGGCGAATGGCACTATCGGCCTTGCCACGTCGACAACTCCGCAGGCCACTGTGGGGACACCGAGCAGCACCCGCGCCACGCTGCAGCAGAACTACAACGAGCTCTTGACGCAGATCGACCAGCTCGCCGGCGACGCTTCCTACAATGGCGTCAATCTGCTCGGCGGCGACAACCTGACGATCGACTTCAACGCGTCCGGGTCAAGCTCGCTGACCATCAGCGGCGTGAACTTCAACGCGGCGGGACTTGGATTGAGCGCTCTCAACAACAATCAATTCCAAGAAAACAACCAGATCAACAATGTGATCGCCACGCTCAACAGTGCGATCACCCAGGTGCAGACCCAGACCGACACGTTCGGCACGAACTCGGGCGTCATCAACACCCGCCAGACGTTCGAGACCAACATGATCAATACGCTGCAGACCGGCGCCAGCAACCTGGTGGCGGCTGACCAGAACCAAGAGAGCGCCGACCTGCTCACCGAGCAGACCCAGCAGCAGCTGGAAATCTCGGCACTGTCGATCGCCAACCAGGCGAACCAGTCGGTGCTCAAGCTGTTCGGCTAATTACTTCTGGTACAGGCCTACGAACGAAGGCGGCGGGGCAAAACCCCGCCGCTTTTATTTTGCGCAAAGCCAACGGCCGCTTATTTCCCGCCGTTCGCATTTCGCCCTGCCCTATTCGCCGTCTTCTATTCTTCCCCTCCATTCGCCATTCGCTACTCGCATCCGCTCCCGCTTAGCGCCAACTTAACCGCGATCGACAACGATCGCGGCCGGAGGATGCCGATGCCGCTGAAGATCGAACTCAAGCCGAACGAACGCGTGATCCTGGGCGACTGCATCGTCACCAATGTCGGTGGACGCACCCGGCTGCAGATCGAAGGCCGCGTCCCGATCCTGCGCGAGAAGGACATCATGACGCCGCGCCGCGCCAATAGTCCGGCCGGCCGACTCTATCTCGCACTGCAGCTGATCTATACGTCGAAGGAGCCGCGCGCGCACTACGCGCTCTATCTGCAGCACGCGCGCGAGGCGGTGCTCGCCCTGCCCAGCGCGCGGCCTTTTGTTGACCGTATCAATAATCGAATCTTAAGAGGCGAGCTGTATAAAGCATTAAAAGAAGCCCAGAAGCTGATCGCGTTCGAAGAGGAACAGTTGGAAATGAACGACGCAAGTAAAGCATACACCAAGGTTGCCACGGAGACTGCCAGCCCGCGAGAACTGGAAGCGACCCTCCTGCTCAAAGCCGCCGCACAATTGCAGGCAGTGCACGATTCCTGGCGCGACAAGCCGACCGGATTAAATGCCGCGCTCATGTATAACCGGCGGCTGTGGACGGTGTTCCTCGACGCGCTCGTGAGCCCGGACAACAAGCTGCCGGCTCAGATCCGCGACAACCTGGTCAAGCTCGGCGCCTTCGTCATGGGCGAGACTTTTGCCCTGATGACCAAGCCGAAACCCAATCATTTGAAGTCGATCATCAAGATCAATCGTGGTCTCGCCGCCGGGCTGCGCGGCAGAGCGTGAGGCTGTGGCCGCTCCGTCGCTGGCCCAACCGAACGGAGAACGCCATCACACTGCGATAACCGGGACCGCCGACACGATCCCGGACCTTTGCAACAAGGCGTTTGCACACCATCGAGACGGGCGATTTGCCGAGGCAATTGCCCTCTACCGGCAAATTCTCTCGCTTAAGCCGGACCTCCCGGAGATCTATAACAACTTCGGCCACGCGCTCGCCGCGCTCGGCAAGCCCGACGCGGCCATTCTTGCGTTCGAGTGCGCCGTAGCGCTCAAACCCGACAACCCGCAGGCACTGTGCAACTGGGGCCTGGCGCTGGCGGAGCTGGACCGCTTCGATGAAGCGGATGCCAAGTACCGGCAAGCGCTCGCCGTCGACCCGGGCTTCGCGGGTGCCTACAACAACATTGGACTTCTGCACAAAGCCAGAGGACGGCTCCCCGAAGCCGCCGCCGCTTTCGAACAGGCGATCGGCCTGGCGCCAAGAGACCCGTCGTTTTACGACAACCTCGCCGCCGTGAAGACGTTTAGCGCCGGCGATCCCTATTTGACCGCACTGGAGGCGTTGGCGCAGGAGGCTTCGGCGAATGACCAGGCAGGGCTCTCGTCAGCGGACCAGATCCATCTGAATTTCGCGCTGGCCAAGGCCTACGAACAAACCGGTCGGCCGCAGGAGGCGTTCCGGCATCTGCGTAACGGCAACGCGCTCAAGCGCCGAGAGATGAACTACGACGAAACCGCAACGCTTGGCGAAATGGATCGCCTGCGCGAGCTGATCGGCGGCGAATTTATCCGAGCGCGGCAAGACTTCGGCGAGCCTTCGAGGCTCCCCATCTTCATCGTCGGCATGACGCGTTCGGGCACGACGCTGATCGAGCAGATCCTGGCAAGCCATCCGCAGGTTTTTGGCGCCGGCGAACTCGACGTATTGGATAAAGCCGCGGGCTCGCTGCGCGGCGCGCTGCCCGGCAGTCCGCCGTTTCCCGACATGATGCTGCAGATGTCGGCGGAGCAATTCCGCGCGCTCGGCGCGGGGTATGTCGCTCAAATCAGCGAGCGGGCGTCAGCGGCAGCGCGGATAACCGACAAGATGCCGGAGAATTTCTTGTTTGCCGGTCTGATCCACCTCGCGCTACCCGATGCAACGATCATTCACGCAGTCCGCAATCCCATCGATACCTGCGTGTCCTGTTTCGCGACGGATTTTACCAAGGGCCATCCGCACACTTACGATCTCGCCGAACTCGGCCGCTATTATCGCCATTACCGCACCTTGATGGCGCACTGGGATGCGGTGCTGCCGCCCGGGCGTATCTTGGAGGTGCGGTATGAGGAATTGATCGCCGACGTGGAAGGCACTGCGCGCCGGATCGTCTCCCATTGCGGTCTGCCCTGGGATGAAAGCTGCCTCGACTTTCACCGCACCGAACGGCTGGTTCACACGGCGAGCGCAGCCCAGGTGCGAAAGCCGATCTATGGAAGCTCGGTGGGCCGCCGGCACAAATATGCGGCCTTCCTCGAACCCCTGTTGCGCGAATTGGGACCTTTCGCCGTGTGACTTCCGGCGTCCGCGTCTGATCTAGCCGCTCGACGGCGCCAGATAATTGACCAGGCTCAATTGCGCGAGCCGCGCCGTCACCGACATCGACGCCGACAGGCTGTTCTGCAGCGTCAAGATCTGCTCGCCGATGGCGTTCTGATTGACGCCGTCGATCCCCTGCAGCATGTCCTGCAGCGTGCTCTGCGTCTGCGTGTTGAGCGTGGTGGCGTTCTGCACCGTGGTCTGCGCGTTGGTCATGTCGGCCTCGATGTCGGTCACTGTCTGGGTGCCGGACTGATCCGTGAGATTGGCGGAGATGCTCTGGCACAGCGCCTGGTAGCTCGACTGCGCGTTCGGATCGCTGGCCGAGTACGTGGTCGCCGCCAGCACACCGATATTGGCGAGGAGCGACGTGAAGGCCTGCTCGTTGGCGCGCATGCCGTAGTCGACACTCATCGACGGGCCGACCTGCGCGGTCGCCGTCTGCCGTGCCGGCGTCGAGCCGTTCTCGCCGGTGTACCAGGTCACGGTGTCGGCCGGCGTGGCGTTAACGAGCGACGTCGCGGTATCGTAGGGCGGGCCCGCGACCCGCTGCGGTGGATTGCCGCTAAAGAAATTTTCGGCCGCCTCCATGGCGGATGCGGCCGGCAACGCGGTCTGCGCCAGGTTGCTCACCGCGCTGGTCAACGCGGTCTGCAGATTGGTCGCGGTCGTGCCAACACTCGTCCCTATGGTGAACTGGTTGGCGGCGGGCGGCGAATTCGACGTCGCCTGCAGCGATATGGTCTGGGTCGAGCCGTCGGGCAGCGTGAGTTCGAACTGGATCGAATCGCCGGGATTGGGATTCGAGGAGAGATCGACCGAAATCGACGGCGGCGTGCCGGACGGGCCGCTGGCGGTGGCGCCGGTGAGGCTCGAATCCACGCCGGTGAGTTGAAAGCCGAACGGCGAACCGTCCTGACTGACGGTGACCGTCGAACCCGACGTGCTGATACCGAGCCGGCCGAGCCCGCTCGAGCCGAGATCGGCCTGCTGGCGTTGGGCGATGATCTGCGTCAATCCGGCCTGCGCGCCGTTGCCGTTGAGAATCTCGCTGCTGTCGGCAACGGCGGGCTGATTAACGGCGCTGCCGGAAAACAGATAATTGCCGCCCGCCTCGGTGTTGAGCAGCGCAACGATCTGGTCGAAATAGTTCGCCGCCGATTCCTGGACCGAGGTCTGTCCGGTGTTATCGAGCGAGAATGCCCCCTGCTGCTGCACCGACTGATCGACCTGATTGCTGGTATCGGCGATCTGACTGAGGACCGATTGGGCGACGCCGAGCGTGGTGCCGACGTCGGTTGCGGTCGTGGCGTAGCCGCCGATCGCCGAGAGCTGCGTGTTGAGCTCGAGCGCGAGGCCCGCCTGCGAGCCCAGCCCCGAATAGGTCTGCGCCGCCTCCCCGGTGCCAAGCTGCTGGCTCAGCGTGTTGAGCTGATTGAACATGTTGGTCTGCGCCAACAGGTTGGCCGCGGTCAGCGAGCCCGGTCCGGTAATGCTCATGCGGACACCGCTTGCATTAGCGTCGACATCATCTGCTCGATCGTCGACATCACCCGCGCGTTGGCGCCGTAGGCGTTCTGCAGCGCGATCAGGTTCGACATTTCGGTGTCGATATTGACGCCCGACTGATTGTTGAAGCGCTGCTGCAGGGCGCTGAGCACCGTGTCCTGCCCCTGCTGCAGGTTAGTCGCGGCGTTCGCCGCCTGGCTCTGCTGGCTCGCGACCTGGCTCATATAGTCGGTCAGCGTGCCGCTATAGGGCGCCTGCGCGCTGCCTATGCCGGTCGCCGGCGAGAAGGTCAGCGAAGCATTGTTCAGCTGGTTGAGAATGAAATTCGGCCGTGTCGGATCGCCGGCCGCCGTTGTCGATGAATAGGCGACCAGGCCCGACGGCGCGGTGACCAGCGCGGGATTCACTGCGATGGTGCCGGCCAAACCGGTGGTCTGCGAGCCGCTCGCGGTGATGGCGCCGGTAATCGGCGCGCCGCCGTTGGTGAACAGCGACAATTGCGGGTTGCCGCTCGTGAGCGAAGTCACCGTCGCGGTAGCGGACAGCGAATTGACGGTGTTTCCCGTGCCATTGGCATTGACGACCTGCAGCGCGCTGCCCGATGGGTTGGAGAAAGTCAGGCTGGTACCGAACGCCGCATTGAGCTGCGCCACTACCGAACTCATGCCGCCGGAGAAATTGATGCCGATCAGTTGGTTGTTGGAGCCGGGCGGCGAGGTCTGCAGCGGCAGCGAGCCGCCGGAGCCGAGCGACTCGATGGTGACCGTGTGCTGCACATTACCGGAATCGGTATAGCTGAGCTGGATGGTATTGCCGGGCAGCAACGCGCCGGTATTGACGCTGTAGCCGGATTGGCCGGGCGAACCGACCGCAGTGCCGCTCACGGTCTGGTTCGACAGCGACTGCGACATCTGGTTGGCAAGATCGTCGAGCTGGGCCTGTGCCTGCGGCAGCACGTTGTCGCGCATTTGCACATAGGCAGCGATTTCGCCGGACTGGATCGCGTTGCTGGCGATTAGATCGGTGGTAGTGCCGCCTGGCGATACCAGCGTGATGGTGCCGACGCCGTCCTGGCTCGGGTTGGCGCTCCACAGCGAGGTCGCCGCCAGCGTTCCGGCATTGTCGAAGGTGAGCTGCGAGGCCTGCGGGCCGGCGACCAGCTGCTGGCCGGTCCCGGTGAACAGCGAAACCTGGTTGTTGGAATTCTGCACCACGTTGACGTTCATCAACTGGGTGAGCTGCGTGATGTCCTGGTCGCGCTGGTCCTCGAGCGTTGCCGTGCTCGAATCCGCGGCGTTCGAACCTTCCAGCTGCTGGTTGATCTGGGCGATCTGCGACAAGAGCGTGTTCGCGCTCTGCACGTCGTTGGAAATGCCCTGCTCGGCCTGGGTGCGCAGCTGCTGGATCGTTCCAGTCATCGAATTGAGATTTTGCGTGAGCGCCTGCGCGGCGCCGATCACCGCGCTCTGCTGCGACGGCGAGCCGGGATTGGTCGAAAGCCCCTGCACGGCGCTGGTGAAATTGTCGAAGATCGCATCGAACGAGGTCGACGAGCCGGGCACGCCGTAGATCTGCTGCAGCTGCTGATACATGTTGGCGGCGGTGTCGGCGTAGGAGGCGCCGGAGGTTTCCGTCCACAACTGATTCTGCAGGAGCGTGTTCAGATCGCGGTTGATGCCGGTCGTATCGACGCTGGCGCCCGCGGTGCCGGCGGTCGCCACCTCGACCTGATTGGTGCTCTCGTCGACATAGCCCGGCGTATTGGCATTGGCGACGTTGCCGGCGATCACCGACAGGCTTTGCTGCGTGGTGTTCACGCCGGCCAGAGCGGACGATAACGCTTGGGAAAGGCCCATTGCTCTACCTGTCCGCCAGCCTTAGCGGCCGCGCCCCGAAAAAGCGGTCGTCAGTCCCGGCCAATCTCACTGAATCACTTGCAGCAGGCTTTGAATCATCTGGTCGGCCGTCGACATGACGCGAGCATTGGCCGAATAGGCCTGCTGCGCCACGATCAACTGGCTGAACTGGGTGGCGATATCGACGTTGGAGGCCTCGAGCGAGCTGCCGACGATGGTGCCGGTCGCCCCGTAGATGGGCGGGCCGGATTCCGGCGTTGCTGCGTAGGCGGCGCCGTTAAGCGCCTCCAGCGAATCCTGGCCGTTGAAGGTGACCAGCGGAATTTCCGCGAGCGGAATGGTTTGCCCGTTGGAGAACGAGCCGGTGATACGGCCCTGCGTGTCGACCGCGATCGATTCCAGCTGGCCCGCGGCGTAACCGTTCTGCTGCAGCTGGTTGACCTGCACGGTGCCGTTGGTGTCGGCGAACTGAGTGAGCCCGTTGGTGCCGAGCGTGAGCTGAACGTTGCCGAGTGAATCGCCGTTGACCGTGAGGTTCTGCAGCGTGAGACCGGAAATCGGCGGCGACAATTCGCCGTTGGCGTTGAATGTGAAAGTCGTCCCCACGTTCTGCCATGCCGCCTGCGTCCCGGTCGCGCTGGAATTGGTCTGATAGAACAATTGCCAGGTGCTGCCGCTCGTCGAAGAGCTCACCTGCGCCCAGCGGAACTGGACGTTGACCGGATTGCCTTCGGGATCATAGGCGGTGATCGAACCGCCGTCGGTCGATTGGGCGGCGAAGGTGGAGACGTCGTTGCCGATCACCGTGCCATTGGCCGGCAGCGCGCTCAAATTTTCGATGCCGAATTTGGTCGCCGAGGCGGTGCCGCCGAGCGTGATGCCGTCGGTGGGGCTGACCGCCGCAAGGGTGATGTCGCCGTTCGAGGTGTTCACGCTGCCGTTGACGCCGGAGAGGCCCTGAATCTTGGTTTGCAATTGCGCCAGCGTTGCCACTTCGCCGACGCCGGTGCCGAAGGTGATCGTCTGCGGCGCGCCGGTGCCGACCGTGACCGTCAGCGTCTGGCCCGCTGCCACCGCGCTCTGGGTCAAGAGATTGGTCGGCTGGAACGAGTTTTGTCCGGCGCCGAATCCGAGAGTCGCGGCGGCAGTGCCGCTGACCGTGATCGAATCGGTGTCGGCATTGGCGCCCGTGGTCGTGAGCACGAGGTTGCCGCTGGGACTCAGCGAAGCGCTGATGTTGGCGGAGCCGCCGTTGATCGCGGTAACCAGGTCCTGCAGGGTGTCGCTGCCGGCGCTGGCGGTAAACGTCGTCGTATTAGTTCCATCGTTGACGACGAAGGTATCGCCGTCGGTGATCGATGTCCCGGTGGTCAGCCCGCTCACCGTACCGGTTCCGCTCGCCGCCGCGTCCGGCTCGAGCGAGGCGCCGGTGCCGGTGATCTGCGCCGCGATCGGCGCGCCGGCAAGCGGATTGGCCTCGAAGCCATTCGGGCTCAACACGCCCGACTTCGGATCGCTCGGCAGGTTTGCCTGATATTCGATTGTGGTGGTCGCCTGCGCCGGGACGAAATTGTTGTCGAACTGAAGCACCTGCGGAACGCTGCCCACCGGATTGCCGGTGGTCGGATCGATCGGAATGCCCATCAGGTAATAGCCGGAGCCGTTGACCAGATAGCCGTTGTCATTGAGCTGGAAGTTGCCGGCGCGCGTGTAATAATTGACGCCGTTGAATTGCGGCTGATTATCGGTTTGTCCGGTCGGCTGCTCGACCACGAACCAGCCGTTGCCGTTGATCGCCATGTCGGTGGACACCGACGTGCTCTGGATCGAACCCTGGACGCCATTGGTGGCGACCGAATTGGCGACGACGCCGCCGGAGGTCTGCTCGCCGACCGAGGCCGCGGAGACCAGATCCTCGAAGCTGGTGTCGGTCTCCTTGTAACCGGTGGTCTGCGAATTGGCGATGTTGCCGGAAATGTTCTGCAGCGCATACGACTGTGCCTGCAAACCGGCCACTGCGCTGGTCAACGCATCGAAGATACCCATGACTGATCTCCAGAACTCGGTCTCAACCTAACAAGCCGCGGATGGCAACGCGCACCGTTATCCCGCGCAAGCGTCGAGCAAGGCCTGTGCCATTACGTTTATGCAGGTTTTTCAGCGTTTTATGGGGGTGGCGGCTTTCACTCCGGGCCTGAATCTGCCGGCCAGTCGGCAGAAATTGCCGGGCAGCAGCAGCCCTCGCCGCCGGTTCGGCGCACCTGATCGCGCGCTCCGCCTTGTGAGCGGCAAGCGCGGCGTGCTCTAATTTCGCGGCAAACAGCAATGGACCAAATCGCATGCGTTTCGAAGGCACCAGCGCCTATGTGGCGACCGACGATCTGAAAGTTGCGGTCAATGCCGCGATCGCGCTGGAACGTCCGCTCTTGGTCAAGGGCGAGCCCGGCACCGGCAAGACCGTGCTCGCGGTCGAGATCGCCAAGGCGCTGTCCGCGCCGCTCATCGAGTGGCACATCAAGTCGACCACCAAGGCGCAGCAGGGCCTCTACGAGTACGACGCGGTGACGCGGCTGCGCGACAGCCAGTTGGGCGACGCCCGCGTGCGTGACATCCGCAACTACATCAAGCGCGGCAAGTTGTGGGAGGCGTTCGCCGCCGACGAGCGGCCGGTGCTGCTGATCGACGAGATCGACAAAGCCGACATCGA
>DATJTL010000302.1:0-8451 GCA_035503415.1 Xanthobacteraceae bacterium
ACTCGATATCGTCACCAAGCCGGCCTGGATGCTGAGCATCGCGCGCGGCAAACGAAAGACCTTCGGCAATATCGCCGGCCATTATCCCGGCATGGCGAACGTCACCGTGCTGTCGAAATGGATCGCCGAGCAGTTCGATCCAACGCTGAGCTGGAAAGATGTCGAATGGATCAAGAGCCTGTGGCCGGGTAAGCTGATCCTCAAAGGCATTCTCGATCTTGAAGATGCCCGCACCGCCGCCAAGGCCGGCGCGGCGGCACTGGTCGTATCCAACCATGGCGGCCGCCAACTTGACGGCGCACCGTCCTCGATTTCCGTCCTGCCGCAGATCGCCGATGCGCTCGGCTCCGACATCGAGATCCTGTTCGACGGCGGCATACGCTCCGGCCAAGACATTTTCCGCGCTCTCGCGCTCGGTGCGCATGCCTGCCTGTGCGGCCGCGCCTACATCTACGGCCTCGGCGCCGGCGGTCAGGAAGGCGTCGCGCGGGCAATCGAGGTCATGCGCAACGAGCTCGACATCACCATGGCGTTGGCCGGCGTGAACGGTGTCGGCGAAATCAACCGGCAAACCATCGTCACGCTGTGACAATGCTCCTTCTCACGGCCTGTCATTGACCCGCGCAGGCGCGCTGTTCGCGTAGGCGCACATTCGCCATGGCCGCGTTACTGAACGAGCCGGGCGCGGAGCCGAGTAAATTCGGCGTCTGTGATCGACCCGGCACTTTTTAGCCGATTGAGTTTGTCGATCTCATCTGCCGCGCTGAAGCCGACAACGCGCCGCAACTCATCGCGCGCCTGCTGGGCCTGCTGCACATTGCGCTCGGCCATCCCTCTTCCCTGAAAGATCAAATAGGCAAGCACGGCAATATACGGGAACACGATCCAGGCGATCACCCAAATCGCTTTGATCCAGCCTGATATGTCGTGGCGCCGGAACAGATCGGCAGCCACCGTAATGAGCAGCCAGAACCAAACAATGAAAATGAATATTGCAAGTGCATCTAACAGGAAATTTCGATAGGTGAAGCCTTCTTGAGAGAAGAACATTGTGGCCCTCCGTGTGCATTCATGAGTGCGAAAATCACAAACTTCCCTCCAGCCCTGTGAACAACGGCGTGATCACGCAACTCGCGTATCCCAAGATTTTATTGGCAGGGATTATCGAGCGATATCGTACAAACGAGGTAATCCAAGGGGTAATACGGATCAGCGTCGCGATTGGGTCATCAACGCCATTTCGGCTAATTCTCGATCAGGTCTGCCTTGCCGCCCATCGCGACCATGAAAGCAGACGCCGGCGCACACCACGGTCGGATCATGCGCGCCGTTCCACACAAAGAAAGGCCGCCTCGTCGGCGGCCTCCACATTTCAGCGATGGCGGAGCGGTGCGCTCACGGCGGTGCAGCGCCGCCGCTGCCGACGTTGATGCGCGCGACGTTGAAGCTGCCGTCCGGCTGCTTGACTGCCGCGAACACCGCAAACGCGGCGCCCGGCTTGAGTGCGCTCATGTCGCCGGGCTCAAAGCGCACGACCGGGACGCCGGGCGGTACGACGATTTTCTGCTGGCCGCCCTTGTAAGCGACGCTGATGGTCTGCCCGGTCACGCCCGAGACCGTGGCGCCGACTGTGCCGTTGGTCATGGTCGATCCTGGGCGATTCCAGGGATGGAAACCTTCGCCGGTGCCGCGCATCGACTCGGGGAAGATGTGCACCTCGATGGCCTTCTGGGTGCCGTCGGGCTGCGGCATCGCTCCGCTGCCGATGAAGTCGCCCGGCTTGATGTCCGAAAGCGACGCCTTGACCACCACTGTCACGCTGACCTTGTCGGCGAGATTGAGTTTGACTTCGTCGCCCTTGGCCGACTTCGCCGTCACCGTATGGCCGTCGACCTTTTCGATGACCCCGCTGACGCGCTCGGGCTTTGGCCCTTGCGGCTGCATTTGCGCCAGCGCCGGCGCGACGGCCAAGGCCGCCACAAAAGCGATGCCGATCGCTGCATGTTTTCTCTTCATTTTACACCCCAGCTGTCGATGAAACGTGATGAGAGTTAATCGCCCCACTTCCGCGCTTTCCAGCCCCCTGATCCACGATGGCGCGAGACGGTACGCCATCAAACCCGCAGCGGAGCCTCAGCGCCAGACCCCATAATCGCCGAAGGACATGTTCGGCGCTTCAAATGTCCCGTCGGGAAGCTTCTTTGCTGCAAAAATCATAATCTTTTGTCCGGCTTTCACATCGGCAAGAGACGCCTTCTTGCTGGTCACGATCAACGCGTCGGCGGGAACAATAACCTTCTTCTCGCCGTCCTTGTATTTCACGGTCAGCGTTTTACCCTCCTTGTCGGCGACTTCGTTGCCCACCGTGGCATTCGTCATCGTACTGTTTGGCGCAAAATCCCACGGCCTGAACCCGTCTGGAGGATGCGCTCCTGCCGGAAATATCGAAATCTCAATTGCCTTCTGGCTGCCATCCGGCTGCGGCATAGCGGTCACTGCGATAAACGAACCTTCCGTGACGTCGGCGAGCGACGCCTTCACGACTTCGCTGACTGGTGCGTTGTCGGCGAGCTTCACCTTCATCACCGCGCCACTGCGATCCTTCACATCGATCACTGAGCCGCTCACGTTCTCGATCGTGCCGCGCACGCGCACCACCTGCGGCGCCTGAGCTGCGGCGAAAGACGTCGCGAGCAAAGCGAAGACACTCGCGCCAATCAGCCTACGAGTCATTTTTGTCATTATCGTGCTCCCGTCTGAGGTCTTACCAGAGCCAGCGGCCGATGCCGCCGCGGACAAGCTCTAGAACCCTTCGGAACCTGACTTATTCCTTCCGGCCGGCCAGATCGGCTTCGACCAGGGCCCGCAATTCAGCAGTCACTTCCGGCGTCCTGCCGAACCACAAGGCAAAGCCGCGGACGGCTTGATACAGCAGCATGCCAAGCCCATCGGCGGTGCGCAATCCGCGAGTCTTCGCCGCCGCAAGAAGCGGCGTCCGCAACGGCGCGTAAACGAGGTCGGCGACGATTGCGTGAGCGGGCAGACGCCCAATATCGAGCGCAAGCTCCGGCTGATGCTCCATGCCGAGCGTCGTCGCGTTGACCAGGAGTCCGGCGTCGGCAAGGAGCGCATCGCGTTTGTTCCAGTCCGCCGCACGTACCCCTTCCCCGAAGCGCTGGCTCAAAAAATCGGCGCGGCCTTCGGAGCGGTTGGCGACCGTGATGTTCGCAATCCCGCGCAACACCAGACCATAGACCACCGCGCGCGCGGCGCCGCCGGCGCCGAGCACGACCGCCTTTTGCAGGCCGCGGTCCCAGCCGGGCGCGCTGGCGTCGAGACTGTCCAAAAATCCCTCGACGTCGGTGTTGGTCGATCGCAAATTGCCGCCGTCGAACCAAAACGTATTGGCGGCGCCGACCGCGCACGCGCGATCGTCCGGCTGCGACAGCGCCAGCGCTACCTCCTTGTGCGGAACGGTCACGTTGGCCCCCACGTAACCGTGCGTCGAAAGACCTTTTAGAAAATCGGCAAAACGGTCGGGCGGCACCGCCTCGCGCCGGTATTGCCCGGCAATGGCGTAGTGCTTGAGCCAGTAATTATGAATGAGCGGCGAGCGCGAATGCTCTACCGGCCAGCCGACGATACAGGCGGCGCGAATTCGATCGGATGCCATGCGGTTGCGCCGTGAGGTTTGGCGGTTCTTCGCTTAATAATAACCGACCGTGGCGCCGCCATCGACGGCGATCGCCGTGCCTTGGATATGGCGCGCGCGCTCCGAGCAGAGAAACAGCGTCAGTTCGGCGATGTCCTCCGGCTTGCCGGCGCGGCGGATGCCGCTTTTCGCCAACGTCTCGGCCTGCAGCTCGGCCACCGTTCTGCCACTCGCTGCCGCGCGCTGCGCGAGGAGTTGCAGATTGCGTTCGGTCTCGGTGGTGCCGGGATGGATGACGTTGACGTTTACGCCGTCGCGCTTGCCGAGCTGCGACAGCCCCTTGGAGAAGTTACCCATCGCCGCATTGACGGAGCCGCCGATCAAAAACTCGGCCGACGGCGAGCGCGCCGCGCCGCCGTCGATATTGATGACATAGCCTTCCACGGCCTTGAGCAGCGGCCAGAACAGCCGGCACAAGCGCACGCAGCCGAGGAATTTCAGCGCGAAGCCGTCGGTCCACGCAGCGTCCGGCAGATCGAGGAACGAACCGGCCTTGGTGGCGCCGGCGCAATTGACCAGCACGTCGCAGCGAGCAAAACGCTCCTTCACCTTGGCGAAGACGCTTTCACAAGGTCCAACGTTGCGCAGGTCCGCTTCGATCGAGAGCGCCGCAGGCCCTCCCATCGCGTTGACGGCCTTGACCGCGCCGGCGAGGTTTTCCGCCGACGAAGACACCAGCACTGTCTGGCCGCCCTCGCGCGCAAAAGCCTGGGCGATGCCGAGCCCGATGCCGCGGCTGCCCCCGGTAACGACCACGACCTTGTTGGAGAATTCGCCGGGCATGACAGTCGCTAGACCTCGTCCACCACGGTATTGCGCAGCACGCCGATCAGCGGGCACTCGACCTCGATGGTATCGCCGGGCTTGAGCCAGACCGGCGGGTCGGCCTTCACCTTTTTGATCGGCGTGCCGGTGCAGATGACGTCGCCGGCTTTGAGCGTCATGAAAGTTGTCGTGTAGGAGATGATGTCGGCGAACGAGAAGATCATGTTCGCCGTGGTGTCGTCCTGGATCAGTTCGCCGTTCTTGCGCGTGATCAGGTGCAGCGGCTTGCTCAGGTCGAACTCGGTCTCGATCCACGGCCCGATGCCGCCGGTGGCGTCGAAATTCTTGCCCTGGGTGACGTTGAACTGACCGTGGCGCGTCCAGTCGCGAATCGTGCCCTCATTGGCGAGCGTTATTCCGGCGATGGTGCCGAGCGCGCTTTCCTTGGGCACGTGCTTGCATTCGCGGCCGATGACGATGGCGACTTCGCCCTCGTAATCGAGCTGTTCGGAGATTTTCGGACGAACGAGATTTTGCCCCGACCCCACCATCGAATTCGGTGCGCGGTAGAACATGCTCGGGTACTTGGGATTGTTGGTGACGTTATAATCCGCCCCGCGGTTGGCGTAGTTGATGCCGATGCAGAGGATCTTTTCCGGCGCCAGCAGCGGCGGAAGGAGTTCGACCTCGGCGATCGGCACGTCCGGCCGCACCCCGTCGGCGGCGGCCTTGGCCTCGCCCAACGCCTGGGCGCGGAATACTTCGAGCAGCGTCGAGAAACGGCTCAGCCGCCCCCGCAAGTCGACGATGCCTTCGCCGACCACGGCGCCGAAGCTCGGCCGGCCGCGCAGATTGTAGCTCGCAAGGCGCATGTCGTCTCCCCTGGCAAATCCCGCTCAAATCCGGCCGATGTGTTAGAAGTCAGCGCATGAATCGTCAACGGCATCGACTCCCTCTCCCCGCAAGCGGGGAGAGGGAATGAAAACCCTGTTTATCGACTGCAACGACCAGCTGGCGCCGGTATGGCAGCGGGTCTTGCGCGCCGGCGACCCGCCGATCGAGGTCAACCGCCAGCCATTCGAGCGCTCCGATCTGCCGCGATTGCTTGACGGCTACGATATCTGCATCGACGACCATTCCTACATGCCGACCGAGCTGGTCGGGCAATGCGGCGCGCTCAAACACATCGTCTTTCTCGGCACCGGGCCTTCGAGCTACATGAACGTGGCCGAGCTCGCCGGGCGCGGCGTGACCGTCCACAGCATCAAAGGCTACGGCGATACTGCGGTCGCCGAGCATACGGTTGCGCTGATGTTCGCTGCCTGCCGCGACGTCGCGGCCATGGACCGGCTGATCCGCTCCGGCACCTGGTCGACGCGCGAAGGCGTGCAGCTTTTCGGCAAGACGCTGGGCATCATCGGCCTCGGCGGTATTGGCCGCGAAGTATTGCGTATCACCCGTGGGCTCGGCATGGATGTGATCGCGTGGAACCGCACGCCTCGTGAGGGCGAACCACTCGTTGAACTTGACGAGCTGCTGGCGCGCGCCGACGTGATCAGCCTGCATCTGGCGCTCAGCGACGAAACGCGCGGCTTTATCGGGAAAGCGCAGGTCGCGCGCATGAAGCCCGGCGTGATCCTCATCAACACCGCCCGCGCCGCCTTGATCGACGAGGCGGCGCTGATCGAGGGGCTGCGATGCGGCCGCATCCGCCACGCCGGCCTCGACGTGTTCCATGCCGAGCCGCTCAAGCCAGACCATCCGCTCGCCTCCATTGGGAACGTCACTCTGACGGCGCATGCCGGGTTCCGTACGCTCGAAGCCTCGATGATTTTGCTGCGGCGCGCCATCGATATCGTGGGCGGGATTGTGGGCTCCTCCCTCTGAGGGGCCTAACCGTTAGGTTGGGATTCGCGGTAACGCCCCCTCACCCGGATTACTGCGCAATCCGACCTCTCCCCGCACGCGGCGAGAGGTGTGCTATGCTCGCCGTATGGGCGAGCGCATCTGCCAGATCAGCCTGCAGGTGAACGGCGAGAACGTGGAAGAGCGCGTCGAGGCGCGCAAAACGCTGGTCGATTTCCTGCGCGACGACCTCGGCCTGACCGGCAGCCATGTCGGCTGCGAGCACGGGGTCTGCGGGGCGTGCACGCTGCTGCTCGATGGCGCCGTGGTGCGCGGCTGCCTGGTGCTCGCGGCCCAATGCGACGGCGCGCAGGTGCAGACGATCGAGGGCATCTCCGATTCCGGAACCATCGCCGACCTGCAGGACGCCTTCCGCCGGCGAAACGCCCTGCAATGCGGGTTTTGCACCCCCGGCATGCTGATCGGCGCGCAGGAACTGCTCGCCCGGGGCGGCGTCCCGACCCGGGATGCGATCCGCGAACACATCTCCGGCAACTACTGCCGCTGCACCGGTTATCAGGCTATAATTGACGCAATTGAATCCACTGCCCTCATGAGGGCTGGAAAGGCAGGCTTACCATGAATGAACACGTCAACATGCCGACGCTGTCGGAACGCGCCGACGAGCTCGAAGAAAAGATGATGCACGATCTCGCCGAGCGCGTCGCCACCAAGTCCGTTCTGTTCGGCATGGCCGACGGCAAGATCGAAATGCTCAACGGCTTCGAGTTCAAGAAGAACAATCCGGACAAATATTTTCTGATGGGGGCCGATCCGCGGCTGCCGAAGATGCCGGCGAAGCCGACGCTGATCGACTTCTTCAAGAACCGCTTCGCCTCGCTCAATCATCTTCTGCAGAGCGCGAAACTGGCGCTGAAGAACGGCCACAGCGAAAAGATCGTGCTGGCCTGCCTGCTCCACGACATCGGGGTGGCGAGCTTCATCCGCTGCGACCACGGCTATTGGGGCGCGCAGATGATCGAGCCCTACGTGGACGAGGAAGTGAGCTGGGCGGTGCGCATGCACCAGGCGCTGCGATTCTTCCCCGATTCTTCCGTCGGCTATGAATATCCGCAGATGTACATCAACAATTTCGGCGCCGATTATAAGCCGGAGCCGTACATCGTGCGCGACTACGAGAACGCCAAGAATCACAAGTGGTACATGAGCGCGCGCTTGATCTGCGTGAACGACATCTATTCGTTCGATCCCAACGCCAAGGTCGAGCTCGACGACTTCGTCGACATCGTCGGCCGCAATTTCAAGCAGCCCGAAGAAGGACTGGGCTTCGACAATTCGCCGTCGTCGCATATGTGGCGCACGCTGATGTGGCCCACGCGGTATCTGTAGGCGTCATTCCGGGACGCGGGCCGTTGCCCCCGGGCCCGGAATCCATAACCACAGGTCAGCGAATATGGATTCCGGGTTCCTCGCTGCTCTCGGCCCCGGAATGACGGGGCCATGAATCTCGCCGACGATCAGCCCTCCGGCCTCTCCGCACTCGACCGGCCGAATTCGTATATCGGCCGCTCGGTGCCGCGCCCCAATCTGGAGAGGCTGACGGCGGGACGCGGACAGTATGTGACTGACGTGGTGCTGCCGCGCATGGCCCATGTCGCCTTCGTGCGCTCGCCGCACGCGCATGCGGGCATCAAAAATATCGACACCGCGCAGGCAAAGAAAGCTCCGGGCGTGGTCGCGGTGGTCACCGGCGCCGAGCTTGCCAAAGTGATCACGCCCTGGGTCGGCGTGCTCACCCATCTCAAAGGCATCAAATCGGCGCCGCAGCACGCCATCGCCGTCGAGCGCGCGTGCTGGCAGGGCGAGGCGGTGTGCGCCGTGGTGGCGAAGAGCCGCGCGCAGGCCGAGGACGCCTGCGCCTTGGTCGGCGTCGATTACGAGGTACTGCCGGCCGTGACCGACGCCGTGACCGCGCTCGATCCGGCAACGCCGGTGATCCATCCGGCGCTCGGCGACAATCTCACTTTCGAGCGCACGCTCAATGCCGGCGATCCCGACCACGGCTTTGCCTCAGCCGATGCGGTGGTGGAGACCACTTTTCTGTTTGG
>DATJTL010000303.1:0-2811 GCA_035503415.1 Xanthobacteraceae bacterium
GATGGTGGGGTCGACGCCGAACTGCCGCTCGATGGCGTCAAGCGTCGGGCGATATTGCGCGTAGAGTTTGCGGCCCTGCGCGGCGAGCCCTTCGATCGCGCGTTCCTTCAAATAGTCCGCCGGCGTTTCGACGAATTCCGGTTGGCCCGGCGGCGGCTTTTCCGGCCGGCCGGGCAGGACGAGATCGGGCAGCGACAAATCCGGCTCGAGCCCGTGGGTTGCTTGATCGAACGTCGCGCGCGAAATGCCGAGCGCTTGGGCTTGCGGCCACAGCGATTGCAGGAACGCCTGAAACGCGGGATCGGCCAAGGCGGGCGATGCCAAGAACGAGAGCAGGAGAAAGCAGAGAAGGAAATATATCCCGCATCTCCTTCGCGCCGTCATGCCCGGCCTTGTGCCGGGCATCCACGTCTTTTTGTTCATGAAAGACATTTCGCCAAAGAAACGCATTTCACTAAAGAAAGACATGGATGGCCGGATCAAGTCCGGCCATGACGAATGCACTCTCATCGCACCGCCACGATGAACAGACGCGGGAATTTCAAGAGCACCTTGCCGTCGACACGCGACTTATAGGCGCCGGCGATCTTTGCGCCGTAGGCGGCGAGAAATTCTTCGCGCGCGGCGGCATCAAGCGGCGACAGAAACGGTTGCAGCGAAGAGCCCTTGAACCATTCGACGATTGCCTGCGGCGAGGCCATGACGTGATTGTAGGCGCTGTGCCAGATGTCGATGTGGCTGCACACCGGCCGCAGCAGATCGTAATAGGCCTCTACGCTCGCCAAGTCGTCGCGTGGTGCCGCCTTGATCTCGGGATGGTCCGCCCACGGTCCACTGCGGCCGACCTCGCCCTGAAACACCAGCGCCGGCTCGCGCGTGTTGTCCGGCATCTGCACCGCCAGTACGCCGCCCGGCGACAACGATTCAAGGAGCCGGCGCAACACCACGGCATGGTCGGGCAGCCATTGCATGACAGCGTTGGAGAACAACAGATCGGTTTGCGGCGCGGGCGACCAGGTCTCGATGTCGGCCTCGATGAACTGCAATTTCGGCAGCCGCTCGCGTGCCTTGCGCAGCATGTCGGGCGACGAATCAAGCCCGATGACCTCGGCTTGCGGGTAGCGCTCGACCAGAAGCTCGGTCGAATTGCCAGGTCCGCAGCCGAGATCGACCACGAGCCGCGGCCGCTCCAGCGGCACCTGCGCCAGCAGATCGCGCGGCGGGCGCGTGCGTTCATCTTCGAATTTGAGGTATTGCCGTGCGCTCCAGTCTTCCATAGGCCTTTTCTTTCGAGATTTGTGACTTCTGAACCGACACACTGGCTGCATCCATAGCACCGCGAACGCGCGGCGTGTCAAACGCAATGGTCTGTTGATACCGCGCGGCGCCTGCTCACACCGAAATGGCCGTGTAAATCTCGGGAATTACCGGTCAAATCCCGCACTTTTGTGATCCACTCGACGAGTCGACTGATCGGCGATGGAGGGGGAATACCATGACCCGTTACAGCCGTCTGTTGCTCTTGGCTGCCGCATTTGCGATTTCGCTCGGCAGCGCGCGTGCCGCGGGCCCGCTCGTCGATCGCGGCAAGTACCTGACCGACATTATTCCCTGCACCGACTGTCACACGCCCGGGTCGTTTCTCGGCCATCCAGACATGAGCCGCTACCTCGGCGGCTCGGATGTCGGTTTCTCGGTCCCAGGCCTCGGCGTGTTCTACGGCTCTAATCTGACGCCCGACAAGGACACCGGGCTCGGCAAATGGAGCGTCGAAGAGATCGCAGCGGCGATTACCGAAGGCATAGCGTCGGACGGCCGCAAACTCGCCCCGCCGATGCCTTCCGAATGGTTCCACCATCTGAAGAAAGAGGACGCGCTGGCGATCGGCTTCTATCTGAAGACGCTCAAGCCGGTGAGCTACAAGGTGCCCGGCCCGTTCGGTCCGACGCAGCAACCGGTCGGCTTCGTCATGCAGGTCGTGCCGGCGGACAAATTCGTCCCGCCGCCTGCCCCGCCCGGCAGGTGAATCACGCTTCCACCGGCGCGTGCGGCTCGGCCGCGCCCGCGGCAAGCGAACGCGCTGCGTGATGATCTGCCGCGAATACCAGATACACGGCGGGCACCACGAACAGGGTGAACAGCGTGCCGATCGACAGGCCGGAAGCGATGACGACGCCCATCTGAAAGCGTGACACCGCACCCGCGCCGCTGGCGGTGATCAGCGGCACCACACCGAGCACCATGGCGGCGGTCGTCATCAGGATCGGGCGCAGCCGGATGGCGGCGGCCTCTTCGATCGCCTCGCGCTTGGTTCGCCCCTCCTGCTGCAGATGGTTGGCGAATTGCACGATCAGGATGCCGTGCTTGCTGATCAGCCCCATCAGCGTGACCAATCCGACTTCGGTATAGATGTTGAGCGACATGCCGCCGAAGCCGAGAGTGACGAAGATCAGCGCGCCCGCGATCGACATCGGCACCGATACCAGAATGATCACCGGATCGCGGAAGCTTTCGAACAAAGCGGCGAGCGCCAGGAAAATGATGATCAGAGCGAAGCCGAAGGTGGTGGCGAAACCGCTCGATTCCTGGATGTATTGCCGGCTCAAGCCGCCGTAATCGATCGAATAGCCGGCCGGCAGCGTGCGTTTGGCCAGGTCCTGCAGAAACGCCAGCGCATCGCCCTGCGCGACGCCGGGCATGGCGACGCCCTGGATGGTGGCGCTGTTGAGCTGCTGGAAGTGGTTGAGCGATTCCGGCACCGTCGAGGTTTTGATGCTGGCGATGGTCGACAGCGGCACCAGCGATCCGTCG
>DATJTL010000304.1:0-3326 GCA_035503415.1 Xanthobacteraceae bacterium
TACCCTCACGCTTCAACGCGCTGGTGATGTCGAGAATGGAGTCGAAGGTGACGAGATTTTGCCCCGACCCGATGCTGCGCTGCTCGCCCAGATGGCCCTGGATGAAGGTCGGCTTGGCCGCCATGTATTTGTCCATGTAGCCCCAGCCATATTTCTGCACGATGTGATAAAAGACCCATAGCGTGACATCGTCATCAGCCGGATAGGCGGTAACGATCTTGCCGTGAAATTGCGGCTTCAAGAAATCCAGCGCCGAGTTCGGTATGTCGGCGGCCACGACCTTTTCGGTATTGTACATGTAGGGCACGACGTTGATCATCGTCGCCCAAAAGGTGCCGTCGGCATCCTTGAACGCCGCGTCCATTTTGTCGAATCCAGGCGGCTTGAATACCATCAGCCGTCCCTCGCGCTTCCAACGCACGTAGTCGGCCGCCGTCTGCAGGATCGCGGCGTCGACTTCCAGTTTCCCGGCGGCCATCTGCCGATCGATTTTCTGATCGAGGACGTTGGAGAAACCGCCGCCGATTGAAATTTTTATGCCCGGATATTTCTCTTCGAATGCTTTTGCTCTGGCCTCCCAGGGTGCGGTCGGACCGCCGACGTAGAACGCAAACGAGCCTTCGCCTTTGGCCCTGGCATAGAGGTCGTCGAGCGATTGCGCGCGCGCGAAGCCCGTCGAACCGATGACAAGCAGTGCAGCAGCGGCCGCAAACGGCCGCGCAAGATTTGCCAGCATGGACGTTCTCCCGAAGGATCATTCTATGCGGCGATCATCACAATTGTGGCCGGTCAAGACAAGCGCCCGAGGATTGAACGCAACGGCGCGGCGATAACGCCTCGCCAAGTCAGTTCGCCAAGTCATCTCGTAAAGTCACCCCGCAAAGTCATCTCGCCAAGTCTCGTCGCGCCGTGCTAAGCGGGGCGCGCAGTGCGTGCGCCGTCCTTTCTCACCACGGGGAACCCAACCGATGCGAATGCTTGCCTTCCTCCTCGCCATCGTCTGCCTTGCCGCCGCCGCCATGTACTACACGATACCGGCCGGCCAACTGCCCGCGTTCATTCCGGGACACTTGGACGGCTCCGATCACATTCACAAGACGCACGCTTATGCCGCCGTTGGCGCGGCCGTTGTTCTATTCCTGCTCGGCTGGTTTTTCGGCCGCTCGCGCAGCGCCGCGTAGGCCGCTGCGGCGCCTTCGATCCGCGGCAACGACTTTAGCGGCCGTTGTCGCGGAGCTTGCGCTGCACGCGCTCGTCGAAGCGCGCGACGCTGACCACAACGCGCTGGTGCGTGCCGCCGCCGATCTGTTCGATCTCGTCGCGCGCGTCCACCCGGAAAGTGATGGTGCGGCCTTCGACGCGCAGAACCTGCGCACTTGCGGTGACGCGCAGGCCGATCGGCGTTGCCGCGACGTGGCTCACGTCGAGGTGGATGCCGAGGCTCTGATGTCCTTCGGGCAACAGGTGCTCGACGGCCGCCAGCGCGGCGGCCTCGATCACGTTGATCATGACCGGCGTCGCCAGCACTGCGATGCGGCCTGAGCCGACGAACGGGGCTGTGTGCTCGGGCGCAACGACGATCTCGGCCGTGCCCTTGAGACCGGGCGTTATTCGGGCAAGGACCGGGCTGACCCGCTCGCTGACGGACATGGCTACGAGACCCTCTGGTGTCGTTCGGGAATCATTGTCATAACGCGCTCTACGCTTCCTGTCGCTGTTTTCGCGAAGTCCGTAACGCGGTCGCCGCGCCGGAACCTTCGGGGTTCAGCGGTTCCGCAGCAAAGCCACAAAGTGCCAGATAATCACCCTGTCAGTGAGGAGGATCCGCGATGCGACGATATGGTGTAGTGGCTGCGGTTGTGACCGCGCTATTCCCGGCGATAATTTCGAGCAGCACGCCGGCCTCGGCGGTCACGGCGAAGCAGAAGATGGAGACGTGCAAGTTCGGCGCCGACGACCAAAAGCTCACCGGCGCGGCCCGCGCCACCTTTATGAAGAGATGCATGTCCAACAAAAACGATCCGCGTGGCCCGGCGGCACGAGCGGGGGCTGGAGTGCCCACCGCTGCCGGCGAGCCGACGGCGCCTGACGAAGACGCTCCGCCGAACGACTAGTCGCCCGATTCCAACATTCGCACTTGGGTTTGGTTGTCTCCCATGCGAGTGTCAAAGCCGCTCTACTAGATGAGCCGTGCGCACGTAGCGTGCGCGCGCCTGTCGACATAAAAAATTCCGATTACGAAGGGGGGTAACGATGAGCACGCAGACGGGTGCAACGCCCGCCAAGCACTTTCGGCGCGGCTGGGTCTACGCGCTGCTGCTGGCGCTGGTGACAATCAACTACATGGACCGCTCGGCGCTCGGCGTGGTCGCACAGGCGGTGCGGACCGAGTTCAAGCTCTCGCCGGTCGAGATGGGCTACCTGTTCTCGTCGTTCCTGTGGACCTATACGCTTTGCGTCCTGCCGATCGGCATCATGCTCGATCGCTTTTCGCCGCGGAACATCAACTCGATCGGCATTGCGCTGTGGTCGCTGGTCATGGGTTTGACCGCCGCCGTGACGAGCTTCGGCGGGCTCTTGCTCACCCGTCTGGTCATGGGAGCCGGAGAGGCGACTTCGATACCGTCCTGCGGCCGGATCGTGCGCGAATGGATGCCGGCGCAGGAGCGCGGCGTCGCCAACGTGTTCTGGAGCGCGGGCAGTTTCGTCGGTCCGGCTATCGGCGCCGTGATCACCGCGTCGATCGCCAGCGCCTTCGGCTGGCGCGAGGCCTTCGTTTTCCTCGGCGGGCTCGGCTTTGTCTGGCTGATCTGCAATCTGGTCTGGTTCGACCGGCCTGAGAAGGTCAAATGGCTCACCGAGGACGAGCGCCGCAAGATTATTGCCGAGCGGTCCGCCGGATCGCCCGACGAAATCGGCGTCGCCGGCAGCGCCGGGGTCGTGCTCGAACTGCTGCGGTCGCCGTCGATGTGGGGCGCCATGATCGCGCAGTCCTCCGGCATCTACACGCTCTATCTGCTGCTGTTCTGGCTGCCGAGCTACCTGCAGGAAACCAAGCACCTGACCATCATGAAGACCGGTCTCTACACGGCGGTGCCGTGGGCGATCGCGGTGCCGGTCAGCATCGTCATCGGCATCATCAGCGACCGGCTGCTGCGCACCAACACGCTGCTCGCGGGCGGCCGGCGCGCCATGGTGATCTTCTGCGTGCTGCTCTCGGCGGTGATCGTGTTCGTGCCGTTCACCAACGATACCACTCTGATCCTGGCGCTGTTTGCGCTGTCGCTCTCCGGCATCAATGCCGCGATCTCGCTCAATCTCACGCT
>DATJTL010000305.1:0-4641 GCA_035503415.1 Xanthobacteraceae bacterium
AAACGGTCGTTAACCGCCTCCGCCTGTCCTAGTCCAGCGACGTAGTCGCAGACCGGTCATGATGCCGGCCGGGCGTTGTCCCAGAGCCGCCCGGGAGCGGGTTGTGTCGACCCGCCCGCGGGAACCGCATCCCGCTCCGCCGCCACGAGCACCCCCGCAGCGGCGTCCTTCCTGAGCGAGATGCGCTCCCTTTACCGAATCCGTGACGATTGTCAAGTGTCGTCACTGTGCATGTGACAATTAGTTGATTTTCCGTTTCTTTTTGCTTGTTCAACGTGTATGCGTCGCCTCGCCGTCAACTATTAGTTCGGCGAATCAAAGAATCATGCGACGGGAGGGCGCAGTGCATCTTAACTATGCCACAGGTGCGCCTCATTATTTCCCAGTGAGCCGATTAGGTTAACGGCCACTTGAGGGTCCATGCGTTCAGTAATGAGTAAGGGGTGCCGCCTCGGCGGTCCGGGGGTAAATGAAAGTTTGGCAGCTTAGCTGCTCCCTATTAGTGATGACAGCAATGACGGTCGCGGCGATCTGTGAGATCGCGACGATGCGGCCGAGCATTGCTTCTCCTATTCCCTTGGCCGACACGAAATTCGACTTCGCTTCGCGCAACGTCACCGTGGTGGCGAAGTCGACCGCCCGATCCTCGAATGCGCTATCGCCGAATGCGATCATCGAGGGCGGATTCGGCGCAATCGAACAAAACGCTCTGCTGCATGCTGACGTGACGGGCGCGCTGTCACAGGGGCGCGTGCTGGCCTTTGCCGATGATGTCGACGACGTAGCGTGGCAGCAGCCGGATCAAACGGGCCTGCAACCCGATCATCCGCCGCAGTCGACCACCCCTGCCGACACCGGTCTCGAGGACCTGCGCTACCTCAAATACTATATTTATTCCGAGGTGCCGCCGCCGGAGAAACCGGCGGTGACCGTCCTCAACGCACTGAGCAAGATTCCGCTGGGAACGCCCGAGGAGGAGGTCCAGCGCGTAGCCGATGTGATCGGGATCGACCCTAATTTCATGAAGACGGTCGCCCACATCGAGTCCGACTTCGAACCCAAGCAGCGCACCGGGTCCTATATCGGTTTGTTTCAGCTGAGCAACGCAGAGTTCAAGACGTATGGGTCGGGCGAAATCACCAATTCGCGCGACAACGCCGTTGCGGCCGCCTTCAAATTCCTCACCGAAGCCGCCATGTTCGAAGGGGCGACGCACAAGAAGCCGTCCCCCAGCGATCTCTATCTGATCCACCAGCAGGGCTGGCAGGGCGCGGCCGAACACGTCAGCCATCCCGACTGGCTTGCCTGGAAATCGATGTGCGCGACCGATGAGGGCGAAGTGAAGGGCGAACGATGGTGCAAGCGCGCCATCTGGGGAAACACGCTGCCGGCGGTCAAACGCGAGTGGAAATCGGTCGACAAGCTGACCTCGGGCGCCTTCGTGACGATGTGGCGCGAGCGCGTCAACGATTTCTATGCGCGCTATGCCAAGACCGGTGTCGCGCAGGCGCAACAGCCGAACACCACAGTCGCTGAGCCTTAAGCCGGTTGCGCTGCGAATGAGCAGCGATCTTTAGGCCGCGGGATTGCGGGCGGTGACGATCTGCACCGCGAGCGGGAAGCGGCCAAGCCCGGAGGACAGGCGGAACGGCGCCATGTGCTTGTCGACGACAGCGCGCGCCTGCTGCATCTTCTGCTCCGGCACCCCGGCGAGCACGAGCGCCGTGTCATCCATCACCGCGCTTTCGGGGGCCTCGACCGCGTAATCGTGATTGGCGACGGCGAAGCCCTCAAAGCCCACAGCCTCCAGTATGCCGCGCACATAGACCGGATCGGCAAACACGAACGGCCCGGTCGAACTCTTGCCGGGAGCCGGTTGCGGTGGCGGCGGCACGAACTCGGCGAGCGGCCGGCCGATAAACCACGGATTTTTTGCTGGCGGCTGCCAACAGGCGAAGGCGAGCCGGCCGCCGGGGGCAAGATGCGCGCGGATATTGGCGAAGGCGGTCTTGGGCTCGTCGAAGAACATCACGCCGAACTGGCTCATCGCCACATCGAAAGGGCCGCCCTCGATGCGATCCTGTTGCACGTCCTTGACCTGAAACGAGATGTTCTTGGCGCCGGATGCGGCCGCGCGCTTGCGGGAAAGTTCGATCAGCGGCGCCGAGATATCGGCACCGACAACCTTGCCGGCGCTGCCGACGATCGTTGCCGCCGCTCTGGTCGCCGGGCCGCCGCCGCAGCCGACATCGAGCACGCGCTCGCCGGGCTTCAAGGCCAGCGCCTGCATCAACAGCGGCGTGACGGTCTCGGTGAAACGCTCGCGTCTCGGCCAGTGCTCGGACCGGAATGGATCGTTCCACCGGTCGCGTTCGGCTTGATTGGCTGGCATGTGGGGTACCCCTCGTACTAGGTCTTGGGCGGCTTGGCCGCAAATTCCGAACCGCGTACGCACAGCCGTCCGCGCGGGTCCTGCCAGAGCTTTTCCGTCGTGTGCAGGTGGCCGATGGCGCGGGCGACGGTGTTGAAATCGTAACGCGCGAATTTCTCCGCGACGTCGGTGTAATACAGCGGCTGTTTGGCGATCACATCCAGTATTTGCTGCGCCAGCGCGGCAATGGCCTTGTCATCACCGCGCTCGCCGGCCGCGTCCTTCTTGCCATTGACGTAATCGTCGATCTTGGCGCTCTCCGCGTACGCATAAGTGATGCGCTCGTAATATTCGCGCGGGATGCCTTCCGGGATGGTGGCGTCGATGCCGACCTTGGCGCCCGTCGGCACCACGCCGTAGCCCTGCGGCAGGCTCGGATCGAGTGGCTTTGCCCGCGCGTTTGACACGACCATCACGTCGCGGTCGCCTTGCACGCGGGTGGCGATCGCCCATTCCACCTCGGCCGGATCGTTGACGTCGATGTCGTCGTCGACCACGACGACGTGTTTGAGATCCATCACTGACAGTGCCGCCAGCAGCGCGTTCTTGCCTTCGCCCGGCTGCTTCTTGATCGAGATCACCGCGTGCCAGAAGGCGCAGCCGCCAAGCGTGACGTTGATGTCCTTGACCTGCACGCCGGCGGTGCGCAGCGCCTGGCGGATCGCCGCGTAGCGAGTCGGCGCGGCGAGCCATGTATTCTCCCACGGCATGTGCAGATTGTAGTAGATGGCGTCCGCCCGCATCGCAATCGCCTTGATGCGCACCAGCGGATTCCAGTGCAGCCCGCCCATCAGGCGGGTGAATTCGCCGAAGCGGCCCTCCGGCCAGGTCCATCCGGTTGGGAGCACTTCGGCTTCCAGCACGATCTCGGCATCGGCGATGTAGGGCACCTCGACGGTGGAGCAGGGCGCGAGCTCCACCGGCGCGCCGCGCAGACCGCCGGCGATCGCCATTTCGTCGACGCCAAGCGGGGCGCGGTAGCCGGAGCCGGTGATCTCGAACGGATGCGTGCCGATGGAAATGGAAATCGGCAGCGGCTCGTTGCGCGCGAGCGCGCGCTGCACGAACAGCCGCATGTTGTTGGGCGTGACCAGATCGATGCCGGTGAGCGCCTTTTCCTTGACGATGAAGCGGTAGATGCCGGAGTTGAAGCCGAGCTCGGGATCGCGCGCGATCACCACGCCGGCGGTGATCATCGGCCCGCCGTCGTAGATCGACGACATCGGGATCGGCAGCTTGAACAGGTCGACCTCATCGCCGACGAGTGTCACGTCCCGCGTCGGCGAGCCGTTGACACGCTTGGGCGGTATCGGCTTGGCGATGGCGGCCGCGAGCTTCTGCTCGATCTCGGCGAAGTTCGCGCAGCCTAGCGCCATGGTGGCGCGCTCGCGCGCAACGAGCCGCTGCCGATTTCCATTTCCATCGGCACGCACCCGTTCGAGATCACAGGCTCCGGCTACCGCGCCCCGCTCGGCGTCGACGAAATGGCGATCGCCGGCGGACTGCGCGGCGCGCCGGTGGAGCTGGCGCCCTGCTCGACCATCGAGCTGCCCTACATTGCCGACGCCGAGATCGTGCTCGAAGCCGAAGTGCTGCCCACCGGCTGGACCTGGCCGGAAGGCCGCTTCGGCGAGTTCACCCGCCTGATGGGCGGGCTGCACTGGAATCCGCTCGTGCGCATCAAGGCGATCGCGATGCGCAAGGACGCGATCTACTACAATCTGCACATGCCGTGGGAAAATACCTGGCTCGCCGCGCCGACGCGCTACGCGGCGATCCGTTCCGCGCTGCGGACCGCGGGCGTGCAGGTCAAGGACATCAATGTCACGCTCGGCGGCTGCGCGTTCTGGCACGCGGTGATCTCGATCAAGAAACAGCCGGGCGAGGGCAAGAACGCGCTGCTGGCCGCGTTATCGGTGATGGATCTCAAGCACGTCGTCGTGGTCGACGACGACATCGACGTCAACGATCCGGCCGAGGTGGAGTGGGCGATTGCCACCCGCGTGCAGGGCGACCGGGACGTGATGATCGTTTCCAACGCGCGCGCAAAGCCGCTCGATCCGAGCCTGCCGCAAGGCTACGGCGTGGTGCCCACCGGCGCCAAGGTCGGCATCGACGCCACCATTCCCGAAGGCATCCCGCGGGAATATTACGAGCGCATCACTTACGCCTATGCGGAGAGCGCCAGGATCGACGATTACGTCAACGGC
>DATJTL010000306.1:0-3055 GCA_035503415.1 Xanthobacteraceae bacterium
GGCGGCACGATGCGGCTGCCGCGGCTGATCGATCCGACCCAGGCCATGACCATGATGCTCACCGGCCGCAGCGAGCGCGCCCGCCGCGCCCGACGACTGGGGCTGGTCGACGCGGTGACGCAGGAGCGCCACGTCCGTGCCGCAGTGCGCGCCGCCGTCAGCGGCGAAATGGTGAAGGCAAAGCAAAGCTTCACCGGTTCGATGCTCAACACCAAGCCGGCACGCCGCCTCCTCGCGGCGCGGATGGTAAGCGAAGCCGGCAAACGCGCGCCGCGCGCGCAATATCCGGCCCCCTATGCGTTGATCGATCTGTGGGTCGAGCATGGCGGCGATGCCGCGGCCATGCAGAAAGCGGAGATCTCGTCCTTCGCCAAACTCCTGGTCGGCGACACCGCGCAGAATCTGGTGCGCGTGTTCTTCCTGCGCGACAACCTGAAAAACCTCACCGGCGGCACCTGGGACGGCAGGCGCGTGCATGTCATCGGCGCCGGCACCATGGGCGGCGACATCGCCGCCTGGTGCGCGTGGCATGGTTTTGTGGTGACGCTCGGCGACACCAACCAGAATGCGATCGGCGGCGCCATCAAGCGCGCCGCCGAGCTGTACAGCAAGATCGGCCGCGACGACCACCGCCGCGTACGCGACGCACTCGACCGCCTTGTTCCGGATCTGAAGAGCGACGGCGTCGCCGGCGCCGACCTGATCATCGAGGCGGTGCCGGAAAATCTCGAACTCAAGCGCAAGATCTTCGCCGGCATCGAGCCGAAGATGAAGCAAAGCGCGATTCTTGCCACCAACACGTCGAGCATCCCGCTCGAACAATTGCGCGAGAACCTGCCGCGGCCGGAGCGGCTCGTCGGCATCCATTTCTTCAATCCGGTGTCGCGCATGCAGCTCGTCGAGGTCGTGAGTCACGACCAGGCCGCCGCCGATGTACTCGCCGACGCGCGGGCGTTTCTCGGCCGCATCGATCGCCTGCCGGCGCCGGTGAAGAGCGCGCCTGGCTTTCTGGTCAATCGTGCGCTCACGCCCTATCTGCTCGAAGCTCTCGTCATGCTCGACAGCGGCATGAAGAAGGAGACGATCGACAAGGCCGCGACCGATTTCGGCATGCCGATGGGACCGATCGAACTTGCCGACGAGGTCGGGCTCGATATCTGCCTGCATGTCGCCGAGATGCTGCGCGGCAGCCTCAACCGCGAGATGCCGGACGCGCCGCAATGGCTCAAGGACAAGGTGGGCAAGGGCGAGCTCGGCAAGAAGACCGGCAAAGGCCTCTATGACTGGAAGGATGGCCACGCCGTCAAATCGCACGACGATGCCGCGCCCCCGCCGGATGCGGCCGACCGGCTGATCCTGCCGATGCTCGATGCCTGCATGACATGCCTGCGCGAGGGCGTGGTCGCCGACGAGCAGATTCTCGACGGCGCGATGATCTTTGCCACCGGCTTCGCGCCGTTCCGCGGCGGACCGATGCATTATGCGCAAACGCGCGGCTTTGCCGACGTGCGCGATACGCTCAAGCGGCTCGCCGACCAATACGGGCCGCGCTTCCAGCCCGATCCGGGCTGGGACGTTCCGTGATGATCCATTCGGGCGCGGCAGGAGCGCCGCAAAATTTCGACAACCCGGCGCGGATTGCCGACGCGATCATCGCAAAGGTCGGCAAGAGGATCGTACTCGCCTTGCCGCTCGGCCTCGGCAAGGCCAATCACATCGCCAATGCGCTCTACGCCGGGGCGGTGGCCGATCCCTCGCTCCATCTCACCATATTCACCGGGCTCACGCTGACGACGCCACGCGCCAAAGGCGAGTTGGAGCGGCGCTTCCTCGATCCTCTCGCGCAACGCCTGTTCGCAGGTTACCCGGCGCTCGATTACGCAACGGCGATCCGCGCCGGCAACGTGCCGTCCAACATCAAGATCGACGAGTTTTTCTTCGAAGCCGGGCAATGGCTCGATTCACCCTACGCGCAGCAGCATTATATTTCGGCGAACTATACGCACGCGCTGCGCTATACGCTCGACCGGGGTGTCAATGTCGTCGGCCAATTGGTGGCGCATCGCGCCGAGGAGACGCCGCATTCCTACAGCCTCAGCTGCAATCCGGACCTGACGCTCGATCTGCTGCGGCTGCGCCGCGAAGGCCGCGTCGATTTTCTGTTTGCCGGCCAGGTCAATTCCGAGCTGCCGTTCATGCTCGGCGACGCGGCGATCCGCGCCGACGAATTCGATTTTGTGCTCGACAGCCGGGCAACCGATTTTCCGCTGTTCGCGCCGCCACGTGAGCCGATCTCGCTCGCCGAGCACGCGGTGGGGCTACATGCCGCAAGCCTCGTGCCCGACGGCGGCACGCTGCAGATCGGCATCGGTTCGCTGGGCGATGCAGTTGCGCACGCGCTTGTCCTGCGTCAGCGCAACAACGATGAATTTTGCCAGTTGCTTTCGCGGCTCGGCCACGATCTCACGCGGGACGCCGCCGTTCACACCGAGCGCTTCGACGCGGGTCTCTACGGCTGTTCGGAATTGTTTGTCGAGGGCCTGCTCGACCTTTTTCGCGCCGGCATCCTCAAACGCGAGGTGAACGGCGTCGTGCTGCACGCCGGATTCTTCCTCGGCTCGCGCGCCTTCTATCGGGCCTTGCGCGAGATGCCGCGCGAAGTGGCGAAAAAGATCGGCATGACCTCGATCTCCTACGTCAATGAGCTCTACGGCGGTGAGGAGCAGAAGCGCAGCGCGCGGATCAATGCGCGCTTCCTCAACGACGCCATGATGGCTACGCTTCTCGGCGACCTAGTCTCGGATGGTCTCGACGATGGCCGCATCGTCTCTGGAGTCGGCGGCCAATATAATTTCGTCGCCCAGGGCTTCGCACTCGAGGGCGCGCGCTCCGTGATCGTTCTGCGCGCTACGCGCAGCGCGAAGGGCAAGGTGGCGTCGAACATCCGCTGGCGCTACGGCCACACCACCATCCCGCGGCATCTGCGCGACATCATCGTCACCGAATACGGCATCGCCGACATCCGCGGCAAAAGCGACCGCGACGTCATTGCCGC
>DATJTL010000307.1:0-12261 GCA_035503415.1 Xanthobacteraceae bacterium
ATCGTCCAGACGACTACGCCGCCACCGAGGGCTTCGGCGAGATGCTTGAGAGTGGAGCAGTCGGCGTTTTGTAGATCGGCTGCTTGTCGAGCCGCAATCCGCCTTGCCCGTCCTCTCACTTCACCGCGGCGACCTGCCGGCGAAGGCGAAGTCAAACCTCCGTCCCGCCGACGCCCTCCGCCGTCCGCCTGAGCCGGCGCGTCTCGGGCGGATGGTACCCCCCCTCGCCCGCAGCCGGCCCGAGTGACGCGATCCTCGGCATCTGCGATGCCGAAGACCGACGGCGGTATTGCTACTTCTTCTTCTTGCGCTTGGTCGTCTTCTTCGCCGTCTTCTTTACTGCTGCTTTGGTCTTTCGCTTCTTCGCCATTGCTGCCCTCCTAGCCTGAGTGGATGGCGACATCGGTGCAGTGCAGTCGCGAATCGACTTGCACTGTCACCCGATTACACCAGCGGAAAAAAAATAACAGGGTTTCCGCTTAATTTTGTGTGTAGAAGCGCCGATGCCACGCGAGGAGGCGCACGGACGGCGATCGCCGCGGCGTCGCGGCAGCAAAAATCCTTCGCTCTCGCGTTTTTCAGAACAAAAACTATCGCAACAGCGGAAATGCCCATGGAATAGGCATTTCTCTATCACTTCCAAATAAACCACGATGACGAGTCGGAGCGATCGAACGCGCGCTCGCGTGCGCGGATACGCCCACGTCGGCGCTGCACGCGGGCGCATTGGCGGTGCGAAAAATTTTTCGCCGCAAACGCCCTCGCAGGCGCATCGAACGGCTCGCGGCGGCGCAAAACGAGCGAATCAGCGCCAAGTGATTCGCGAAGTTGCGCGCGCTGACGGCACGTTCGACGGCTGCGCAGGTACCGTAGGCACGTCCGCGAGACGTCGACATGCGAGAAATTCTTGCGCGCGCAGGCGAACGCGTGGAGACGGCGTGGCGAATTTTTCGCACACACCGAAACGAATGCTCAGAGGCCGAGCCTCGCTTTGAGAAGATCGTTGACGGCCTGTGGATTGGCCTTGCCGCCCGACGCCTTCATCACCTGGCCGACGAACCACCCGATCGCTTTCGGGTTCTTCTTCGCGTCGGCAACCTTGTCGGGATTCTTGGCGACGATATCGTCGACCAGCGCTTCGATGGCCGAAACGTCGGTGAGCTGCTGCAATCCGCGGCTCTCCACGATCGCGCGCGGATCGCCGCCCTCGGTCCAGACGATCTCGAAAACATCCTTGGCGATTTTGCCGGAAATGGTGCCGTGCGCCATCAAATCGAGGATCGAACCGATTTGCGCGGCGGAGACCGGAGCGGCGGAGATATCCTTGCCTTCCTTATTCAGCCGGCCCGCAAGCTCGTTGATCACCCAATTCGCGGCGAGTTTAGCCTCGCGCTTGCCGCCGTCGACAACGGTTTCGAAATACGCGGCCGTTTCGCGCTCGGCCACCAGAACGCCGGCGTCGTAATCGGTCAACGCGTAGTCGCGCATGAAGCGCGCTTTCTTCTCGTCCGGCAGTTCCGGCAGGCGGTCGCGAAGATCGGCAACCAACGACGGCGACAATTCGAGCGGCAAAAGGTCCGGATCGGGGAAATAGCGGTAATCGTGCGCCTCTTCTTTGCTGCGCATCGAGCGGGTCTCGCCCCGGTCGGGATCGAACAGTCTGGTCTCCTGCTCGATCGCCCCACCCTCTTCGACGACGCCGATTTGCCGCCACGCCTCATATTCGATCGCCTGGCCGATGAAGCGGACCGAGTTGAGGTTCTTGATCTCGCAACGGGTGCCGAGCGGCCCAGCCGGCGGTCGCACCGACACGTTCACGTCGGCGCGCAGATGGCCCTTCTCCATGTCGCCATCGCAGGTGCCGAGGTAACGCAGGATGGTGCGCAGCTTGCTCAAGAAGGCCTTCGCCTCCTCGGCCGAGCGCAAATCGGGGCGGGTCACGATCTCCATCAGCGCCACGCCGGAGCGATTGAGGTCGACCAGCGAGGCTGCCGGGTGCTGCTCGTGCAGCGATTTTCCCGCGTCCTGTTCGAGGTGCAGCCGCTCAATACCGACACGCACCTTCTCGCCGTCGGGCATGTCGACGAAGACCTCGCCCTCGCCGACGATCGGCGATTTGTATTGGCTGATCTGGTAGCCTTGCGGCAGATCCGGATAGAAATAATTCTTCCGGTCGAACACCGATTTGAGGTTGATCTTCGCCTTCAGCCCAAGCCCGGTGCGCACCGCCTGCCGCACGCATTCTTCGTTGATGACCGGCAGCATGCCCGGCATCGCGGCGTCGACCAGCGAGACGTGCGCGTTCGGCCCGCCGCCGAACGCGGTCGAGGCGCCGGAGAACAGCTTGGCCTTGGTGGTCACCTGGGCATGCACTTCCATGCCGATGACCACTTCCCAGTCGGCTTTCGCGCCCTTGATCAGCTTCGATTTTTTTGCCGGTACGTCCATGTTTTGGCGCCGCATTCACTGCGGCCCGGGTTACCGCGTCGCGCCGACGGCGGCAACCCCGGCATGGCGGGCAGCATGGCGCGACCACCCGCTACCCGTATCCGGCTAATCGCAGATCGCTAACCGAAATCCGCCTAACCGCATGCAGCCGTGCAGAACGGCAGCGGACAAGGCAACGCCGGATACCAGCGGCCGCCCGAGCAGACTTGCTGCGAACAGCCGAGGCTGCCCGGCTTGCAATCGAACGAACACACCGATCCGGTCGTGAAAACGTGCCGATGGACAACACAGGATTCCACCGGACGCCGCGTATATGCATGTCTAACCCTCGCCGAAGCGCCAGGAACGCCGGCCAGAACCGCAACCGCGGCAGCCAAAGAAGCAATCTTCAACACCGAACGCATATGCATGATGATCCCCATCCTTACCGAGGCCGCCTACTTAACCGAGGTGCTGGTTTCCGCCAAGTGGGCAATGCGGCACACCCCGCTTGCGTTCTCGCCGTGACGCCGGATACTCGCGTCTGCCGAAATTGAAATCGATTGCGGCAACGCGTTTAACACTACGCAGCCGCTCTTTAGGTGAAAGATTGTCCCGTTCATTGCAGAGCGCCATAGAGCGCATGGCGGATTGGGTACTGACGGTGCGCAACGCGGATTTTCCGCAAGCCGCTCGCGCGCAAGCCAAACTCGTCCTGCTCGATACGATCGGCTGCGGCTTTGCAGCGCTCGAGGACGAGTGCGCTCGCGCGATCGTGGCGGCGGTCGCCGACCTTGGCGAGCGGCCGCAATGCACCGTGCTCGGTCAGGCGAACAGGATGAGCGCGCCGAGCGCGGTGCTCGCCAACGGCACGCTCGTTCGTGTGCTCGATCTCAACGACTACGTCGCCGGCGCGGACGAGAAGAGCGGCGCGCGCGGCGGCCACCCGAGCGACAATATTCCGGTCGCGCTCGCCGCCGCCGAATTGTCCGGCGCTTGCGGAAGCGACCTCATCACCGCGATCCTGCTCGGCTACGAAATCTACGGCCGCGGCAAGACGCTGATGGAGGCGCACTCGCCGTGGGACGGCATCAGCATTTCCGGACTGGTCGCGCCGGCAATCGCCGGCCGCCTTATCGGCATCGACCGGCAGAGACTGGGCCACGCGATCGCGCTCAGTGCGGCGCGGGCCCCGACGCCCGTTGCGGTGCGCGAGGGCGGCATTTCGGCGGCAAAGTCGATCGCCAACGCGCTGATTGCGCAGAACGGCATGCAGGCCGTGCTACTTGCGAGCCGCGGCATCACCGGCCCGCTCGATCTGTTTGAAAGCGACCGCGGGCTGAAGACCGTCTTCACGCACGCGCCCGAGGCGGCGGGCGACGTTCTTTCCGCCCCGCTGCCGGCGCGAAGCTACATCGCCCGCACGTCGATCAAGACCTATCCGTGCTACGCCGGCGGACAAGCCGCAATCGCGGCAGCGCTGGCGCTGCGTCGCCTCGTCGACGGCGATATCGGCCGGATCAACGGAACTATCCGCGCGGTGTTCGCCGATTTTCCTGCCGTGCGCCGGCAACTCGCCGATCCCGGCCGCATCGCGCCGCGCTCACGCGAGGCCGCCGACCATTCCCTGCACTTTCTCATCGCCGTAACGCTGATCGACGGCGCCTTCGGCCTCCCCCAGTTCGACGGTGAGCGCTGGAACGACCCGAAGGTGCGCGCGCTGATGGCGCGGCTTGACATGACGACGGACGCCGATCTGGCCAAACGCGCCGGCGAGACTTACCCCTGCGCGCTGCACGCAATCGGCGGCGACGGCCCGCGCTACGACGTTGAAGTTCTCGCCCCGCCCGGCTCTTCGCCGCACGGACCGGACGCCAAGACCGTGTTGGAAAAATTCACGCGCATCACTGCGAATTGCCTCACGCCCGACGCGCGCGACCGCATTATAGAGAACGTGATGGGGCTCGATGCGGCACCGCGCTGCCACAGTCTCATGCAAGCGCTGGTGCCGTCGCCAAATTGAACGGGATTTGCCAGCCACCTGCGATAGCGTGAGCGACCGGGACTGTTCTGCTACGGTCGCCAAAAAGGGAGGATAACAATGCGCGTACGCGCGCTGGCCGCCGTTGTTGCGGCTTTGCTGGCTCTGCTGTCCGCCGTTCTGTCGGCGCCGGCCTCAGCGCAGGAATGGCCGACCCGCCCGGTGAAAATCATCGTCGGCTTCGCTCCCGGCAGCAGCGCCGATCAACTCGCGCGGCTTATCGGGCAGGAGCTGTCGACCGCGCTCCAGCAACAATTCTATGTCGAGTACCGCCAGGGCAACAGCGGCAGCCTAGCGGCGAGCGACACAGCGCGCGCCGCCCCGGACGGCTACACGCTGATGATCGGCGGCTCGGGGCCGCATATCACCATTCCGGCGCTCCACCCGAATATCGGCTATGATCCGATGAAGGACTTCACCCATATCGCCATGATCGCAGGCGACAGCTACGTGCTCGCCGCCAATCCTTCGCTCGGCGTCCACGATATCGCCGGACTGGTCGCGCTCGCCAAGACGCGCGAGACGCCGTTGACCTGTTCGTCGCCCGGCCCAGGATCGCTCGGCCAGCTTCTGCTCGAGGAGTTCAAGCGCAAGGCCGGCATCGACATCACTCATGTGCCCGCCCCCGATTCCGGACTCATGGAGGTGCTCGGCAATCACATCAACATGACGATCACCGTGCCGCTCACCGCCGGCGAACAGGTCAGGGCCGGCAAGGTTATCGGCCTCGCCATGTCGTCCAAGTCGCGTAATCCGGCTTATCCCGGCATCGCGACGTTCGCCGAACAGGGCTATCCCGAAATCACCGGCGCGACCTGGTTCTGGCTGACCGCGCCGAAGGGGCTGCCGCCCGCCATCGCCGAGCGGCTCAACGGACAAGTGCGTCGCGTCTTGCAACTGCCGAAGGTCCGCGACTATTTCGAGCGCCAGGCGCTATCGTCCATGGATCTGGATCTTGCCGCCACCAACGCCTTCATCGGCAATGAAGTGACGCGCTGGACCGCCTTGGCCAAGAGCGTCGGCATGACGATACAATAAGACCGAACGATCAGGAGATCCCAACATGGACGTCATGACGCAGACGGATAGCCTCGCGCCCGCCCTCACGGAGCCGCGCGCACGCATCGGGTTGATCATTCCCTCGGTCAACCGCATGACCGAGCCGCAGTTCAACCATTATGCGCCCGAAGCGCTCGGCATCCACGTGGCGCGCGGCCGCGTCGCCGGCGAGCCGTCGCGTACCGTCGCCGAATTGACCGACGAAATTGCCCACGCCGCCGGCACGCTGTCTGACGCCCATCCCGATCTCATCGTCTTTCACTGCACCCACACCTCGATGAAGGAGGGTGCCGACGGTGAGGCACGCATAATCAATCTCATTCGCAAAACCACAGGTGTCGAGGCGCTGTCGACCTCGAGCCTGGTGAACGACGCGCTGCGCGCACTCGGCCTGCGCCGACTGGTGCTGCTCAGCCCCTATCAGTCCAATGCGAGCATCATTGCCTATCTGGCTGCTGCCGGCTTTGCCGTGGTCAACGACGTCGCGCTCAAATGCGCAACCGCCGCCGAGTTCGAAAAAATCACGCCCCGGCGGTGGGTCGAACTGGCGCGAGAGAACGACCGGCCCGAAGCCGACGGCGTTTTCTTAAGCTGCACCAACACCACGCAGATCGAGGCGGTGGCGGCGATCGAGCAGGCGCTGGGCAAGCCGGTGGTCAACAGCAATCAGGCCGTGCTTTGGGGCTGCCTCAAGCGGCTCAAAGGCAAGCTCGGCGACGCTTACGCGACGCCCAAGGACCTCGGCCAGCTCATGCACGATCTCGACGCCTGACAATCAGCCGCGGATCGCGCCGCCGCAGCCCGCCGGGTTGAAGACGCGCTGGGTCGACGGCGGATTGTTGATGAGCTTCGCCGCCGGCCGGATCGGCCGCGGCGAGAAATTGCCGCCACAATTCGGGCAGACGCCGTTCAATCTGGTATCGGTGCATTCGCGGCAGAACGTGCATTCGAAGGTACAGATCATCGCGTCTGTTGCCGCCGGCGGCAAAGCCTTGCCGCAACACTCGCAGCTTGGGCGCAGTTCGAGCACGGTCAGCTCCGTTCATTTGCCTCGATGGGAATTACTCGCCGCGCCATTCTCCACGGCCGCAGCGCAAGCACCGCAAGGGCGAGCAACGGCAAGCAGACAATGTTCACCACCGGCCAGCCGTAGCTTGCCATCAGCGCTCCGGCGGCGAACGACGCCGCCAGATTGGCGCAGTAGACGAAGAGGGAATTCACCCCTTGCGCTCTGGTCTTGCCCGATGCCGGATAGGTGTCCGCAAGCAGCAGCGTTCCGCCGTTGAAAATGAAATTCCATCCCAGCCCCGACAAACCAAGCTCAAGCACATAAATTGCAAGCGTCTGGTCCGGCACCGCGGTGAGGAGGCAACCCAACGCACTGGCGAGCACTCCGAGCCCCACCAATCCACGCAGTCCGAACATCGCGACGAGCGCGGGATTGAACAGGGAGGGCAAATACATCAGTGCAAAATGGACCTGCAGCACGCCGGACGACACCGGCAGGGAAAAGCCGCAAAGCTGCATCGAGAGCGGCGCCGCGTTCATCGTCAAGGTCATGACCGCAAAGCCGATGGCGCAGATGGCGCTGGCCCGAAGGAAATCGCCGTTCGCGATGAAGCTTGGCGGCGCAACAGGACCGGGCGTTTTTTCGGCATCGCGGCCCAAACCGGCGGACAGCAAAGTTTGCGACGCCGCAAGACATACGCAGACCGCGACGAGCGCGACAAAGGCGCCGACATACGGCGCAAAAGCCACGGCACCGCCGAAATGGCCGCCGAGAAACGGCCCGGCTACTCCACCAATCACTCCGCCGCCGGTCACGATGGCGACCGCGGAGGTGCGTTCCTGCGGACTTTTCGCCGCATCGATGGCGGCAAAACGGTAATACTGGCCGAAAGCACTGAAAATACCGAGGAGGAAGGTCCCGAGGATCAGCAGCGCGAAGCTCGCCGACACCAGCGCAAGCGCGCAAACGGCACCGCCAAGAACGCCCACTCCGGCCTTGAACATAAAGCCGCCGCGACGGCCCAGACGCCCCATCAGCGCCGACGCCGGATAGATCATGAGGAGAGTGCCGAGAACCGTGGCGGTGACCGGCAGGGTGGCGAGCGCGCGCTCTGGCGCCAGATAGGCGCCGGACAGACTTGACACCGAGGTGAGCAGCGAGACCACCGTGGTGGTCAGCGCCTGACCGGCAGCGAGGACAACGACATCTCTGCTGGGCATCGGCATGGCATCTCGGATGGCTGCAAAGGAAGCGGCATTGTCATGCGCGGGCGGCTATGGCAGCAATGTCATTGAACCTGGTATTTTCTGCCAAATGAGGCGCGCGATGCACAAACCGAAGCACAACAGTCGCCTGATCGTGGTTCTGGCGTTCGAGCGCGTGCAGCTCCTCGACGTGGCGGGCCCGGTCCAAGCCTTCGCCAGCGCCAACGAGCTGGCCGATGAGGCAGGCGCGCCCTACCGCATTGTCGTCGTGTCGCGCTCGGGCGGCATGGTCTGCACATCCGCGGGCTTGCCGCTGTTCACGCGCCCGGCCGGCAGCGCGCTCGGCAAAGCGCGGATCGACACGCTGATCGTGCCGGGCGGGCCCGGTGTTCACGATGCGCTAAAGGACACACGCACCGTCGCGTGGGTACGCAGCCAATTGTCCACCGCGCGCCGTGTCGCATCGGTGTGTACCGGGGCGTTTCTGCTGGCGCAAACCGGCGCGCTGTCGGGGCGGCGCGCGACCACCCATTGGAAGTCGTGCGCGCGCCTGCAGCAGGCCTATCCCGATATTCGGGTCGAGCATGATCCGATTTTCATAAAGCAAGAGCGAATATGGACCTCGGCCGGAGTGACCGCCGGCATTGATCTCACCCTTGCGCTGATCGAGGAAGACCTCGGACGAAAGCTCGCCATGCAGGTGGCGCGCCACCTTGTCGTCTTCCTCAATCGGCCGGGCGGACAGTCGCAGTTCTCCGCCGCGCTTGAAGCGCAGGCCGCGGCCGCCGACGGCAACGCGCCCAATCACTTCGCGCCACTGCACGGCTGGATCGCCGAGAACCTCACCGGCGACCTTCGCGTCGAAAGTCTCGCCGAACAGGCCGGCATGAGCGCGCGCACCTTCGCACGCGTCTACGCAGCAAAGATGGGCACCACCCCTGCCCGCATGGTGGAGAAAATCCGCATCGAGGCGGTGCGGCGGCGGCTCGAAGAGACCGACGTGCCGATCAAGCGCATCGCCGCCGAGTGCGGCTTCGGCCAAGAGGAACGCCTGCGTCGCGCCTTCGCGCGCCAAGTCGGAACAACTCCGGCCGAATACCGGGCGAGATTCTAGCACACACTCAGCCGGCTTCGGTCTACCGGGGCAGATTGACGCTGGCGCCGGTTGTCTCCTGCCTGCAGTGTTAGGCTACGTCCCGGCGCGTAAGGAAAAGCACAAGAATTCGAAACTGGAGGGAGCGATGATCGCCTTGTTCAGCCGCTTGGTTCTGCTCGTGTGCCTGCTCGCGAGCTCTGCCGCCTTTGGACAAACCTACCCGGACCGCAACGTGACCATCGTGGTGACGTCTTCAGCTGGCGCGTTGACCGACGTGCTCACCCGCGCCGTCGCACAGCGACTATCGGAGATGTGGAAGCACGGCGTCATCGTCGAAAACCGGGGTGGCGCTGGATACGCAATCGCGGCGCAGGACGTGTTGCAGGCCGAGCACGACGGTTACACCCTGCTCGCTTCGGAGACCGGCTTCTACACGACCCAGCCGCACCTCTATGCCAAAGGTACGCTGTCCTACGACGCGGAGAAGGACTTCGTGCCGATCGTCGGCTATGGCACCATTCCGGCGGCGCTGCTGGTCAATCCGTCGGTGCCGGTCAATTCCGTCAGCGACCTGATCGCGCTTGCCAAGAAGAAGCCAGGGACCTTGACTTTCGGCACGGCCGGCGTCGGCACCGCACTGCACATCGCCGCGCTGGAGCTGGAGAATCTGGCCGGTATCGAGGTGACGCCGGTGCACTATCGCGGCGCAGCGCCTGCGTTGACCGATGTGATTGCTGGACACATCAACGCAGTGATTATGGGCCCATCGGTCGCGCTGGGTTCGGTCAAGGCAGGAAGGCTCAAAATGCTCGCCTTCGCCAGCGCGAAGCGGTTGCCGCAGTTTCCCGACGTGCCGACCATGGCCGAGACAATTCCGGGATACGAGGCGAGCGTATCGTTCGGGCTGTTTGCTGCGGCGGGCACGCCTGCCGATATCATCAAAAAGGTCAACGCCGACGTGCAAACGATCGTCGGCGATCCGCAATTCCAAAAGACGTATCTCGCTCGATTTGCGATGCAGCCGGTCCCAGGGTCGCTCGACGCCTTTGCCGAATATCTGCGCAAGGACTCGGCCAAATGGGGCGAGGTGATCAAGAAGGCGAACGTGAAGATCGAGTGAGGCGGCCTAAAAGGCCGCGTTCAACAGTTCGCGCACGTCGGCGGCGGAAACCGGCCGCGGCGACGTGATCGATTGAGCGGCGATTTCGCCGGCGACGAAATCCGTCTTGCCGGCATCGAAACCGATCTCGGAGAGCCGCTGCGGAATAGGAAATTGGCGGAGCATATTCGCAATCGCCTCGGCGGGATCGTGGCTACCAAGCGCTTCGGCGAGCCGCGCCCTCGTCTCCGGCGCCGCCTGCAGGTTAAAGCGGGTGACGTGGGGCAAGATGATCGCGTGCGCCTGCGCATGCGGCAGGCTCAAGCCGCCGAGCACATGGGCGAGCTTGTGCTGCAGTCCGTTGCTGACGCTGAGCACGCAGCCGGAGAGCCAGGCTGCGACCAGGCATTGCGCACGCGCTTCGCCGTCGTGGCCGTCGGCCATCACGGCCGGCAGATTCTTGGCGAACCGCCGCGTCGCCTCACTCGCCAGCGCCAGCGTGACCGGAGTGCGGCCATCGGCCCAAAAACTCTCCACGCAGTGGGCGATGGCGTTCATGCCGCTCGCCGCGCTCACCGAAGCCGGCAGGTCGAGGGTCAGATCGGGATCGTAGACGACGGTGCGCGGCAGCACCTTGACGTCGCGGCCGGTCACCTTGCGCGCGCCTTCGCTGATGCCGAAAATCGTTGTCGCTTCGGAGCCCGAATAAGTCGTCGGCACCGCGATGATCGGCAGACCGGTGTCACGCGCGATGGCCTTGGCAAGCCCGATCGCCGAGCCGCCGCCGGCTGCGATCAGCCCATCAGCTTTCGCTTCGCGCGCCGCCAACAGGCCGGCCTCCGCCACCGCTTTCGGCACATGGATGACCGCCTGCGCGTGCAGTCCGACCGCTCGCGCGCCGAGAAGCCCGATGATCTTCTCGCCAAGCCGCGCGCCGCTCCCCGGCGTCGCCACGACCAGCGCGCGGGAGAATTTCAGCCGCTCAGCCTCCTCGCCGATCCGCGCCAGGGCTCCGGGCGCGAACACAACGCGCTGCGGCGAGACATCGTGGGTGAAAGAAGGGCTCAAAGAAGATCGTTTCCCGGATGCGGTGCAGCGCACAGCGGTGCACCGCTGATCCGGGACCGTTGCGAACACCGAGTTTAAAACGATCCCGGGTCTGCAGCGCACCACCATGGCGCGCGCAAGACGCGTGTGAACGCGCTTATGGTGCTGCGCTGCGCCCGGGAAACGAAGGCTATATCGCCGCCGTCAATTGCCCTCGCGCCAAATCCCCAGCGCCTTCTGCGCCGGACGGTCGGAGATAGAAAACACGACCGATTCCTTCGCCGTCTTGTGGGAATAGCGCTTCCACGGCGGCACGACAAAGACGTCGTTCGGCCCCCACTTGAGCTCTTGGCCGTCCACGTCGGTCGTGCCTTCGCCCTCAACGCAGACGAAGATAGTGCCGTCGGTGGCGCGGTAAGGCTCGCCCTTAAATCCCTTCGGGAACATGGCAAGCCACGCGCCCATCGTTTGCAACACCGGGCCGCCGGTGACAGGGTTGGCGTAGTGCACGCGTGCACCGTGGCTCTTGTCGACGTCGCCGGCCTTGAGCATGCGCTCGACGATCGGGCGAGTACGCTCGTAAGTGTAATTGATGACCGGCGTGTAGTTCTTGGTCCAGCTGCCGTCCGGCAACACGCCCGAGCCATAGAAGGTCAGCGAGTCGCCATCCTCACGCGTGGTCGACTGGGTGGGCGCGTCGAAATGCTCCGCGAACGACGCCTCGTAGAAATTGACCGCCGGGAAATCGAGGACGTCGAGCCAAAGCATAGGCACGTCGGAGGTGTTGCCGTGATCATGCGGCGCCCAGTTGGCGGTGATAACGAAATCACCGGGCGACATGAACGACTTTTCGCCGTCGACGGAGGTATAGGCGCCCTTGCCATCAAGCACGAATCGGATCGCCGAAGACGCATGGCGATGCGCCGGCGCGACTTCGCCAGGCATGATCATCTGGACGCCGGCGAACAGCGTGTTGGTGGCCTTCGACTCACCGTGCATCGCCGGGTTCTCCAGAATCAGCACGCGGCGCTCGGCCTCCTCAGCGGTAATCAGGCCGCCCGATTCCATCACCAGCGACTTCACGTCGTTAAAGCGCCAAACGTGCGGCGCGACGCGGGTCACCGGCTCCTTGGTGACCACCGACTTCATCACCTTCCACAGCGGCGCCATGTCCTTTTTGGCGATCCGATCGTAGAAGGCCTGTCGCATCGCCTCGATGTTGTGTTTGGGATCGGGGGTCCCTTGGGCTGGCTTGGTTGCGGTTGCGACCGCCATGGC
>DATJTL010000308.1:0-7458 GCA_035503415.1 Xanthobacteraceae bacterium
TTGCCGAGATAGGCCATGCCGTTGTGCAGCGGCCAGAGATCGAACGGCCAGCCGCGGCCGAGCGTGCAGAACGTGACGTTCTCCGGATCGTTGAACTGGTCGCGAAGCGCGACAGCAACCTGTTCCATGCTGATGGCGGCGCCATTCGCCGCCTTGGCCTTGGCCGGCACCTTCACCTTCCACGGATCCTTGCGGCCGTCACCGAGCGCGCCGTTGAGCTCCGCCACGACCACGTCGGCCGTCGACGCCATCGCCACGTCGACCGGCGGCAGCGCCTGATATTCCATGTTGGCGCCGGTGTGCAGATTCTGGTCGAGCGAGCAGGCGATGATTTTGGCGCTGACGGTGCCGACGTTCTTGGCTTGCCGCAAGGCGCCGCCGAGATCGACCCAGTCGAGCGCGAGGATCACGTCGGCCTCGCAAAGAAGCTCGCGCGCGTCCTTGCCGAGCACGTTGAACGGCGGGCAGTAATGGGCGGGATGATCGGTCGGGAAGCTGGCGCCTTGCTTGAGGTCGGTCACGACGCAGGCGCCAAGTTTTTCCGCAAGCTTGATGCGCGGCGCCCAGTATTCCGGCTTGCGCGAGCCGCGGCCGAGCATGATGACCGGACGTTGTGCACTTTCCAGCAAAGCCGCTGCTTCGTCAAAAGATTCCTTCGAGGGCCGCGGCGGCGACGGCGGCCGAAAGCGCTTCACGTCCGGCCATTCCGGTTCCTTGTCGAGCTTTTGTTCCTGGAAGCCGGCGTCGAGACAAATGTAGACCGGCGCGGTTGGCGCCGAGCGCGTCAGCAGATTGGCGCGCGTCATCGATTCCACCAAAGCGTCGGGCGAGGTCGGTTGGTCGTCCCATTTGATGATGGAGCGGATGTAAGCGCCTTGGTCGCGCGAAGTGTGAATCCAGTCGATCCAGGGGCGGCGCTTTTCTGCGGCGACCGGGCCGGTGGCACCAAGGACGAACATCGGCGCGCGGTCGCACCAGGCGTTGAACAGGCTCATCATGCCGTGCAGCAGGCCGACATTGGAATGCAGCACGCAGGCCATCGGCTCGCCGGTCGCCTTGGCATAGCCGTGCGCGATCGCGACCGAATGGTCTTCATGCAGGCACAGGATGATGCCGGGATTTTCGTTGCCGAGATGATTGACCAGACTGTCGTGAAAACCGCGATAGCTCGCGCCCGGATTGAGGCTGATGTAGCGGATGCCGAAGCGCCGCAGCATTTGCGCGGCGATATCGCTGCCCCACGCCACCCGGTCGTCCGGTTTTCCTTCCAATCGGTCAAGGCGCATTCGCATTGTCTCCTTCATTGTGGGTGGGGCCTTTGGCGGCAAGCATAGCCGCACGCGCCGAAATGCGATACCAGATGAGGCGACGCGAACAAACCACCGGGTGGACAGGTGGCCAGCAGCGAAGGCAGAGCGCGATCGCCGGCCAGCATGTTGCAGGCTTCCTCGGTGGCCATCGTCGGCGCCTCCGAGCGGGCGCGCTGGGCGAGCCAGATCTACTCGAATTTGCGCCAGTTCGGCTATGGCGGCCGCATCGTTCTGGTCAATCCGCGGCAGCCAATTGTATTCGGCGAGGCGTGCCTGCCGTCCTTGCGCGATCTCGCCGCGCCGGTCGATCATGCCATGGTGATCGTGCCGGCGGCGTACGTCGCCGACGTGCTAGCCGACGCCGAAGCGGCCGGCGTGAAATCCGCGACGGTCTATGCGTCGGCGGTTGGCGACGGCGAGAGCGAAGCTTCGCGCGCACGCGGTGAATGGTTGAGGAATTTTTTGGCAAGCAGCAGGCTGCGCGTCAGCGGCCCGAACTGCATGGGGTCCTATTCGTATCGCGAGCGGTTGTTCGCCTATCCCAATACGGAGTTGTGCGCGGTGCCGCCGGGACCGGTGGCCGGCATTTTTCAGTCGGGCGGAACGATGCAGTTCTGGCTCAAAAGCGGAGCCGAACGGGGGCTGCGATTTTCCTATGCGGTGTCGTCGGGCAACGAGGCCGATCTCGATCTCGCAGACTATTTGGATTTTCTGGCCGACGATCCGCAGACCAAACAGATCGTGCTGTTCATCGAGGGCATCAGGCGTGCGGAGGCGTTCATGCGCGCGGCTGCCCGTGCTCTCGCCGCAGGCAAGCCGGTGCTCGCGATCAAGACCGGCGCCACGGCCAAATCCCGTGCGGCGGCACGCTCGCATACCGGCGCCATCGGCGGCGATTACGCCGCGTATCTCGCGATGTGCGAGCGCTACGGCATCGTCAATTGCCGCTCGCTCGACGATCTCTTGGAAATCACGCTTGCCTTCCAATGCGGGCGGCTGCCGAAGGGACCGCGCATCGGCTTCGTCACCACCTCCGGCGGCACGGTCGATCTCCTCTACGATTATGCCGAGACCGAGCACGCGGTCGTTCCCGAATTCTCCGCTGCCACCAATGCGGCGCTGATCCCGCACATGCAGGAGGGCATTTCGCCGAAGAACCCGCTCGACACCGGCATTCCGACAACCTTGAAGGCGGCTGCCGACCAGTGCGAGGTCGTGGCGCGTGATCCAGGCATCGACATGGTCGCCTGGGCTTCGCCGCTGCCGGGCAAGGGCGACATTTGGAAGGACACGCATGAACTGCGCCGTCTGCTCGAAACGACTGACAAGCCGGTGATCGGCTTCGGCCGCATGAGCCATCAGATGACACCCGAGGGTTTGGCCGTGCAGGAAGAGGCCGGGTTTCCTTTCCTGCAGGGCCAGGAAGCGACGCTGCGCGCGCTCAACGCGCTCTGGTTCTTCGCCGAGCGGACGGGCCGAGCGCCTCAAGCTCTCCCGCCGCCGCCAGCAAGCGATCTCACCCCGGCCAATCTGGAAGCGGCGCTTTCACGCTACGGCATCGCGCTGGTGCAAAGCCGCGTCGCCGCCACGACGCAAGAAGCCGCCGCAGCCGCTGCGGCACTCGGATTTCCGGTGGCGCTGAAAATCCGTTCCGCGGCGATCGTGCACAAGACCGAGGCCGGCGGCGTCGCGCTTGATCTCGCCGATGAGCGCCAGGTGACCAACGCGGCCGACGCGCTGGTGAAATCAGTGCGGGCGGCGCATCCGGATGCGCGGATCGACGGCTTTCTGGTGCAGCAGATGGTGTCCGGAGTCGAAAGCATTGTCGGCGCGCACACGGACCCGCTTTACGGGCCGCTCCTTTTGGTCGGCTCCGGTGGGATCATGGTCGAACTCATCCGAGATGTGGCGCAGCGGCTCCTTCCCCTCGACGCGCGCGAGGTTGGCAAGATGATCGACAGCCTCAAACTTGCCCGTTTGCTCGCCGGCTATCGCGGCCGGCCGGCCGCCGACCGTGCGGCGCTCGAAGCCGCGGTGCTCGCGCTCGGGCGCTTCTATCTCGATCACCGCGCAAATATTGCCGAGATCGAAATCAATCCGCTGATGGTGCGCAGCGATGGCGCCATGGCAGTCGATCTGCGCGTGGTTTGGCGCCAGGAGAAGATGTGATGGATTTCGAGCTTCCCGAGGAACTGCGCATCTTCAAGGACGCGCTGCGGCGTTTCGTCGACAGTGAAATGATTCCGGTCGAACGGCAGACGACCACCGACGGCGGCGAGAAGCTCAAGCCCGAATATTACCAGCGCTTCTCAAAGCGCGCGAAGGATCTCGGCTTCTGGATGATGGACGTGCCGGAGGAATACGGTGGCCCGGGTCTCTCCGTGCTGGCGAAGACGATCGTCGAGGCAGAGCTTGCGCGCTCGATCGCTCTGCCGGCGCGTGGCGGCGGCGGCATTGCCGGGCCGGCGGTGCGCCACATCCTGTTCACGCTCAAAGGCGAGATGAGGCAGAAGTATCTGCTCCCGGCCCTGCGCGGCGAAAAGAGGTCCTGCTTCGCACAAACCGAACCCGACGCTGGTTCCGATCCCGGCAACATGCGCACCACGGCCGTACGTGACGGCGACTTTTACGTGATCAACGGCGTCAAGCGTTTCATCACCGGGGCCGGAGAATCGGATTTCATGCAGCTCATGGCGGCGACCGACCGCGCCAAGGGTTCTCACGGCGGCATTTCCTGCTTCATCGTCGACATGAACACGCCGGGCGTCAAACTGACCGCGCAATATTCGACCATGATGGGAGACCGGCCGTGGGAAATCGTGCTGGAGAATGTGCGCGTTCCGGTCAGCCATCGCGTCGGCGAAGAGGGCGAGGGATTTGGCCACGCCCAGAAATGGCTCAACGGCGGTCGGATCAAGCACGGCGCGCGTGCGCTCGGCGTTACCGAGCGATGCCTGGAAATGGCGAGCGCTTATGCCAAGCAGCGCTCGACTTTCGGCCGCCCGCTGGCCGACCGCCAGGCCGTCCAGTGGATGCTTGCCGACATGTATATCGAACTGCAGGCGGCGAGGCTTCTCGTCTACAAGGCGGCCACGAGGCTCGATGCCGGCGAGGACGCCCGCCAGGACGCCTATGTATGTAAATATTTCGCCGACGAGATGGCGTTTCGGGCCGCCGACATGTGCATGCAGATCCATGGCGGCATCGCGCTCACCACCGACCTGCCGATCGAAAAGTTCTGGCGCCAGCAGAGAAGCTTCCGCATCACCGAAGGCGCCAGCGAAGTGATGAAGATGGTTATCGCCCGCCACGTGCTGAAGACGTACGGCTAGGGTGAGCCTGGAAGCCGAGTCGAGCAGTCGTCCGCAGATATTGCGGGGCAAAACAGCGACGGCATTCGACGGCGGCGGTCCGAATCGCGCGCTAGCGGTAAATTCTCTTCATGCATGAAGGAGTTGTAATGCGTCCGCCACCTTGCCGCCGCGGATTTGGCGCAATTTTGCCTTTGTCCCCAATAGAGTTGGGCTTCGGCGGCGGCGAGGCGGCTTTAACCATAATGGTAAGCTGCGGGTAACGTATTTCTGCGCAATGTCGTAACGGCTTAGGCTGCAACAAAGCAGCAATGCCGGTGAGGCGGAGAACCGTGAAGCAACGTATTTTCGCAGGATGTTTGGCTTTTGCTGCCCTCGTCGCGGCGCCGTGCGCGCATGCGGCGGACCTGTCGCTTGCCCCGCTCTACAAGGCTCCTCCGGCGCCAACGTCGCCGGCCTATAACTGGAGCGGTTTCTATCTCGGCATCAATGGCGGCGGGGGCTGGGGCGACTCGCATTGGCAAGGCGACGGCCGCTTCGGCCTTTCCGGCGGGCAGGCCGGCGGCACCGCCGGCTATAACTGGCAACTCGGCCAGACGGTGCTCGGCCTGGAAGGTGATGTCGACTGGTCCGGCCTGCAGGGTTCCACCAGCAACGCGCTCTGCCCTGGCGGCAGCTGCAGCACCAGCAGCACCTGGCTCTCCACCGTTCGCGGCCGGGCCGGCTATGCGTTTGGCAGCGTCATGCCCTATGTCACCGGCGGCCTCGCCGTGGGCGACATCCGCGCCACGGCCCCGGGCTTCCCGGGCGCGACCGCTACTAATGCGGGCTGGACGGTCGGCGGCGGCATCGAATTCGCGCTGCCCGGCAATTGGAGCGCCAAGGCCGAATACCTGCACGTCGATCTCGGCGACACCAATTGCGGCACCGCCTGCGGCGGCGCGCCGAACGAGAACGTCTCGATGCACGAGGATGTTTTCCGCGCCGGCGTGAATTATCACTTCGGCTGGGGCCACTAATCTCCCGTTTGTTTCCCGGATGCAGTGCAGCGCGCGGCGCTGCACTGCTGACGCGCAATCGTTGCGCAATCACAAGCCGCTACGATCCCCGGCTGCGCAGTGCACGGCCGTAGCCCCCCGCGTCGAAGACGCACATGAAGGCGCCGTGGGCGCTGCGCCGCGCCCAGCGTACGGCTTTTTTAGATGTGCGGATTGACACGGCGCCCGCGGCGGGTGTCACTTCTCTGCCCGTTCCCTCCTCGCAGAGATGCCGCCGATGCGTAACACCACCTCCATCGATTTCGACAAGTACCGCCTGCGCAATTTCGTCGATCACCTCATCGAAATCGGCGAGGTGGAGGTGCACGACCGGCCGGTGCCGTTGACGGGCCTGAGCGCCGTCATCGAAGGCACCGATAAGGCGGTGCTGTTCAAGAAAGCGGGGCCCGAACAGGTCGAGCTGGTGGCGAAGACCGCCGGTAACCGCAAGCGTATCGCCGCTGCATTCGAGGTGGGCGAGGACAAACTTTACGACGAATATTTCAAGCGGCTCGCCGATCCGCAGCCGCTCCTCGAAGTGCCGTCTGCCGACGCACCGGTGCATCAAATAAAAATCACCGGCAAGGACGTCGATCTGACCAAATTGCCGTTCCATCCACAGCACGCCTTCGACGGCAGCTGCTACATGAGCTCGGCGATCGACTATACGGTCGATCCGGCGACCGGCCGCCGTAATGTCGGTTGCCGGCGGCTGAGCCTGCGCAACCGTTATGAATGTGGCACCAACGTCACCGCCCCGTCCGATCTAAAACGAATCTATACGGCTTGCGTGGCGCGCGGCGAAAAGCTTCCGGTTACTTTTTCGGTGGGCGCCCACCCGCTCGACTTCTTCGCTGCGACCACGCGCCAGGGCGGCGACGAGCTGAAGCTCGTTGCCAATTTCCGCGGCGAACCGGCACCGGTGGTCAAAAGCCTGACCAACGAGATTCTGGTGCCGGCCGACGCCGAAATGACGCTGGAAGGTTATCTGGACGAGCGCGGTTATGTCGAGCCGGAAGGGCCGTTCGGCGAATATATGGGCTACTACGGCTCCATCCATATGGATCCGGTGTTTCATTGCACCGCAATCACCATGCGTGCCGACGTGCTGCACCACACGCTCCTGCACGGCTCGGCGTTTTTGCTCGACCAGACCGACAGCGCCAACATTTCGGCGATGCGGACCGAGGCCGAGGCCATGCGAATTCTAAAGAATACCGTGCGCGAGCCGGTTGCCGTCTGTCTGCGTTCGATCTCCGGCGGCTCCAACACGCTGCGGGTCTCGATGAGACAGCGCACCTACGGCGAGGCGAAGCAGGCGATCGCCGCTTTGTTCGGCGGCATCATGCGGTTGAAGCACGTCTATGTGTTCGATGAAGACATCGACATTCACGATGACCGCCAGGTGGAGTGGGCGCTCGGCACCCGCTTCCAGGCCGACCAGGACATGGTGATCTTGACCGGCATCCTCGGCATGACCATGGACCCCTCGCTCAATGGCCGGCGCACCGGCGCCAAATCCGGCTTCGACTGCACCAAGCCGTTCGGCCGCGACGGGCAAATTCCGCTCACCCGCAGCGCCGCCAAGGTGTTTAAAGGACCGGCGCGCTATCAGAATGTCGAGCAGGCGCTCTCGGCCTCGCCGATGTTCTATGCCGACATTGTCGAATCGCTCGGCAGCGACGATGGTCGCGAAGTTGCCTGCGCGCTCGACGAATTGCGCCACGCCGGCAAGCTCGGACGCGATCGCGACGGACGCTATTACCTGCAAGCCGCCAAGCCCGGATCAACCGGCATCGT
>DATJTL010000309.1:0-3359 GCA_035503415.1 Xanthobacteraceae bacterium
GCGCAGAATGCGCTCGAGCCACGACACCGCACCATACATCAGGACCGCCAGCGTCGAGAGTACCAGGGCGACAACCCAGACCAGCGCAATGTCATAAGTGCTGCCGGCGTAAAGGATGGCGCGGCCGAGTCCGTGCTGCGAAGCAATGAACTCGCCGACGATGGCCCCGGTCAGCGCCAGCCCGATGTTGACGCGCAGCACGGAGATCACCCACGGCAGGCAGAACGGCACCACCAGTTTGCGGAACACCTGCATACGGCTGGCGCCGAGCGAGTAGAACAGCCGCTCCTGGTCGGGATCGAGCGCCTTGACGCCGGCGTAAGTTGTCAGCGTCGAAACGACGATGGTCAGCGCAATCGCGATGGCGACTTTCGAACCCAGGCCGATGCCGAAGATCAGGATCACCAGCGGCGCCAGCGCCAGCTTGGGCAGCGAATGAAAGCAGATGATGTAGGGCTGAACGATCGCCGCATAATTGCGCGACCACCAGAACGACAGACCGAGCAGCGAGCCGGCAGCGGTGCCCAGCACGAAGCCGTAGATCGTCGATTGAAATGTGAAGCCGATGTCGGTCCAGGCGTCGTTGCCGCTGAAGAATTTTATCAAGGTCGCATAGACGTCGCTCGGCCGCGACCAGAAGAAACCGTCGATCCAGCCCCGGTCCGCGGCCAGTTGCCACAAGGCGATCGCGGCTATCAGGATACCGACTTGCACGCCGACGATGGCCCAGAGCGGCCAATCCTTTTGCACCGGCAGGCGGCGGATCTTTTTGAGCGGCCGCGTGCGCGGGGTGGAAGCGGCATCGAGCTTGACGCTGCCGCGTGTTGTTTCTTGTGCGGTCATGCCAATTTCACCATCTCAGGCTGCCTCGTCCTGCGCGGCCTGGTGGGCCGCGGTGAGAAGCTGCATGCAGCGTTCCTTGATGTCGACGAACTGGCGTGAAAGCGTGATGGCGCGCAGGCGCGGACGTTCGATCGGTATTTGAATCGTCTCGACGACGCGGCCCGGCCGAGTCGCCATGACGAAAACTTCATCGGATAAATAGATCGCCTCTTCGACGTCGTGGGTGACGAACACCACGGTCTTGCCGAAGTCGCCCCACAACTGCAGCAGCCATTCCTGCATGTGCTGCTTGGTCTGTGCGTCGAGCGCGCCGAACGGCTCGTCGAGCAGGATCACGTCGGTATCGAACAGCAGCGTGCGCAACAGCGCGGCGCGCTGGCGCATGCCGCCGGACAACGCACTTGGATACGCGTGTTCAAAACCGGAGAGCCCGTAGCGCCGCAGCAGCGGCAGTGCGCGCTGGCGCGCATCGCGCAGCGGCATCCCTTGAATTTCCATGCCCAGAATGACGTTGTCGAGCACTGTCCGCCACGGCAGCAGCAGATCTTTCTGCAGCATGTAGCCGACCCGGCCGATCGTGCCGGTGGCGTCGGCGTCGTCGATAAGCACCCGGCCGCCGCTCGGCTGCAGAAGTCCGGCGACGATGTTGAAGATCGTGCTCTTGCCGCAACCGGAAGGGCCGATCAGGCTGACGAAGCGGCCGGACGGGATCGACAGTGTCACCGGCGCCAGCGCCTGAAACGGACCCGCCGGCGTCTGGAAGCTCATACTGACTTGATCGAGGCGAAGCTTTGCGGCTGTGGCCATGATGCTCCTGGGAAGACCCCGCGAAACGCAACCATATCGTACGACGATATCGCAAGAAGCATGCCATAAGTAGGCGGCGAAGGATCGCAGCCGCTCTATCCACCTCGCTGCGCTACGCCGTTATTTGCCGAGCAATCAATGCTGCCTCGAAAGCGCTGGCGATGGCTTGCTTGCTCTTGCCGGCGCGCGCGGCGTCGCCGATGACGGTGACGATTTGTCCCGGCAGCGCCAGCGTTTTGTAGCGATCGGCGGTGCCGCGCCGCGCACGATAGTAGAACCAATCGCGCACCTTGCCGGATGAAAACAACTGCGACATGCCGGGCATGCGTGCAGCGCCGCGCTCGAGCGCCCACGTAACCAACGCGCCAAGGCCGAGCCGATAGGCCGCGCCGGTAGCGATCACGATACGATCGAACGGCGCCAGTTGTTCCGGCGAATAGCTCACGTCGGTCGCAAAACGGAAAACGACTCCTTTCTTTTCGCAGGCGCTGACAAGATCGGCGATGTAGCGCTGGAAGCTTGCCTCGTTCGCTTCGACCTCCTGAAACAGCGGCGCCTTGCCGGCGTAGCGGAACGAGCCGCCGGCGCGCGCCTTCTTTTCAAACACGGTGACACTGTTGCCTTCGGCGACGAGCGACGCGTAGGTCAATCCGGCCGGCCCGGCCCCGATGACAGCGATGCGCTCGCCGCGCGGCGGCATCGCGTCGGCGAATAGCGTCTCGCGGCCGGCGGCGCCGTTGACCACGCAGCCGATCCGCGCGCCGCCGCGCATTTCGTTGATGCAGGTGTTGCAGGCGAGGCACCGGCGCACCGGCTCGCCGCGCCGCACTTTCTCGACCCATTGCGGATCGGCGACCAGCGTGCGGCCGAGCGCGATGAAATCCGTCTCGCCGCTTGCGACCGCGGCTTCGGCGAGCTTGGGATCGCCCAGCCGGCCCACCGCGATGACCGGCACCGCGACCCGCTGCTTGACGTCGGCGGCAAATTTCAGAAACGGCGCGTCGGGCATGCTCATCGGCGGCAGCACGATCTGCGCCGACGGCAGCGAGCGGTAATGCCCGGCGCTGATGTGCAGCGCGTCGGCGCCGGCTTCCGCCGCCCACAGTGCGATCTGCCGGCCTTCGTCGAAGGTCAGCCCGCCGGGAAAGAAGTCCTCGACCGAGAGCCGGTAGATCACGCCCATGCCGGGCAGCGCGGCTTTGACCGCGCGCAGGATTTCAAGGCCGAAGCGAGCGCGGTTTTCCAGCGTGCCGCCGTATTCGTCGGTGCGCCGGTTCTCGAACGGCGCGTGGAATTGCGAGATCAGATAACCGTGCGCGGCGTGGATTTCGACGCAATCGAAGCCGGCTTTTTGTGCGCGCGACGCCGCACTGACGTGTGCGGCGATCGTTTCAGCGATCCGCGCTTTCGTCATCTCCTGCGGCACGATGGTCTCGAACGTGGTCTCGTAGACCGGATGCGGGATGGCCGAGGGCGCGATTGGCGTCTCGCCGCAGATGTCGACCCGCGTATGACCGCCGCCGTGGCCGAGCTGGATCGACGCCTTGGCGCCGCCGCGATGGATCTCGTCGACGAGCCGCGTCAGACCCGGCACGAAGCGATCGTCGTAGATGCCGATTTCATGGCGGCGATGGCGTCCGCATTTTTCCGGCGAGGCCATTTCGACGGTGATGAGGCCGACACCGCCGCGCACGCGCGCCATGTAATAG
>DATJTL010000310.1:0-13002 GCA_035503415.1 Xanthobacteraceae bacterium
CGCATGCGCGCGCGGCTCGACGGCAAGCTCGCCACGCAGGTTTCGGCGAAGGATGTGGCGTTGCGGCTCATCGCCGAACTCGGCGTCGCCGGCGCGCGCGGCTATGCGGTCGAATATGCCGGCTCGGCGATCGCCGCCATGCCGATCGAACAGCGCATGACGCTATGCAATCTCAATATCGAGATGGGCGGTCGCTCCGGATTTGTCGCTCCCGACGACAAGACTTTCGAGTGGCTGCATGGCCGTCCCTATGCGCCGCACGGCGCCACGTGGGATCGCGCGCTCGCCTACTGGCGTACGCTCGCGACCGACGACGACGCCTCCTTCGACCGCGAGGTGACGCTCGATTGCAGCGCGCTCGAGCCACAAATCACCTGGGGCACCGATCCGAGCCAGGTCGTCGGCATCTCCGGGCGCATTCCCGACCCCTCGACCTTCGACGCCAGCCGCCGCGCCGCGGCTGAGAGCGCGTTCGCCTATATGGGATTGCACCCGGGAACCCCGCTTGCCGGGCTTCCCATCAACCGGGTCTTCATCGGCTCGTGCACCAACAGCCGACTTGCCGACCTTGAGGTCGCGGCCGCCGTCGTGCGCGGGCGCCGCGTCGCGCAAGGCGTCACTGCGATGGTCGTGCCCGGCTCCTCGACCGTGAAGCGCGAGGCGGAAGCGGCCGGACTCGATCGCGTATTCCGTGATGCGGGATTCTTCTGGGGCGAATCCGGCTGCTCGATGTGCGCCGGCAGCAACGGCGATCGCGGCGCGCCGGGTGAACGCTGCGTGTCGACCACCAACCGCAATTTCGAGAATCGCCAGGGCCCGAAGGTGCGCACCCATCTTGCTTCGCCTGCGACCGCGGCAGCGAGCGCGATCGCCGGGCGCATCGCCGACGTCCGGGAATTGCCGGGAGGAGCGGTCTGATGCAGCCGTTCTCCTCACACACCGCTATCGCCGCACCGATGTTGAAGGACGATATCAACACGGACACCATCGCGCCGATCATGAACACGCGAAGCCTCAAGGACGATTACAAGGCGATGCTGTTTTATCGCGCGCGACGGCGCGAGGACGGCAGCGACGACCCGGATTTCGTTCTCAACAGGCCGCAATTCCGCAATGCCGGCATCCTGGTGGCCGGAAATAATTTCGGCGCCGGCTCTTCGCGCGAGTCGGCGGTGTGGAGCATGCTGGCGAATAACATCCGCGTCATCGTCGCCAAGAGCTTCGCCGACATCTACCGCGAGAACTGCCTGCAGAACGGCGTGCTCCCGGTTGTGCTCGGCGCCGAGGAGGCCGATGCGTTCGCCCAGCGGGTGATCGCCGTCGACGGCGCGGCGCCGTTCCTGGTGGATCTGGTGGCGCAACGGATCAGCGGTCCGGGCGGCGCCGATATCGCCTTTGATATCGCTCCCGCCGACCGTATGCGGCTGCTCGAGGGCCTCGACGATATCGGACTGACGCTCAAACACATGCAAGATATCGCAAGTTGGGAGCAGCGCGCCGCGACGGCACAGCCGTGGCTGCAGACGGCCCGGGATACGCGCTGACGGAAAGGAAACGCTCGATGAACGTGCGGCAGAAATTCAAGGCGATTATGGCCGGCAAGCGTCTTGTGCTCATGCCCGGCGCTTATGACGCGCTGTCTGCGCGCGTCATGGAGGCCGAGGGGTTCGAGGCGATTTGCGCGGGTGGTTACGCCGCGATCGGCTCGATGCTGGCGCAGCCCGATATGGGCCAGTCGAACATGCGCGACTATGCCGATCATTACGGGCGCATCGCGGCGGCGGTCGAAGTGCCGGTCTATGTCGATTCCGATACCGGGTTCGGCGGAGTCAACAATGTCCGGCAGATGGTACGCGCGTTCGAGGCGGCCGGCGTAGCCGGCATATTCATCAGCGATCAGGTATTTCCGAATCGCTGCGGCTATCTGCCCGGCAAGCAGGTGATTGCGGTCGAGCAGATGCTGGCCAAGGTCAAGGCCGCGCTCGACGCACGGCGGGATACCGATTTCTTCATCGCCGCGCGCACCGACGCCGCCGCCGTCGAGGGCCAGAATGCGGCAATCGCGCGCTGTCAGCTATTCATGGAGGCGGGCGCCGACATGGCGAAGCCGATGGGGTTCGACGCCATCGAAGACATCAAGCGCGCCATGCGCGAAATCCCGGGACCGCATATGGCGACACTTTCGCAGGCGGCCGGCAATAAGCGGCGGAGTCTCGAGGACCTCGAAGCCGCTGGCGTCGTCGCGGCGACCTTCCCGTCACTTGCGCTGTTCGCCGCCGCCAATGCGGTTCGCAACGTGCTGCGCATTCTCAAGCGGGAGAATTCGCTCACCGCCACATTCGACCATCTATTGCCGCTCGAAGATTACTACGAGCTGGTCGGGCTCAAAGCGATGCTGGCGCGAGAGGAGAGCTACGACAAGGCGGCAGAAGCGCTCACACGGAAGCGCGCCGCGGAATAGGCACTAGAATTGTAAGTCGGACGAAGGAAAGCGAAGGTCTGGCGATTACTATCCGCCAAAAAGGGAAAAGGGGCCGGCCAGAGGCCGGCCCTTCCCCCAACCCAGAAAACTGGACCCGACTAACCCTTGGTTACGACTGGAGGCGGCGGAGTAGCGCAGCCAGCTATGGTCGCAACTGCAAGCACCGCGATGATTGCTAGGGCAAGCTTTTTCATTGAGGACTCCCCCCGTTCCATGGACGGGCGGGACCATAGGCATCCGGACACCACCGCTCTAGTGCTGAAAAGCCACAGTGGACATGAATCAGCGGGCTCCCCACTCCCGCGAGCAGGAATTTCGGCGCGGCCAAATTGTCGCAGCGGAGATCACCTCAATCGCGGGGCGTTTTCCACCGCTTTCAACCATTTCCACAACCTCCAGCTCGCCATTGCCGCCGCTACGCGCTGATTCGAGTCGGCGCCAATAGGCGAATTCGCCGAATCACTTGATGTCGCCAGCAGCACGGCGCGCACGAAAAATTGAGGTATTGACGGATCGGATTACCCGGTCTCATACGATAGCGGGTTACCGGGGTGTCATTGGCTGCCGCGCGTCCGCGCCGGCATCTCACTAGCTTATCCGCAACCTCCTCGGCCCATCCGCTAATTCAACTCACGAATGGACGGCCCTTGCAGATATTTACACTGAAAATCATCGGCGCCCTCGCCGCCGGATTGACACTATCGGCGTGCGCGGGCGGGCTGCAGCTGCCGACGGCAGGCACCACCTCCGCGAAATCTACGGCCAACGCAACCCCAGCACCGGCGCCCGCGCCGGCGCCACCTCTCGCACCGGCCGCAGCCGGAGTTGGGTCGCGTGAGCTTAGCCCCCAGGAAAAGAAGGTGATCATGGACGCGGTCGCCGAGAACATCAAAGACCCCGAATCGGCAAGATATCACTGGACCAAGTTTCCGGCGCTAATCACGAGCGACTCCGTCAACTACTGCGCGACGGTGGACGCCCACAGCCCATACCCGCCTTACGACGGCCACCAAGCCTACATCGTCGAAGCCAAGCTATCGGGCGAAAAAGTCGTCGGCGCCACGATGGGACTGATTGCCGGCGGCAAGGACGCCGCACTCGTCGCCAAGATGTGCGCCAAATACGGCCTCGATCCCAATAAAGCGATCTGACCTCGGATCAGGCGTGCAGCGTCCATTCCTCGGCGCTGGCGCCGGCCAGCGATTGGACACGCGCCTCATCGGCGGCGAGTTCGCGTGCCGGCCCCGAATAGACCACGTGGCCATCGTCGAGCACGTAGGCGTGGTCGGCGATTTCCAGGCTCATGCGCACGTTCTGCTCGACGAGCAGCACGCTGATCCCTTCGGCGCGCATCTGCGCCACGATTCGGAAGACCTCGCGCACGATGAGCGGCGCCAGACCCTGTGAAGGCTCGTCGAGTATGAGCAGCTTAGGATTGATCAGCAGCGCGCGCGCGATAGCGAGCATTTCCTGCTCGCCGCCGGAGAGTTGGCGGCCGCGATTCGAGCTGCGCTCCTTGAGCCGCGGGAACAGCTTATAGACGGTCTCCGGCGTCCATGGTCCAGGCCGCTCCAGCGGCACCCGCAGATTCTCATCCACGGTGAGATTGGGGAAAACCCTGCGGCCTTCGGGGACATAGCCGACGCCAAGCGCGGCGACGCGAAACGGCGCCCAACCCGTCGTCGGCGTGCCGAAGATTGAAACCTTGCCCTCGCGCGGCGGTGACAGACCCATGAGGCTGCGGAGCGTCGTGGTTTTTCCCGCGCCGTTGCGCCCGAGCAATGCGGTCACTTGGCCTTCGGCCGCCTCCAGGCTGACGCCATGGAGGATGTGGCTCTTGCCGTAATAGGTGTGCAGGCCTTCGGCAATCAGTGCGGCGCTCATGCGGCCTTACCCAGATATGCGGTCTGCACCGCCTCGTTGGCGGCGATCTCCTTCGGAGTGCCTTCGGCGAGGAACTTGCCCTGATCGAGCACCATGATGCGGTCGGCAAGGTGAAACACGACGCGCATGTCGTGCTCGATCAACACGATCGTCAGCTTCGAATCCTTGTGCAGGCGGCGGATCAGCTGGATGATCTCGAACGTTTCCTGCTCGCCCATGCCGGCGGTCGGCTCGTCCAGCAGCAGTAACCGCGGATTGAGCGCAATCGCCATCATGATCTCGGTCGAGCGCTGGTCGCCGTGGGAAAGCTCGCCGACCAAACGCGAGGCCTTGTCGGCGAGACCGCCCATCTGCAGCAACTCATCGACACGCGTGCGGACCTTGGTGTCGGCCTCGCGCGACAGCCAGGGCTGCAGGCGGAAGCCGGAAGCGACTTCGACCGGGATGCGCAGGTTTTCGTGAACCGAGAGTTCGGGAAAAACCTCTGTGATCTGGAAGGTGCGGGCAATGCCGCGCCAGACTCTGCGAGCCGGCAACAGCGCGGTGACGTCCTCACCGTCAAACACGATGCGGCCGGAAGTCGGCCGGAAGAAGCCAGTGATAAGATTGAAGAACGTCGTCTTGCCGGCACCGTTGGGCCCGATCACGGCGCGCAACTCTCCGGGCTCGACCGCCATCGACACGCCGCTGACCGCGACCAGACTGCCGAAAGTCTTGGTTACGTTCTCGACCTTGAGCAGGCTCATGACACCGCCTTGCGCCGCATCATGCCAAGAATGCCGCGCGGGAAGAACAGCACGACCAGGACGAAGAAAAGGCCGAGGAACGACATCCAGTTCTCGGTCTGGCTCGAGAGGTAGTCCTGCAGGACGACGAAGATCGCGGCGCCAAGCAGCGGCCCCCAGAACGATCGCATGCCGCCGAGCACGGCCATGATCACGAAGTCGCCCGACTGGGTCCAGTACAGCGCGCGCGGATCGACAAAGTTGTTAAGCAGCGCGTACAGCGCTCCGGCAAGACTGACGAAGGAGCAGGAAATGACCCACGAGATCCAGATGTGCTGGTCCACTGGAATGCCGAGGAATCGTGCGCGGCGCTCGTTCTCGCGGATCGCGATGAGCGTGCGGCCGAACGGCGATTGCAGAATCCACGCCATCACGCCGACGGCAAGCGCAAAGCAGATCAGCACCAGATAGTAGAAGGCTGTCGGGTTATGTAGGATGTCGACACGAGTAAAGCCGAGATTGATGGGCTGCCGGGTCCAGCCGGTCAGACCATCATCGCCGCCGGTCACATTGTTCCAGCGAAACGCGACGAAATAGAAGACTTGGCCGAAGGCGATCGTCACCATTGCAAAATAGACGCCGCGCAGGCGGATGATCATCGGGCCGATAACCGCTGCGGCGAGCATGCCAACCAATGTCCCGACCAAGATGCCGAGACCGGTGTTCGGGACGATGTAGCGGATGATCATGCCGGCACCGTATGCGCCCAGGCCGAAATAGGCGGCGTGGCCGAACGACAGGACGCCGGTATAACCAAGCAGGAAGTTGAGCGACATCGCGGCGAGGCCGAGCACAACGACGCGGGTTCCGAGTTCAACGTAACCGCCGACCCCGACGAGCCAATACGGCATTGCCAGCAGCAGCAGCCAAACGACGATGTTCGGCGCTTGTTTCTTGATATCGATTGGACCCACTAGAATCTACCTTCTTCGCCGAGCAGGCCGCGCGGCCGCACGAGCAATACGGCCGCCATCATCACATAGATCACGGCCTCGGTGGCCGAGGGCCAGAACACCGTGGTGATGCCGGAGGCAACGCCGATCAACAGCCCGCCGAGCAGCGTGCCAGGCAAGCTGCCAAGGCCGCCGACAATGATGGCGACGAAGCTCGGCATGATCAGCGACCCGCCAATGGTGGGTTGCAGCCCCAATTGTCCGACGGCCAGCACGCCGGCGAGGCCCGCGAGATAAACGCCAAGCCCGAAATTGAGACTGCGCAGCAGGCGCACATTGACGCCCAAAACCGAAACCGTTTCCAGATCAAGCGTACCGGCCCGGATGCGGACGCCGAGCTTGGTGTAGTTGAGAATGAGGAACATTCCAACGACAGCAATGCCAACGATCAGCACCATGAAGAGACGATAGCCGGTCAGGAAGAAATAGGCGCTGCTCAGCGGCGACAGCAGCCAGCCGGGCACCTGATAGGGCAGGCTCTGCGCTCCCCAGATGAACCGGGTGCCGTCCTCGAAGATAAAGGCGAGCCCGAAGGTGAGGAGCAGGCTGTACAGCGGATCGCGGCCATAGAGGCGGCAGATCAGCAGTCGCTCAACAATAATACCGAGGAAGGCGACCAGAAATGGCGCGACGATCAGCGCGCCCCAGAAGCCCACATACGGGATCAACATGTAGGCGAAATAGCCGCCGATCGCCAGAAATCCGCCATGGGCGAAATTGATCACTCCCGACAGATTGAGGATCAACGACAGGCCCAGCGCCATCAGCGCGTAGAACGCCCCGACTATGAGACCGTTGAAGGCGTCGAATAGAACAAGCTGTGTCATACGCGTGCTAAGGTCATGCCGGTCCGCAGGTCACACCGCCGTTTTCGCCGGCGCGAACCCGGTCACCATTCACACAGATGAGACGATTGTAAACCCCACACCCCAGTCGCAGCTACGGGCGCCGCAAGCCAGCGGCGCCCGGCAATCTGCAACCGTCAGGCCGGCCACGTCATCTTGCACCCGGTGTCTTCCAAGGTGCCGGCCGCCACGGTGCCTTTGACCACTTCGGAAACCTTGAACAGATCCTCCGGATCGTCCCCTTTCGGCGCCTGTTGCGCGTTGCCGACATAGAGGTCCGGGATGAGTTGGTTCTGCGCTGCACGATAGAAGGCGCCGTCGGGCATCAACGAGACCTCTGGCGGCAGCCTGAAGCCCTGCATCGCCTTGGCCATCTTGACCGCTTCGAGCGACTTGGCCTGCTGCGCCGCGATTGCACAGGTCCACGTGGCGGCATAGCCGAACCAGGTGCGGGCGGTCGGGACGTGTCCGCCGCTGCGCTTGCGGATGTCGGCGACGAACTCGCTCACGTGCGGCACGTTCGGCTGCTTCCAGTACCACTCGAACACCCAGGTGCCGATGCGCGCTTCCGGCGGCAGGCCGAGCAGCACTTCGAGTTCTTGCTGCGCGCCGGCAAGATGGAACTTCTTATCCAGACCGAACTGTACCGCCTGCTTGAGCGCGTTCACCGCGTCATCGCCGGCGACCAGGAAGATGATCACGTCCGGGTTCGCCGCCTGCGCCTTGATCAGATAGGAGGAGAAATCGGTGGTGCCGAGGGGAGTCAGATCGCCTCCGACCTTGCTGCCGCCAAGCGCGGTGCAAGCCTTCTCCAGGCCGGCCTGAAGCGTATGACCGAACGCGTAGTCGGGCGTGATGTAGTACCACTTTTTGCCCGCTGTCTTGATCAGGGTGCCGGCCACGGCGTTGGCTTCCATCTGCGTGGTGTTGCAGACCCGGAAGACGTTCCAGTGGCAGTTCGCTCCGGTGATCGGGTCGGTGTGCCCGCCGGGGACGACATGGAACACGCCCTTTTCATAGGAGACGTTAGCCACAGCAGCAGCCAGCGCCGAGTTGATGTTGCTGAGCATGAAATTGACCTTGTCGCGGTCAATCAGCTTGCGCGCCTTTTCGACGGCGGTGCCGGCATCGCCGCTCGTCGAATCTTCAACCAACAGTTCGACCTTGCGGCCGAGAATTCCGCCCTTGGAGTTGATCTGGTCGAGCGCGAGCTGCGCGCCGATCAGTTCATTCTTGCCGAGTGCGGCGTAGGTGCCGGTCAGCGGGTTGTCGAGGCCGATCTTGACCGGCTCGTCGGCCAGCGATTTCACGACGAAGGGGCTGGCAACCTGCATGGCGCCAAGCGCAAGCCCGGCTTTCAATAGGGTTCGCCGCTGTACGGGCAAGCGGCCACGATCCTTGGACATCGCGTTTTCTCCTCTGCGGTGCTGTTGAGGTTTCTTGACGGACGGTCACCGCAACGCCGGTTCCCATCCCCCCACTCAATCGGGCTTAACTATCAGCATATTACGGCACGCGACGGAAAAGAAAACGACAAAGTTAACAGCATGGGCCGGGCTCAAACACGCCCCTTGGGCACCTCGATCAAAGCGGCGTGGCAGGGTTTTCGGCGGGAAACAGCCGATTCCAGGCGGCGTGCAGTTGGGCGGCGGCCCCCGCAAGCGGTGAGACAAAGAGCCGCTCCCCGTCGCGCTTGAGAAGCCCGAGCGCGGCGAGTCTGGCGAGCGCATCGTCGACCTTGAAGTCGAGATCGACACCGAAGGTTTCCCGCAGCCAAGCCTCGATGCGCCCGTCGAGCTCATCGGCGGTCGGCGGCGAGGGCGCGACATGCAAGAAATGATAAGCGAGCCAAACCTCCTTGCACTCCTGCTCTTCGGCGGAGCCGACCAGATAATCGAAGATGCCGGCGTTGTTATTGACGTTGCGATAGTAGATGTTGTCGGCGAGTTCGGTGCGGTAGAGCAGCGCCTGGCGCTGGTAGCGCACCCACTGGCGGGCGACGAACGCGCCGAGTGCCGCCAGTCCGCTCAACGCCGCCAGCGCAGTTTTCATGTCCTTGTCGTGGATCGCGGCGGCGTGTCCCAGATAGTAGCCGACGACCAGGTACAGCACGCTGATGGTCGCATAGATATTGAGCAGGATGGGAATTCCGCCGATCAGCGCCGGGACACCGAGCACGAGCTTGTCGAGGTTGCTCATCACGACGCGCACGTTGGGAAACAGCGCCTTGAGGTCGCTGCTGGCGACATTGCGAAAGTATTTGAGCAGAACCGAGCCGGGGCGGATGTTGCGCCGTTCGAGCGCCCGCAATTGCCGCTTCGAGGCAAGCTCGGCCGTCGACTTCATCGCCACTATGAGCACGACGTCGTCGTAGACTTCGACCTCTATCTTACGGCGGCGCAGACCGTACCATTCGCGGATTTCGACCTGCTCGACGTGGCGCCCACGGCGATAGAATCGGACCTCGCGGAAATCGTCGAGCGATGCCTTGACCTCCACGCGCAGCAGCGCGCGCCGCCGGTGGGCGTCCGCGATATGGTCGTGCGGCAGCTCGACGAAACTGGCGTCCTTGAGCACTTGATCGAGCGACTGCAGAAGGTCGGCATAGCCGCGCTCGACCGTTTCGCGGTCCATGGCCGCGTGCGGAGCGACATCCGGACCGAAATAATAATAGCCGCGGTGAAGCCGCTCCAAGAGCCCGAAATATTCATAGTGATAGATCGCTTCCAGCCTCCGGCAAAGAAAGCGAAACTCTTCTCGCTCCGCCTCACTCGCCAGAGCCCCGCTCTCGATCAAGGCCTCGATGATGTCGTCCTTGCGGACGGGGATGAATTCGTCGATCCCGTCACCGGCTTGATGGTGCACGACCGTCATGAGGCTGTCTCTTAGCGCAGTATTTTGACGCTATTGCTTCGCGCCTTGGCGAAATGAGCAGTCAGGAAGGCGGGTACATTGTTCGCGCATCCGCGGTAAAGGCCTTCCGCGAATCCGGATCGAGATAGAACATGTGGCCGCCGCGATAGAGCTTGAGCTGCGCGCGCTCCTCGGTTTCGGCGGCCGGCAGATGGTCAAGCACATAGCGCGACATCGCGTACGGCGTAACCATATCGCTATAGCCGTGGGCGATCATCAACCGAAATGACGGCGTCAGCTCAAACAGCACGCGCAGGTCTTCGGCGACGCTGGTCCGTGAGCGGTCGTCTCCCCACTTCCAGCGGCCGGCTGTTTCGGAGTTCAGCAGATTGTAGGTCATGTCGGTCTTGAAACCGAGTTCGTCGCGCGCATAGGAGACGAAGGCGCTGCCGTAGGAGCGTATGAGGCCGTCAAGGATCGGATCGGGAGCGTGCGATACCGAAGATTCGGGATTCGGATCGTCTACGGCAAAAGTGGCATCGTAATAGCTGACGATCTTGTGCTCGCCCGCGTGCAGCTCTTTCACGTAGGCGTCGCCGATGAAGCCGCGCTGACGCGCCACGACGTCCTGCGGCAACCCGGTCATCGCGGCAACGCGCGCATAAAACGTCTTGGCCGCGTCGCCTTGCAGCGGCGGGCCGGCAAGCGTCGTGAGATAATCGTTGAGCGCGAAATGCTCGGCCTGCGCCTGTGCCTGTTCGCTGAAAGTGCCCTTACGCTCCATTTCGGCCGCGGCCAGCGACGGCAGTTGCAACGCGGCGCCGAGCGCAAAGCGGTCGCCGCCGAACTGGAAGGCGCCTTCGAGCATCGGGGAGAGCATCAGAATTCCGCTGACCGACATGCCCTGTTCGCTCTGCAGTGCGCGCGCCACTTTGGCGGCGCGGAATCCACCGTAGCTTTCACCCAGAATGAATTTCGGTGAACTGACCCGGCCGTTCTTAGCGACGTAGAGCGCGATCACTTTGGCCATCGAGCCGGCATCGGCGCGGACGCCCCAAAACGGCTCGTCGCCGTCGGGCTTGGCCGCCCTGCTCCAGCCGGTGCCGATCGGATCGATCAGCACCAGATCGGTGAAGGCGAGCCAGGTGTCCGGATTGTCGATCATGCGCACGTGCGCGCCGTCACGCCCGTTGCTGCCAAACTCGGCAAGCCGCGGGCCGACCAGACCAAGGTTGAGAAACGCGGACGCGGCGCCCGGCCCGCCATTGAATACGAAGGTCACCGGCCGGCGCGCCGGGTCGGCCCCTTTCGCCACGAAGGCCGTGTAAAACACCGCGGCGGAGCGTTCGCCGGACTGGTCGAACAGCGAAAACGTTCCAGCGGTCGCCGTATAGTCGAGCTTGCCGCCGCCGGACAGCGTGATGCTGTGCTGGGTAACGGCATCGCCGGGCAGCAGCGAAAGGACCCCTGGCCCGCCTGGCGGCTCGTGTCCAGGACTGTTGGGGCGAATTTGTTCGCCGCGGCCGGGGTGCTCGCCGACGGCACGATCGGGCCGTTCCTGAGCGAACACTGTGCCGGCGAGAACTGCGAGCGAGAGGACAATAACGGCACGGCACAGCTTGATCATGATCGCTTCCAGGAAAACCGCCTTAGGCGTCAGCGTTTTCATTCGAGTTCAATGGCGCCCTCAATTTCGACGGCAAGGCCGACGCCGTCGACCGTGAGCGTCGCCTTGGCCGGCAATGTCTCGCTTCCCTTCAGCCGTCCGGCGCTCACTGCTGCCCGCACCGCCTGTTCGATCTCGCGCTGTGAGGTGACACCGACTTTTTTGAGAAATTTGCGCACACTGACATTAAGGGCTTCCTCGTTCATGTTCGCCTCCCGAAAGTGCCGGAAAGATGGCCATTCTGCGCGCCATCCTAACTGATCGCCGGGCGCCCAACGACTAGGGACGTCGCCTACCGGTCGGGCTCCAGCCGGTAGACAATCGCCAACAGATCGGCAAAGTTTCGCCCCCGTCTTCATTCGGCGTCGGAGGCGCCAACAATGCCCTTTCCCCATGCGTCCAAAGCTCTTGCCCGCTTCACCGTGCTTGACCTAACCCGCGTCCGCTCGGGCCCGACCTGCGTGCGCGAACTGGCCGACTGGGGCGCGAACGTCATCAAGATCGAAAGCCCGCCCGGCTTGGAAGAACCTATGGGCGGCCCGCGCGAGGGCGGCGATTTCCAGAACCTGCACCGCAACAAGCGGAGCATGACACTTAATCTCAAGGCGCCCGAGGGACTGGCCGCCTTCAAGCGCATGGTCAAGAAGGCCGACGTCGTGGTCGAGAACTTCCGTCCCGACGTGAAGAAGCGGCTCAAGATCGACTATAAGAGTCTCGCCAAAATCAATCCGCGCCTGATCTACGCCAGCATTTCCGGTTTCGGCCAGGACGGGCCCTACGCCAACCGGCCCGGCTTCGACCAGATCGCGCAGGGAATGGGCGGGCTGATGTCGGTCACCGGCCTGCCGGGCCAGGGGCCGGTGCGCGTCGGCATTCCGATCGCCGATCTGAGCGCCGGTTTGTTCGCCTCAATCGGCATCCTCGTTGCGCTGCTCGAACGCGAGAAATCCGGCAAGGGCCAGCACATTGCGACCTCGCTCCTCCAGGCGCAGATTTTCATGCTCGACTTTCAGGCCGCGCGCTATCTGGTGCAGGGCGAGGTGGCCAAGCAAGCCGGCAACAATCACCCGACCAGCATCCCCACCGGCGTGTTCAAGACCCAGGACGGCTACGTCAACATCGCCGCGACGGGTCAGAAAATCTGGGAGCGGTTCTGCGAGGCGGCGGACGCCACCGTGCTATTGCACAAGCCTGAATATCAGGGCGGAGCAGCGCGATCGAAGAACCGCGATGCGCTCAACGCCGAGATCCAGGGCTACATGGAGAAGCGCACCAGCGCCGATTGGGTCGAGCGCTTGAACAAGGCTGGCGTACCGTGCGGGCCGATCTATGCGGTCGATCAGATGTTCGCCGATCCGCAGGTAAAGCATCTGAAGATGGCGCAGAGCGTCACCAAAAAAGACAAGAGCAAGATGCAGCTGGTCGCCCAGCCGGTCACGCTGTCGCGCACGCCGTCCCGCTTCGTGGCGCCGCCGCCGGAGATCGGCCAGCACACCGATGCGGTACTCAAGGAATTCGGCTTTTCCACGCGCCA
>DATJTL010000311.1:0-8427 GCA_035503415.1 Xanthobacteraceae bacterium
GCCGTGCGGCCGGCCTATTCGGCGCTCGCCGACTGGCTCGCCGACGTCAAGCCCGACGTTCTCGACTTCCGCCGCCGCGAGGCGGAGCTGATGTTCCGCCGCATCGGCATCACGTTCGCTGTCTATGGCGATCCGGAGGCCCAGGAGCGGCTGATCCCCTTCGACGTCATTCCACGCATCCTGTCTGGGCCGGAATGGGAAATCCTCCGCCGCGGCCTCGAACAGCGTGTCAAGGCGATCAACGCCTACATCAAAGACGTTTATCACCGCCGCGAGATCCTCAAGGCCGGCGTGGTGCCGGAAGACCTGGTGTTTCAGAATCCGGTCTTTCGTCCCGAGATGAATGGGCAAAAGGTGCCGCACGACATTTACGTGCACGTCGCCGGCATCGACATCGTGCGCATCGACGCCGAGACTTTCTACGTGCTCGAGGACAACGCGCGCACGCCATCCGGCGTTTCCTACATGCTGGAAAACCGCGAGATCATGCTGCGGCTGTTTCCCGAGCTGTTCTCGCGCTACCGCATCGCGCCGGTCGAAAATTACCCGGACGAACTGCTGCAGACGCTCAAATCCGTGGCGCCCCCGACCGCGTCTGCCGATCCGACCGTGGTCCTGCTTACGCCCGGGGTTCACAACTCGGCCTACTACGAGCATTCGTTCCTGGCCGACAAGCTCGGCATCGAACTGGTGGAAGGACGCGACCTCGTCGCCAAGGACGACGTGGTCTACATGCGCACGACCCAAGGCTTGCGGCGGGTCGATGTCATCTACCGTCGCATTGACGACGATTTTCTCGATCCTCTGGTCTTCCGGCCCGATAGCGCGCTCGGCGTGCCCGGCCTGATGTCGGCCTATCAGGCCGGTAACGTGACGCTCGCCAACGCGGTCGGCACCGGCATTGCCGACGACAAGGCCGTCTACAGCTACATGCCGCAGATCGTGAAATTCTATCTCGGTGAAGAGCCGCTGCTGAAGAACGTGCCCACCTGGCGCTGCCGCGAGAGCGAGCATCTCGAATACGTGCTCGATCACCTCGACGAATTGGTGGTGAAGGAGGTGCACGGCTCCGGCGGCTACGGCATGCTGATCGGGCCGAAGGCCGACAAGGCTTCGATCGCCGCGTTCCGAGCCAAGCTCAAGTCCAATCCGAAGAACTTCATTGCGCAGCCGACGCTGGCGCTGTCCACCTGCCCGACCTGTGTCGAGGAGGGCATCGCGCCGCGCCACGTCGATCTGCGCCCGTTCGTGCTGGCCGGCCGTGACCGCATCCGCATCGTGCCCGGCGGCTTGACGCGCGTGGCGCTCAAGAACGGCTCGCTGGTCGTCAATTCCAGCCAAGGCGGCGGCACCAAGGACACCTGGGTGCTGGATCGATAGATGCTCTCGCGCACCGCCGATAACCTCTACTGGCTCGCCCGCTACGTCGAGCGCGCGGAATATCTCGCGCGCATCCTCGATACCACGCTGCGGCTGACGACGCTGCCGATCGCTTACGTCGGAGCGACCAACGAGTGGGCGTCCGCGGTCGCCACTGCCGGCTGCGCCAACGCGTTCTTCGCGGTCCACGACGAGGCGAACGAGGAGACGGTCACCGATTTTCTCGCGTTCTCGACCAGCAATCCGTCCTCGATCCGCAATTGCTTCGAGAGTGCGCGGCTCAACGCACGCGCCGTGCGCACGGCGCTGACCATCGAAATGTGGGATACGATCAACGGCGCCTGGCTCGAACTGAAAAAGTGGGGCAACGGGCCGTCGTCGCGCGAGGAGTTCGCACGCTTTCTGCGCTGGGTGCTGGAATCGTCGCTGCGCTTCGACGGTTCGGCCTCCCGGACCATGCTGCGCAACGACGCCTATTGGTTCTCCCGGCTCGGCGTCTATGTCGAGCGCGCCGACAACACCGCGCGCATTCTCGACGTCAAATATCATCTGCTGCTGCCCGCCGAAGAGCAGGTGGGCGGGCCGCTCGATTACTACCAATGGTCGTCGATCCTGCGCTCGGTGTCGGCGCTCACCGCCTATCACTGGGTCTATCGCGAGAACGTCAAGCCGTGGCTGGTCGCCGACCTGCTCATTCTCAAGGACGAGATGCCGCGCTCGCTGGCGAACTGCTACGACAATCTGGTGCAGAACCTCGACCGGATCGCCAACGCCTACGGCAGGCAGGGGCCGGCGCAGCGCCAGGCGCGCACGGTGCGGGCGCGGCTCGAAAGCAGCCGGATCGAAGAGATCTTTCAGAACGGTCTGCACCAGTTCATCGGCGAATTCATCGACGACAATAACCGCCTCGGCACCGCAGTGACGCAGCAGTATTTGATGTAGCGGACGACGGATGACGAAGGACAGGGGACAGCGTAATTTACATGACGTATCCTCTCTTTCTCGTCTGCGATCCATTGTCCGTCGTCTGAAATGCGCATCCGCATCGCCCATACTTCGATCTGCCGCTACGACCCGCCGGCCACGGGCGCTATTCAGGTGCTCCGCCTCACCCCGCGCAATCACGAAGGCCAATACGTGGTGCGCTGGCGTATCGGCGTCGAGCCGGATGCGCGGCTGGCGGCGCACGAGGACGCCTTCGGCAACCTCACCCACGTGTTCACCGCCGACGGGCCGCTGCCGGAATTGCGCATCGAGGTCGACGGCGTCGTGGAGACGCAGAGCACCGACGGCGTCGTGCGCGGTACCGTCGAGCGATTTCCGCCAAGCCTGTTCCTGCGCGACACCGCGTTGACCGCGGCCGACGCCGCGATCGGCGAATTCGCGCAAGCGCTCCGCGCCGAAAGCAGCGGCCAGGTGCTCGGCGAACTGCACGCGCTGCTCGCGCGCCTGCACGCGGATATGGTCTATGACCCCGATCCGGCCCGACCCGCCGCCGATGCGGCTCAGGCGTTCGCGCGCAAAAGCGGCGGCGCCGCGGACTTGGCCCACATATTCATCGGCGCCGCGCATAGCCTCGGCATTCCGGCCCGCCTGGTCGCCGGCTATTTTCGCGGCGAAGAACGCGCCGGACAGTCCGGCCACTTTTGGGCGGAAGCCCATGTCGGCGATCTTGGCTGGGTCGGCTTCGATCCGGCGAACGGCTTCTGTCCGACCGACGCCCATGTGCGCGTCGCCGTCGGGCTCGATGCGCTCGGCGCGGCGCCGTTGCGCGGCACGCGCTACGGCGTCGGCGGTGAGACGCTCGAGGTCGCCATCACCGTCGGCCAATGATTGTGACCGGTCGGCTTCTATCGGTATAAGAACACTCGGAGAGAGGGACCGATGACCTATTGCGGCGGAATTCTCGTGCGTGGGGGGTTGGTGATGTTCGCCGACACGCGCACCAACGCCGGCGTCGACAACATCTCGACATTCCGCAAGCTGCACGTCTTCACCGACCCGAAAAAGCGCATCATGGCGATTGCCTCGTCCGGCAACCTGTCGATCAGCCAGTCGGTGCTGAGCATCCTGAGCGAAGGCTACGACAATCCGGACACCGGCGAGCGCGAAACGCTGATGAACTCGCCGACCATGTTCCAGGCCGCGCAGCGCATCGGCCATGTGATCCGCACCGTTCACGCCGAGGAAGGCAAGGCGCTGCAAGCCTCCGACGTGTCGTTCGACGTCTCCTTTCTGTTCGGCGGCCAGATCATGGGCGAGCGCATGCGGCTGTTCATGATCTATTCGGCCGGCAATTTCATCGAATGTACAATCGACACGCCCTATCTGCAGATCGGCGAGCACAAATACGGCAAGCCGGTGCTCGACCGCGCGGTCAGCTACGACATGGATCTCTACGACGCGCTCAAAGTCGGGCTCGTCTCCATCGATTCGACCATGCGGTCGAATTTGAGCGTGGGCATGCCGATCGATCTCTTGGTGGTGCGGCGAGATTCCTGCGAAGCCGAGCTGATTTACCGCATCGAGCCGGGCGAGCCGTATTTCACCGATCTGCGCGAACGCTGGTCGGCGGCCTTGCGCGCTGCTCACCTCGGCATCCCGCGGCCGCCTTACGGCCGGCGCGCGTGAAGCCGCACGCCGCGCCCGCGCGCGGCAGCGCGGCGTTCGCAGCAAAGTCGCGTGCACAGCTTTACGCAAAATTAAGCCTGCCATCGAAAATGTAACGGTTTCCGGCATAACCGGCTTGGTGGCTGAATTTGCAAACGATTTGCAATCTTTCCGATCTACGGTCGAGAGAACCATAATATCCAAAGGGTGGAGCGTGCCGGTTTCGGCGCAGCAGCGCATCGCCACAGAGATCAAGGGATCGCGGTGGAACCGCGCGCGCGTGAGCCTGGTCATTCCGATCGGGGTCATCGTCGCCGTGGCGATCATCTGCGTCGTGGTGGCGGTGCTCACCTCCGCCCGGCGCGCGGACCAGGTTTCCTTCAATCGCGAGCAGCAGCTGATCCAGCAGGCTATCGCCGATCGCGGCGGCCGAGTCCTGCAGCAGCTCGACAGCGCCGCCGGGACGCTGCGCGCCGACGCGAGCATCCGCACCGCCTATGACCCGCAATGGGTGGCCAAGCGCGGTGACTGGCTCCAAACCTATTTCGGCCACGATATCGTGGCGGTCGTCGACGGCACCGATCAGCTCAAGTTCGTGCATTTTCGCACGGCCGCCAATGTCTCGGCGGACGATCTGCGCACCGCTCTGGCGCCGGTCCTCGATCTGCTGCGCGGGCGGCTGCGTGAGCTGCCGGCACAGACGCTCGACCTCATCGCCGATCAGACACCGCAAATGCCCGGCCGGCGCACCGTGCTCGTCCAGTCCTTTCTCAACCGGCCGGCCATCGTCGCCGCGGTGGCGGTCGGCAGCGACGCGGAGCTGAACGCCGGCAACGATCGGGCACCAATCGTATTCTCGGTCAAATTTATCGACGAGCGGATGCTGCGCGACATCGGCCGCGAGCTGCAGCTCTCCGACCTGCACCGGTTCGCTGGCCCGGCCGCCACCGCTGACGGCGAGGTCACCGCCATTGCCGACGCACGCGGCGAGACGATCGCGCGCTTTGCCTGGAAGTCGATCGCGCCTGGCCGCGAGATTTTCGTCAGCGTCGTGCCGTTCGTCGCCGTGGCGCTCGCCGGCTTTGCCTTTCTGGTCGGACTGGTGATGCGTTACATGCGCCGCACCGCCGAGGCGATCGCCGCCGGCGAGTCGCAATTGCGCCACCTGGCGATGCACGATCCGGTCTGCGGGCTCCCTAACCGCATCTTTTTCGGCGAGCGCCTGGAGGCCGTGATCGGCGAAGTGCGCGCCGGCGGGGCGTCGGCCGCCGTGTTCTACATCGACCTCGACCATTTCAAGGACGTCAACGACACGCTCGGCCACCATGTCGGCGACGAGCTCATCCTCAACGTCACGCAGCGGCTGAGCCGGATTCTGCGCGGCAACGACATGGTTGCCCGCCTGGGCGGCGACGAATTCGCCATCATCACCACCTGCCCGTCGGATTCCTATTCGCTGCAGGCGATCGCCGGGCGCATCATCGCGGCGGTCTGCGCGCCCTACTCGATCAACGGCAACAACATCATGATCGGCGCCTCGATCGGCATCGCGGTGATCGATCGCCGCGCCGGCGACGCCGCCGACATTCTGCGCTACGCCGACATGGCGCTCTATCGCGCCAAGAACGAGGGCCGCAATCGCGCCTGCATCTACGACGCGGCGATGGATGCCGACCTGTCCAACCGCAAGCTGCTGGAGGGCGACCTCCTGCAAGCTATTCAGAACGACGGACTGCGCGCCGCCTACCAGCCGATCGTCAACTCCGCCGGCGACAAGGTCGTCGGCGTCGAGGCGTTGGCGCGCTGGACCCATCCGTCGATGGGCGAAATTCCGCCCGTGCAATTCATTCCAATCGCCGAGCATTCCGGCCTGATCATCGAGCTCGGCGAATGGATGCTGCGCCGCGCGTGCATGGACGGCAAATCGTGGCCGGGCGTTACCGTCGCCGTCAACGTCTCGCCGCTGCAATTCCGCCGTTCCGACTTCGTCGAACTGGTCGAGCGCATTCTCAAGGAGACCGAGTTCGACGCGAGCCGCCTCGAGCTGGAACTCACCGAGAGCACGCTGCTCGGCAACCTGGAGACGGCGGAACTGTCGATGCTGCGGCTCAAAGCGATCGGCGTGCGCTTTGCGCTCGACGATTTCGGCACCGGCTATTCGAGCCTGCTCTATCTGCGGCGCTTCCCGTTCGACAAGCTGAAAATCGATTCGAGCTTCGTGCGCTCGATCGAAAAGGCGCCCGACGCCGCCGCTATCGTGCACGCGGTGGTCAGCCTCGGCCGTGGTCTCGGCATGAAGGTAACCGCGGAAGGCGTCGAGAACGCCGAGCAGCACCTGTTCCTGCGCGCCGCCGGCGTGCACTCGATGCAGGGCTACCGCTTCGGCAAGCCCGGCCCGGCCGACAACATCAGCGCGCGTCTTGCCGCCCCCGACGATTACCGCGTCAGCAATCCCGACGAGGAAATTGCGCTGGCGAGCTGAACGGCGGCATTGCCGCAACGCCCCGGCCAACGCGCGGTGACAGCCGCGCCTTGCTGTGCCATCATTCGCACGGCCGCGGGTTCGAGCATGACCAACAATCCTCCACAGCCGCGACTCGCACTTGCCGTCGGCATCATCGGACATCGACCAAACCGGTTGCCCTCCGAGCAGATTGAGCTCGATGTGATCGCCGAGGAGATCGCAAAGGTCCTCGAAGCAATCGGCAACGAGGCCGCCGCGGCACGCAGCCGCTATGGCGAGTTCTTTGTCGAACAGAAGCCGGTCATTGCGGTCGTCAGCGCCTTGGCGGAGGGCGCCGACCGCATGGTCGCGCGCGCCGCACTTGACCGCGGCAAAGCGTCGGCGGGCGCAAGCGATTCCAGCGCCGACTTCGTGCTCGACGTACCGCTGCCGTTTCCCGCCGACGTCTACAAGGATGACTTCGGGACGCAAGCCTCGAAGGCTGAGTTCGACCTCCTGCTCGAACAAGCCCGCTCGGTGCTGGTGCTTCCTGGCGAACGCGGCGGCTCCGGCGGCGCAGACCAAACAGATGCGCGGGAAAAGAAGGCCTACGAGGCCGTCGGACTGACCGTGCTCAATCAGTCCGATATCATTATCACGGTGTGGGATGGCGGGCCTTCCGCCGGACGCGGCGGAACGCCGGCCATGCTCGACTTCGCCGCGCGTTCGGGCACGCCGATCATTCATATCGATGCTGCAGCGAAGCATCCGACCCGGCTTTGCTGGGATGGTCTTGATCAATTTCCCGCTCGATCGAGCGCGGTCGAGGATCTGCCCGCAGCAAGCCTCAGCGCCGCTCTGCCGCGCCTGATCGACGAGATGCTGCGCCCACCTGAAGAAAAGACCGTCGAGCATCAGGACGAAGGCGGCAAACGCGCGCTCAAACCAGAAGCCGATCCGGAGCGGGAGCGTCTCAAGCAGTATTACCGCAGGCGGCTCTCGCCGGTGAATTACGGCTTGGCGTTCCCGGCACTGATGGCTGTATTCGGCGTCCGCCCGATGCGCCAATCCGATTGGCGGCCGTCGTCGCCGGAACAGCTGGCCAAAGGCCTGGTTGCCTTTGATAACTCGGAACCGCCGAACGCCAAGCTGGAGGAACAGTCCTCGCTGGCGACCGCTTTCGGCTGGGCCGATGCGTGCGGCGTCTGGCTTGGGCAGGTCTTTCGCAGCGCGTTCGTCTTGAATTTCTCGCTGGCTGCCTTTGCCGTCGTGGCCGCCGCCGTGTCGCTGGTCGCGAGCGACATCAGCCAGATCGACAAGACGGTGATGGCGGCAGAGCTCATGCACCACAAGGTGCCTTATGTCGTCATCGAAGTGGTTCTCATCTTTGCGGTGCTCGTCATCACGATTGTCGGCTATTTTGGCGGATGGCATCACCGCTGGCTCGAGGCCCGCGAAGTCGCCGAGCGGCTTCGCGTTGCCTTTCCGCTGTGGACACTCGGCCTGCGGCCGACGACGTTTCCCGGCGAAGAGCCGGCATGGACCGGCTGGTATGCGCGCGCCGTTGTCAGGGAGCAGGGCATGCGCTCCGCCGTTCTCGGTGCCGCGGGAGTGCAACAAGGCCGGGCGACGTTGAAAGCCGTGCTGTCCGACCAGTGCAATTATCATCGCAGCACCGCACGGCGCATGGAGAGCATGGAGACCCGGCTCGAATTGCTCGGTATGATCCTGTTCGGACTGACGCTGCTTGCCCTCTGCGTGTTCCTCGGTGCTTGGGCCGACGGCGTCACGCTGCCGATACGTCTGACCTATCTGGTGACCGGCATTGGCGCCGGCTTTCCGGCACTCGGCACCGCCACGTTCGGCATTCGCGTGATCGGCGACTTCGATGGCATTGCGCGGCGTTCGCAGCGCACTCACGAGGTGTTGCAGCAGATCATCGACGCCACCGATGCGGAGGATCCGCCAAACCTGGCGACGCTGCACGCCCGAGC
>DATJTL010000312.1:0-3120 GCA_035503415.1 Xanthobacteraceae bacterium
GCGGTCTTGCCAATCGGCCGGGATCGCGGTTTTGTCGGCGGCGGGTTTTTTGAAAATTGAGGGGAGTGAACGCACATGGCTGGGTCAAAACAAGCGGGCTACAAGCTCGCGACCTATAAATCGAGTGACGGGCCGCGCGCCGGGCTCGTCGTCGGCGACGACGTGTTCGATGCCGCCAAGCTGACCGGCAATCCGGCTTACGCAACCGTTATAGGCATCCTCGAAGACTGGAAGCGGGCGGAGGGCGCGTTGAAGAAGGCAGCGGCGGGGACGGTGAAGAGCCGGGCCAAGCGCCAGCCGCTTGCCAAGACCAAGCTTTTAGCGCCGGTGCGCTTTCCCTCGGCGATTTACTGCGCCGGTGCCAATTATGCCGACCACGCTGCTGCGATGGCGGCGCGCGAAGGCAATCCGCCGCCAGCCGATCCGCACGATCAGGGGCTGAAGGCCTGGCACTTCATTAAGGCCTCGCGCACCATCGCCGATCCGGGCGCCAGCGTGAAGATTTCCGGCTACGCCAACGCGATGGACTGGGAGATCGAACTTGCCGCTGTCATCGGGCGGCCGGCCAAGGACGTGCCGAAGGAAAAGGCGCTCGCCTATGTCGCCGGCTATACGGTTGCCAACGACCTGTCCGCCCGCGATCGCGGTCGGCGGCCGCCGGTTCCAGCTACCTCGCCTTTCAAGATGGACTGGACCAAGCACAAGACCTTCGAGGGTTCGTGCCCGCTCGGGCCGTGGATCGTGCCGGCAAGCAACATTGGCGACCCGCAGAATCTCGGCCTCAAACTGTGGGTCAACGGCGAACTGAAGCAGAATTCCAACACCGGCAAGATGCTGTTCACGCTCGCCGAACAGATCGAACAATTATCGATCAACATGACGCTCCACCCCGGCGATCTCATCCTCACCGGCACACCGTCAGGCACCGGCGCCGAGAGCGGCACCTTTCTGAAGGCCGGCGACCTGGTGAAACTCTGGATCGAGAAGATCGGCGAGATCGAGAACCGGATGGTGTAGCCGCTCCACCGCATAAGTGTGCACGCAGGTATTCCGCTTGCGCCGGGCTTGTGGGTGGATTTTGCTTTGTGCCGGTTTGCGGCCGGATTAGAAATTTGAGAGGCACAACCGCGCTCGCGCCGAGCCGCGGTTTGTGCTAAATGCATGGCTCGTGGGCGCCGTCCTTAGTCGGGGCGGCCAAGTCCCAGCGATAGCAGTGCCAAAAAGGAATAAAATTAGCCCGGAAGTGGGCGTAAGCGAGGGTAGTGAGAGAGATGGCGGAAAAATTCGTCGCAAAGCTTGCCGAATTCAAAGATGGCGATCGCCGGATCGTATTTGTCGGCGATAACGAGATCGGTGTATTCCGGCACGAGGGCGAGTTTTACGCCTACAGCAATTTTTGCCTGCACCAGGGTGGACCGGCCTGCGAGGGGCTCACCATCGCCAAGGTCGAGGAGCGGCTGCGGCCCGACAAGACCTCGATGGGCCTATTCTTCGCCGAAGACGAGATGCACTTCGTCTGCCCCTGGCACGGCATGGAATACGACATGAAAACCGGCGAGTGCGTGAGCGACCGCCGCATGAAACTGAAAAAGTACAAGACGTTGCAGAAGGGAGACGACCTTTATGTCGTCGCCTAAGCGCGCGGCAAAGCCCTTGGTCAAATCCTCCGCCAAGCCCGTGGCGAAGTCTGCGGGCAAGAGCGCACGGCGCGCGGTTGCGCGTGCGCAGGCAAAGCCGAAGGTCGAAGTGGTGGAGGGCGCCTCCGCCGACGCCAAGCGGCTCGCCGCCGTGCTTGAGTCCGGCATCGTCGACGGCAAGCTTGATCTGGTTTCGGCCGAGGCGCTGCAGAAGCTGATCGCCGCCGCCTGCCGGGTCTATACCGCGCGCGTAGAGAGCGGCGAGTCGATCGTGCCAGTACCGAGAAATTCGTTGACCGCGACCGACGTCATGGTGACGGCGAGCGGATTGTTAAAGGCCGCCGATCTCGCAGTTTTCGAGCTCGGCATGTGGCAGAGCTGGACGGGGCGGTGAGCGCCGTCGACTAGAGAAAGATTGGAACGCCAGGAGAAACGCCATGGATCTCATCGCTGATCGCGGTCGCCGCGTGACGATCGAGGAACTCAATACCGGCCGTCTGCTAGCGCACGCCCGCAAGCAGGCGCATCAACGCAACTTCGACGACATGGTGATCGTCGATGTCGACGCGCACCATTATGAGAACGAAAGCCAGAACGAATGGCTGGAGTACATGGAGAATGACGTATTGCGCCAGTTGAGCCTTTCGGCGGGCAGCAAGCGCAATCGCACCGGCATTACGCCGACGCAGGTCGGCTACCAGGACATGGGCGGCCGGGTCACCCGCTATCCGATGCGCGGCTCCGAAAAAACCGAAACGGCGACCGGCGGCCAGCGCGACGTCCAGCTCGGTCACCGCTGGATGGACGCCATGAGCGTCGATTACTCCTGCCTGTTCCCGACCGGCATGCTCAATATCGGTATGCATCCGCAGAAGGAAATGGAGGTCGAGCTGTGCTGGGCCTATAATCGCTGGCTCACCGAAAAGGTGATGCCGGAGGCCGATAACCGCTTCTTCTCCATGCTCTGCCTGCCGTTCTCCGATCCCGAGGCGTCGCTCCGCCAGGTCGAGACCTTCGGCGACCGCAAGCATGTCGGCGGCTTCATGGTCACCACCGTGCGCTCGAACATGGCGGTCTACGACAACGCCTACATGAAAATGTACCGGGCGATGGAAGAGCGCGGTCTGGTGCTGTCGTTCCACTCCGGCCCGAACTGGGGCGAGCCGATCTATCGGAGCTGCAACCGCTTCATGTCGGCGCACGCGCTCGGCTTCTCCTGGTACAACGTGCTGCACTGCACGAATTGGGTGGTCAACGGCATGGGCGAGCGCTTCCCCAAACTGCCGGTGATCTGGATCGAGGCCGGTCTCGCCTGGGTGCCGTTCCTGATGCAGCGGCTCGACCACGAATTCATGCTGCGGCCGTCGGAAGCCCCGCTCCTGAAGAAGAAGCCATCGGACTACATGCGCGACATGTTCTACTCGTCGCAGCCGATGGAGATTCAGGATTACGGCGCGATGGAAACGACCTTCCGCATGATCAA
>DATJTL010000313.1:0-8568 GCA_035503415.1 Xanthobacteraceae bacterium
TGGTCAAGCACGCCGAGGACGTGTTTCGCTCCTACATGGAGCAGCATCAGGTACCGCGGCAGGCGGGCGGCGGACAGACCTCGCTGTCCTGGAGCTGGCAGCGCGAGGCGCCCAGTGGACACGATTATGTCGGCAGCTACGGCCGCGTCTTCGACACGATCGTTTTGGCACGGCCCGGACCGGAATGGCAAAGCCCGTCAATGATCACCCTCGAATCCGCCCTGTTCGAAAGCGGCCGGCCGGTGCTCATCGCTCCGCCCTCTTCCCCACGCTCGCTCGCCACCAACGTGCTGATCGCGTGGAATTGCAGCACCGAGCAGGCGACGACGACAGCCCATGCCATGCCGCTTCTGCGCCTTGCCGGCCGCGTCACCGTCGTCACCGTCGAGGGCGCGACCGTGGCGGGACCGAGCGGCGAGGAAATGGCGCGAACGCTCAACATCAACGGCATCGCCGCCGAACCGATCACACTCAAGCCCGGCAAGCGCACGGCCGGCGAGACGCTGCTCGCCAAGGCCGACGAACTCGGCTGCGATCTGATCATCAAGGGCGCCTACACGCAAAGCCGGCTGCGGCAAATGATTTTCGGCGGCACCACGCGGCATATCCTCGCCAATGCCCGGCTGCCGGTGCTGATGGCCCACTGAATTCCGCAATTGTCCGATCTCTACCAAGCGCTCTCCCCATTCGCCTACGCGCTGCTGCGCGTCGTGGTCGGGCTGGCGCTCGTACCGCACGGTCTGCGCAACACGTTTGGGCTATTTCCCAATACCGGAGCGGCTGCGCTCAACTTGAAGGAGCTCGCGGCCGGACTTGATCGGGGCGGTTACCGGCCGGGATGGTTGTGGGCACCGGCGATCTCGATCACCCAGCTCGTCGGCGGGCCGCTGCTCGCCATCGGATTGTTGACGCGTCCGGTCGCGGTGGCTGTGCTGCTCTTTCTCCTGGTCGCCAATGTCGAGCGCTGGCGGGTCGGCAAGTATTTTTGGAACAAGCTCGGCCTCGAGTATACGCTGATGTGGGCGATCGCCGCCTTTTACGTGCTCGTTCAGGGCGCCGGGCTTTATTCGGTAGACCACCTTATTGGCTGGGGGTTTTGACGCTCGCTGCCGGATGCAGTACGAGCGTGCGCCCCTACTATCCTGAGGTAGCCGCCTCGGGAGGACATCGCGAATTGAGGGAACCGCCCGTGCCGTTCATCGATACCAACGGCGTGAGTCTGCATTACCAGCTCGCCGGCGCGCGCGGGCCTTGCGTGGTCCTGCTGCACGAACTCGGCGGCACGATGCATTCGTGGGACGCCGTGGCGCCGCGCCTGGCCGAACGCCACCGCGTGCTGCGCTACGATCAGCGCGGCTCAGGCCTCTCCGAAAAAGTACGGCAGGATTTCACCAACGACATACTGGTCGAGGATTTCGAAGCGCTGGCGAGCGCACTCGGCCTTAATGCGCCGTATCATTTCGTCACCGTGGCTGCTGCTGCGACGCAGGCGCTTCGCTTTCTGGAGAAGCATCCCGAGCAGGTTGGCGCGCTCGTGCTCTGCAATCCGGCGCCGGGCGTCGACCCGAGCCGCGCGGCGGCGCTCGACGAGCGCGCCGCGTTTGCCATGCGCGAGGGCATGCGTGCCTCGTTGCCGACGACACTGGCCATCTCCTATCCGGAAACGTTGGGCGAACGGGCCGCCTACGAGGCCTATCGCGGCCGGTATCTTGCCAATGACCCGGTCGGTTTCGGTTACGGCTTCCGTGCGCTGGCGCGGACCAACATGCTGCACATGCTGCCGCAAGTCCGCTGCCCGACCATGGTGGTGGCCGGCCGTCATGACACCGTACGGCCGCATGCCGGTACGGCTGAGCTTGCGAAGAAAATTCCCGGCGCGCGTTTCGAACTGATCGAGGCCGGTCATTTCATGCCGACACAGGGACCCGGCCCCTTGCTCGCCCTGCTGGAAGATTTTCTCCCCCATGCGTAGGAATTCGTAGCCCGCATGAGCAAAGCGATATGCGGGTTTGCTGTCCGTAACGTCGTTCCTGGATTTCGCTCCGCTCATCCGAGCTACAGCCGAGAGAGACCATGAAAATCAAAGCCAACGGCATCAATATCAATTATCAGATCGACGGCCCGGAGGGAGCACCGTGGATCGTGTTCTCCAACTCGCTCGCCACCTCTACCGCAATGTGGGACGAGCAAGCCGCTGCGCTGAAGAACTCCTACCGCGTGCTCCGCTACGATCAGCGCGGTCACGGCGGCACTGATGCACCCGCCGGACGCTACACGTTCGACACGCTATTAGTCGACGCGCTTGGTCTGCTCGACGCCCTGCACATCAACAAAGCGCATTTCGCCGGTCTGTCCATGGGCGGCGCTACGGCGCTCGGACTTGCGGAACGTCATCCCGAGCGCTTCGACCACATCATCGTCTGCGATTCGCCGTGCCAGTCGACGCCACAAAGCGCGCAGCAATGGGAAGAGCGTATCGCCGTTGCCCAGAGTAAGGGCATCGAGGCGCTGGTCGAGCTGACGGTGTCACGCTGGTTTCCGCCCGAAACGCTCGCCAAAAACCCACCCCACCTCGACAAGGTGCGCGCCATGTTTCGCGCCACGCCGGTTAACGGCTTCATCGGCTGCGCCGCGGCGCTGGCGGACCACGACTATGCCTCTGCTGTGGCGAGCGTAAAGCACCCGGTCCTGTTTCTGGTCGGCGAAAAGGATGCGCCGGCGCCCGCGATGCGCAAACTCCATGAAAAGCTTAACGGCTCGCGCTACGTCGAGCTGCCGGGAGCCGGCCACATCTCCAACATGGACCGGCCGGCGGAATTCAATACGGCAGTCAGGGATTTTCTCGCCGGGTAACGGCGCTTGCGGCTATCATTGATCCAGCTCAAACGCCGTCTCATCGGGCTATGAATTTTCGCTGGGGCACGCATCGCCACGCGCGGTTCGGCCGCCTTTCCAAACATGCGGTGAGCCACTATCCTGTTGGAAAGGCTTGAAATCAGCCCGTGACGGCTGAAAATTCGGGACATCGGTGCTTATAGGGTCGTAATCGCCCCGCTTTTACAGGAGAAACGAGAATGGCCACGGTGACAATGAAGGCTCCCGCGCCCGGCGGGCTTTCCAACAAGGCGCGCGAATTGATGGAAGCCATCAACACCGAAGCCGGCAAGCACAATGTCTGGATCCGTACCCAGGCTAATGCCCCGGCGCAGCGGCCATGGTTCAGCGAGACCGGTGGCGAAGGCTCTGGCCAAGTCGCGAGCGGACGCGTCGCCGTCGCCCAACTGAAGACCGCGCCCTACATGTGGAAGTGGAACGAATATAGCGGCTACCTCAAGCAGATTTCCGAGATCGCCCAGAAGGCCGACGTCTCGCCGATCGAATTTGCCGACCGGCAAAGCATCCTCCTCCTCAATCCCGGATTGAACGGCCGCCTGCAGGTCACCAACACCATTCGCTGCGCCATCTCGATCTACAATCCGGGTGACGTCGCGCCGGTGCATCTGCATTCGCCGAACGCCAGCCGCACGATCCTGTCCAAGACCGGCGGTTACACCGTCGTCGAGGGCGAGCGCGTCACCGCGAATCGCGGCGATCTCATCCTCACCCCGAACGGCACCTGGCACGACCACGGCAACGATTCAGACGAGCCGTGCGTCTGGATCGACACGCTCGACTGGCCGCTCATGGAGTTCCTCGACGCTGCGTGGGTCGATCACAACATGCCGGGGGCGCAGGGCAATACCAACGTACAGGCGGTGACGGTTACCGAAGGCTATTCGCGCCACCTCTACGGGCACGGCGGCCTGAAGCCCGCCTTCGTCAGCCATCAGCGCGGCGTCGGCCACGATCCGGCGCCGCTGTTCCACTTCCGCGGCGAAGACGTCAAGGAGATGCTGCACAGCCTGCGCAAAGAGAAGGGCGATCCGCGCGAAGGCATCAAGGTCGACTTCGTCAATCCGGTCACCGGCGAACCGGTATTCAAGACGCTCAATTACTCCGCGCAACTGCTCCGGCCCGGCGAAGAGACGGAGTGGAAGCGCGAGACCGCCGGCACCTACTATGTGTGCATCGAAGGCACTGGCGCGACCGAGGTCGGCGGCAAGCGCTTCGAGTGGAGCCACAACGATCTGTTCGTCGTGCCTAACTTCGTGTGGCGCCGCCACGTCAATACCGGCAAGGAGGACGCCATCATCTATTCGGTGTCCGACGCCGCGCTGATGAAGAATATCGGCCAGTATTACGCCCAAGGCCGCGACAGCAAAGGCAAAGTGACGGAATTGCTCCAGTAGGGGCTGGCCTGCCCTTCATCGGACCAAATCAAATGGCCGGGCTCACGCCCGGCCATTTTTATTTGTTCGGCAAGCTTGCGCTCAGTGCTCATGCTTCGGCATCTCGCCGATCATGTCGCCACAGCCGGCCTTGGTCGCCCAATATTCCCAGGCGCGCCAGGTTGTCGGCGAAGTCGGCATGTAACTTTCGCCCTTCCCGCGCGAGGCAATCTCGCCCTTGGACAACGGCTTCGGCTTGCCGCCCATGCGCAGAGCGTTCATCTGCACGCGCGCGTTGCGCGGCAGATAGACCGATAGCCGCACCACGTCGACGATCGAGCGTCCCGCCGAGGCGAAGCCGTGGCCTCGCATGAGCGCCACATTGCCTTTCCCCAGGCTTTTGGCGAGGTCCCTGCCCTGCACCATGTTTCTCACCAGCAGATCGGTGTCGCCGAACTTCTTACGAATGTCCCACACCGGCACTTTTCCGCCGATGAAGCTGCCCGAATGGATCACCGGCTCAAGCGGCTTGTCGATCAGGCCGAATGGCAGCGTGTCCTCGGCGTGCGCATGAACCACCGCCGTCACGTCGGGCCGCGCCTCGAAGATCGCCGCATGGATGAAGCGCTCGAGATAAGGCGGGCGCTTGTCGCTGATCGGATCGCCCTCCTGGTCGAATTCGATCAGGTCGTGGCGCTCAACAAGCTCGGGCGCGCGAGAGCGCGACATGAAGAAACGCTTGGGATTGTCGGGATGACGCACACTGATATGGCCGTAGGCGTCGACCACGTCTTCGTTCGACAGGATGCGGTTGGCAACAACGAGGTCGCGCAGCAGATCTTCGAGTTGGCTCATGATGATTCTTCCGCGGTGAGATAATTCGAAAGATTTGGAACGGTCAGCCGTAAGTCGGCACGAACAGATCGTCGACTTTGACGGCCTTGTCCGTCAGACCAAGCGTCTGCTGATAGGTGATAAGCGCCTCGATGGTCCGGCGCAACGGCTCGACACCATAGGGCCATGGATCGCCGTTGAAAACCTCCCAGATGTCATCGATCTCCCGCATCAAAAACGGCGTCATGTAGCGCACTGCCCGCAGATTAAACAGCTTCTGCAGCGCGATCTTCTTCGATCTCACGAAGGCGTCGAAGAGGCTTGTCGCAACGAACGGATAGCGCTCGTAGACACTCTTCTTGATGGCTACGGTGTGCATGATCGGATAGATCCCCTTGCGTTTCCAGAGATCCTTGTCGACCTCAACGAAGTTCGGAAACAACCTCACGATATCCGGATTGGTACGAATCTCCTCCGGGAGGCTGGTGCCGAGCGTAGCGTCGAGCTCGCCGTCGGCCAGCATCTGGCCCAGCGTCTTTTTGGACGTGTTGTTCTCGATCGACATGTTCTTCAGAAGCGGCAGCACGGTCGGGTGGCCGTGCGAACCCGACTCGTTCATTGCGCTCTGCACCCATTTGACCTTGGTAAGATCTACGCCGAATTCGTGACTCAGGATGCCGTTGATAAAGATCGCGGCGGTCATGGTGTAGAGCGGCACGCCAATGCGCTTACCCTCAAGGTCCTTGGGCGTCTTGATGCCGGACTTCTTGTTGATGGCGATGTAGCCCATGCGGAAGGCGATCGAGGGGAACACCGGGATGGCGACGAACGGGCACTCGTTGCGGGTGAAGCGCTGCGTAAATTCGGACAGCGAATATTCCGCGACGTCGAACTCCTGCCCGCCGGACATGCGGTCGAAGATCGGGCGCGGCTGATCGATGGCAATGAAGTTGAGGTCGATGCCGTCCGGTTTGACCTCGCCGGTATAGAGCGGCTGCATCCGATCGTAGAGGCCGCACGCGAACGAAAGTGGCAACTTGGGCATTGGCTAGCCGTCCTCCCGCATTGTGATTGCGGAATTACGGTTACCACGCCGCTTTTCGAGCAGGAAGGCCGCCCGATCGCTCCGGGCGCATGGCCTCAATGCAATTCCTTGCGCAGAATCTTGCCGACGTTGCTCTTGGGCAGCTGATCGCGAAATTCGATGATATGGGGGCGCTTGTAGTTCACCAGACGGGCGCGGAAAAAGTCCATCAAATCGGCCTCGGTCGGCGCCGGATCGCGCTTGACGACAAACAGCTTGACCGCCTCGCCGGTGCGTTCGTCCGGCACGCCGATAACGGCGGCCTCGCGCACGCCGGGATGCAGCATGGCTACATCCTCTACCTCGTTTGGAAACACCTTGAAGCCGGAAACGTTGATCATGTCCTTCTTGCGGTCGAGGAGTTTCAGAAAGCCCTCGGCATCCAGGACGCCGATGTCGCCCGTGCGCAGCCAGCCGTCCCGGGTCAACATGTGCTCAGTTTCCTCGGGCCGCAGCCAGTAGCCGGCCATCACCTGCGGGCCACGCACCCAGACTTCGCCGTGTTCGCCAAGCGCAAGCACGCCGCCATTGTCGTCGCGGATCGTCACTTCGGTCGAGGGCACCGGCAGACCGACGGTGCCGAGCTTCGGCCTCTCTACCGGATTGATGCAGACAACGGGCGACGCCTCGGTGAGGCCGTAGCCCTCGACGAGGTCGCGGCCGGTGATCTCGCGCCAGCGGCGGGCGACTTCGCCCTGCACCGCAGCGCCGCCGGCGATGGTGACGCGCAACGTGGAAAAATCGAGCGCGGCGAAGTCGGCCCGGTTGACCAGCGCGTTGAACAGCGTGTTGACGCCGGAGGTTGCAGTGATGCAACCGTCGCGCAATGTGCGAACCAGGCGGTGCAGATCGCGCGGATCGGGAATGAGGATGTTCAGGCCGCCAAAGCGCGCGAACACCAGAAGGTTCGCGGTCAGCGAGAAGATGTGATAGAGCGGCAGCGGCGTCAGCGCGCGCTCGTTTTGCAGTTGCAGTCCGGCACCGATCCAGGCGCAGCATTGCATCGCGTTGGCGACCAGATTGCGATGGGTAAGCATCGCACCTTTGGCCACGCCCGTGGTGCCGCCGGTATATTGCAGGAGCGCGACGTCGCTGGGCTTGCGCTCCGCATCCGCGTAAGCGGGGGTCGGGGCGTGGCCGCAGGCGTCCTGCAGCATCGTTGAGTTCTCAAGATGCCACGCCGGCACCGCGTGCTTGATATGGGCGTTGACGAAATTGAACGTCCAGCGCTTGAGCGTGGGCACGAAATCGCCGAGCCGCGCCACCACAACGCGCCGGACTTTCGTTTCGGCGATGACGGTTTCGAGCTTGTGGGCGAAATTTTCCAGAATGACGATGACCTCGGCGCCGCAATCGACGAGTTGCTCCCTCATCTCGCGCGGGGTGTAGAGCGGATTGAAGTTGACCACGATCAGCCCCGCGCGCAGAGCGCCTAGGAACGTGACCGGGTAGGCGAGCAGGTTCGGCAGCATGATGGCGACCCGGTCGCCCGGCCGGCAGCCTGCCTGCTCGGTGAGAAAGGCCGCCAAATTGCGGCTGTAGTGTTCCCAATCGGCGTAGCTGATGCGCGCACGCAGGCACTCGAATGCCGGCCGCTCGGAAAATGTCTCGCAGGCGTCGAGCAGCATCGCGTGCAGCGACGGATAAGCGTCGGCGTCGATGGTCGCCGGCACGCCAGGCGGATATGAGGGCAGCCAGGTGGGCTGCGTCCCCCCGGGGAGCGGCGCCGGTGCTCGCGCCGCAACGACATCCCCCTGCAGCGTCATCGCTCGTCATCCTCCCCAACAAGGCCAGGACTCGTCGCGCCGGGGAGATAGTATACACTGCGCAAAGTAAACATCTGGCAAAACACGTCGCATTCCCATCCGGCACCGCCGCGAGATAATATGGGCCCGCAGCGCCGCGAGCGGAATGCACGGCGAGCCGAAAATAACGCGAAGACATAACGACAAGGGAGGTTATATGTTGCAGCACAGAAGAAGTTTGTTCGCCGCGCTGGCGCTGTCCGTTTGCGTGTACGGCGTGTCCATGTCCTGCCCGGCGATGGCCGACGACATAGTCGTCACCCAGTACAAGGCCGATCCGTCCGGCGCGCCCTATGGCGTCGCGATCGAGAAGGGATTCTTCAAGAAGGCCGGCGTTGATGTGACCGGCGTCATTTCCGGCGAAGGCGGCGGCACCTCGGTGCGTGCGGTGATCGCAAGTTCGCTCGGCTTTGGCGAAACCTCGCCCGCCGCGGCGATCGCCGCCATCAACGAAGGCCAGGATATCAAGATCGTCGATATCGGCTCCCGTTCGCTCGCCGACAACGTCATCATCGTCATGCCGGATTCGCCGATCAAGTCGGTCAAAGACCTCAAGGGCAAGAAGGTCGCGATCAGC
>DATJTL010000314.1:0-12407 GCA_035503415.1 Xanthobacteraceae bacterium
CTCGACATTGGCGGCACGTTTACCGACGTGGCGCTGGAGGTTGGCGAGCGGCGCTTTACCGGAAAAACGCTGACCACGCCGGGTGCGCCGGAGGAAGGCGTGCTCACCGCATTGCGCGCGGTGACCGAAGCTGCCGGGATCGAACCGCGCCAAGTCGATCTGATCATTCACGGCACCACGCTTGCCACCAATGCGGTGATCGAGCGCAAGGGCGCCAAGACCGCGCTTTTGACCACCGAAGGCTTTCGTGACGTCATTGAAATCCGCCACGAAAACCGCTTCGAGCAATACGACGTCAACATCGACCTGCCACCGCCCTTGGTGCCGCGGCGGCTGCGCGTTCCGGTGCGCGAGCGCATTGATGCGCAAGGCAACGTGTTTGTTCCGCTCGACACGGCGAGCCTCGACCGCGCGATCGAGACGCTCGCAGCCAGCGAGATCGAGGCGGTGGCGGTCGGCTTTCTGCACAGCTTCACCAATCCCGATCATGAGCAGCGCACGGGCGATACGATCGCCCGGCGCCTGCCTCACGTTGCGGTGACGCTCTCTTCAGACGTGTCGCCAGAGATGCGCGAATACGAGCGGTTTTCCACCGCTTGCGCCAATGCTTACATCCAACCGCTGATGCGGCGTTATTTGACCGGGCTTGAGCGCGAGCTCAAACGCGCCGGCTTCGGCTGTCCAGTCCTGCTGATGACGTCGGGCGGCGGCATCACCACTGTCGAGACCGCCATACGCTTTCCGGTCCGCCTGATCGAATCCGGGCCGGCCGCAGGCGCCATCTTCGCCGGCTGCATTGCGCGTCAGCACGGCCTCGGCCAAGTGCTTTCCTTCGACATGGGCGGCACCACTGCGAAAGTCTGTTTGATCGACGACGCGCAGCCGCAGACCGCGCGCGTTCTCGAAGTGGCGCGCATTTATCGCTTTCTCAAGGGCAGCGGGCTTCCCTTGCGCATTCCAGTGATCGAGATGGTGGAAATCGGCGCTGGCGGCGGCTCGATTGCGCGCCTCGATGCGCTCAAGCGCATTGCGGTCGGTCCGGACAGCGCCGGAGCGCAGCCCGGGCCGGTCTGCTACGGCCAGGGCGGCAGCGAGCCGACAGTGACAGATGCCGATCTCGTTCTTGGCCGCATCGATCCGCACAAATTCTCCGGCGGCAAGATAGCGTTGAATGCCGCCAACGCCGAGCGCGCCATCGCCGAGCGGATCGGCGCGCCGCTTTCGCTTCCGACCGATCATGCCGCGCTAGGCGTCAGCGAAATGGTCGACGAGAACATGGCGAACGCGGCGCGTGTGCATGCCATCGAAAGTGGCAAGGATTTGCGTACGCGCACGTTGATTGCGTTCGGCGGCGCCGCGCCGCTTCATGCCGCGCGTGTCGCCGGGAAAATCGGCGTCAGCCGGGTGCTTATTCCGGCTAACGCCGGTGTCGGTTCTGCGGTGGGCCTTCTTCGCGCGCCGGTCGCCTACGAAATCGTACGCGGCCGCTTGGTGCGCTTGTCGGAGTTCGATCCCGACGCGGTCAATCGGCTGATGGCGGAGATGCGCGGCGAAGCCGAATCGGTCGTGCGGCGCGGCGCACCGGTCGCCGAACTGTCCGAGCGGCGCTCCTCGTTCATGCGCTATCGCGGACAAGGCCACGAGATCGCGGTCGAGCTTCCCGTGCGCGAGTTCGCAGCGGCTGATCGAGCGAAGCTCGCCGAACTATTCGAGGCCGCCTATCGCCGCCTTTACAGTCGCGCGATACCCGGCGTCGACATCGAGATTCTCAGCTGGGTGCTGGCGTTGAGCGCGCCCGCCGAGGGACGGCTCGCAGCTGAAAGTGCGGAACAGCCAGGCGTGGCGCAGCCGATCACGCACCGCTCGGTCTTTGATCCGGAGGCCGGCGAATTCATCGATATGCCTGTCTATTGGCGGGGCGATCTCGCTGCCGGTGCCTCCATCAGAGGTCCGGCGGTGATCGCCGAGGACGAAACCTCGACCATCGTCAGTCCCGATTTCGACGCGCGGATCGACCGTTTCGGCTATATAGAGCTGAAGGCTCGCGAGGACTGATATGGTTGCCCGCTCAAACGCCGCGCTGGCGCAAATCCATCAGCAGATCATGTGGAGCCGCCTGATCGCGGTGGTGGAAGAGCAGGCGCAAACCATGCTGCGCACGGCGTTCTCGACCTCGGTGCGCGAGGCCGGTGATCTGTCGGCGGGCGTGTTTGATCGCCACGGCCGGATGCTCGCCCAGGCCGTCACCGGCACGCCCGGCCACGTCAATTCGATGGCCAACGCGGTGAAATATTTTCTCGACGCCTATCCGCTCGCCGGCATGAAGCCGGGCGATCATTACATCACCAACGATCCGTGGCTTACCTCAGGTCATCTGCACGACATCACGGTGGTGACGCCGAGTTTTTATCGTGGGCAGGCGGTCGGTCTGTTCGCCAACACGATCCATGTGGTCGACATCGGTGGGCTCGGCATGGGTCCGGACGGCCGGCAGGTGTTCGAGGAGGGGCTCTCGATCCCGATCATGCCGCTCGCTCGTGAGGGCCGCATGAACGAGGATTTGCTCAATCTCGTGCGCGCCAACGTGCGTGAGCCGCTGCAGGTCGAGGGCGACATCTACGCTTGCGCAGCGTGCAACGACGAGGGCGGCCGCCGGCTCGTCGAAATGATGGACGAATTCGAGATTGCCAATCTGGACCGGCTCGGCGACCAGATCATCGAAGCGTCGCATGAGGCCACTCTCGCGCGCATCCGCGCCTTGCCTGCGGGCACTTATCGCAACAGCTTGACCATGGACGGCTACGACAAGCCGCTCCTCCTCAATGCCGCGCTGACCATTTCCGGTGACGGCATTCATATCGATTTCGCCGGTACCTCGCCGGCGTCGAGCTACGGCATCAACGTCGTGCTGAACTATTGCCTCGCTTACACGGCTTTCGGCGTTAAATGTCTGGTCGCGCCGGACGTGCCCAATAACGCCGGATCGCTCGCGCCGATCACGGTGAGCGCGCCGGAAGGCTGCGTGCTCAACGCCAGACGGCCATGGCCGGTGGCCGCGCGGCACACGGTTGGTCAGATGCTGCCCGACGTCGTCTCCGGCTGCCTGCACCGGGCGATCTCGGGCGGTGTGCCTGCCGAAGGCGCGTCTTCGCTGTGGAACCCGCAGATTTTCGGCGGCGGCTCGCTGGTCGACGAAGTTGAGGAGGGCATCGACGCGAACGAACTGCCGCTGTTCTCTACCGTGATCTTCCATTGCGGTGGCGCCGGTGCGCGGCCGGCGAAGGACGGCCTGAGCGCCACCTCGTTTCCGTCTGGCGTACGCACCATCCCGGTGGAAGCGACCGAAAGTATCGCTCCGGTGATCTTTTATCGCCGCGAGTTCCGCGAAGGCTCCGGCGGACCGGGAAAATTCCGCGGCGGCCTCGGTCAATCCATCGAGATTGGCGGTGCTGGCTCAACCCCGGTTGCGCTGCTTTGCAACTTCGAGCGGGTCAAAAATCCGGCGCGCGGTCGCGACGGCGGTGGGGCAGGGGCGCCGGGCGCGGTAGCGCTGCGCTCAGGCCGCCCGATCCGTCCGAAAGGACGGCAGACTGTGCCCGCACGCGACGCCCTGTGCCTCAGTCTTCCGGGCGGCGGCGGCTTCGGTGATCCACGCACGCGCGATCCAAACGCTGTGCTCGGCGACGTGCTCGATGGCCTGATTACGGCCGAGGTGGCGCGGCGCGATTACGGCGTTGCGATTGATGCGACCGGAGGACTGGACCTGGCTGAGACCGAGCGGCTGCGCGCCGCGCGTTAGCCGTGGCGACGTCAGCTTCGCGGGCGGCAAGACAAAGCGGCCCTCGCAGCCTATCGCTCGTCGCGCAGGAGATGACGATGACAAGTCACGACCACGGTCACGGCCATTCACACGACCACGATCATGATCACGGCCATTCGCATGCGCCGCACGATTGGCATTCGCAGACCTACGTCGACCAATGGATTAAGCGCGACGAAAGCCGTGACGACGTGCGCCGCCCGCGGATCAGACAGATGATCGCGATGGCGAAACTGCCGCGCGAAGCGGCGATCGAGGTGCTCGATATTGGCGCCGGCTATGGTTTTGTGACCGAGGAAGTGCTGCACGCCTATCCTAATGCGCGGGTGACGCTACAGGATTACTCCGAGCTGATGCTGGCGCGCGCCCGCGAGAACCTGGCTAAGTCTTTCGGGCAGCTGTCCTTCGTGCTTGCCGACCTCTCCGATCCGGCCTGGTCAGAACGCGTCGGCGGACCATTTGATTTGATTGTCTCGGCGATCGCCATCCACAATCTGCGTGGCCTCGACAAGATCGCAGCCTGCTATCGCGGCATCGCGCAATTGCTCAAACCCGGCGCGCTCTTCCTCGACTATGACCTGTTCCCCATCGCCGGTGGTATCGAAACCCATATCGGCATGATGCAGGAAGCAGGCATGAGCAGAGTGTCGCGCACGTGGGATGACGGTCACGCCGCCATCCTCGTGGCGCATGGCAGGCGCACGCCCTAATTTTTCCGCTCTGCGGCAACAGCGATTTCCTCGCCGCTCGGCAGCGATGCTCGCGTGACGGCTTTCAGCGCTGTCGGCCATTGCGGCGCGGGATGTATCCTCCCACGCGCCGCCCTAGGTATTACGGTGTGGCCGGCTCAATCGCTCGCTGGCGCTGCGGCGCACTCTGCTGATGATCATGATCGTCATGAGTGGACGCCGGCAGTTGTAGCACCGTGGCGCGCTGGCCAGGCAGAAGCCGGGTGACCATCACGATCTGACCACTGGGAAATTCCAGTGCGTCGTGGTGCACGTGCGGGTCTTCCATATTGACCTGGCGGAAGCGGGCCACCTTGTGCTCGACGCGGGCCTTGCCAAACAGGCTGAAAGCGCGGTCGTACTGGACCTCCTGCTCGAACGCGATCTCGGTGCCGGGCAAAAGGCAAACCGCGACATCTGGCTCGCCGACGGCGGCGAAGCCGCGGGTGATCGAGCGGGCAAAATCCGTCGCCACGAGCTTGTCACCGACTTTGGCCGGCCGGGAAGCGACGAGATGCAGGCTATAGTCGCACATATTCGGGGCACTCCTCTGCGCGAAGAGCCGACGCGGGCTCTCTTCCGGGTGAACCCGGCCGGTGGCCAAATGTTCCGGGTGATCCGGGTTCGCGATCCCCTTCGGCACCGAGACCGCCCATGCGGCTTGGTCGGCGTTGCCGGCGATGCTTCGCTGGCGCGGGGGCTGCGGAATGAACGAGGGCAAAGCCGATCTTCCGGCCGACCACGAGCGGCTCGGCGCACGGGAGGCGCTGACCGCTCGTGGCCGTGATGAACAGAAGAATCATCAGGATCACGTGCCGCGCGGCATCGTCTGCATGGTGCTGGCGACGACGATGTTCGCCACCGACTCGGCGCTGACCAAATGGCAGGTGGGCATCTATCCGGTTGGCGAGGTGGTGTTTTCGCGCTCCATCTCCTCGCTGATCGTCTGCGCTGCGGTCATGCTGCCGATGACCGGGTTTGGCGTCTACGCAACAAAGCGTCCGCGCGACCACATCGCGCGCGGGCTGTCGCAGGCGACGTCGCAAACCTTGTTCGGGCTTGCGTTTACCCTGATGCCGCTTGCCGGTGCGGTATCGATCAATTTCTCCGCGCCGCTGTTCTCCGCGCTCATCTCCATCGTATGGCTCAAGGAGCGCGCGACGCTTTCCCGCTGGGCGGCATTGCTGATGGGCTTTGGCGGCGTGCTCATCGTCACCAATCCGGGGGCGAACTCGTTCACGCTCGGCGCCCTGTTCGCGCTCGGCAATGCCATTCTATACGGCAGCGTCACCGTCGCCGTGCGCGGCATGACCAAGACCGAGTCGCCCAACACGCTGATCATTTGGCAGCTGACGATGATCGCGTTCTTTCACTCCTTCCTTCTGCTATTCGGCTGGCGCTGGCCAACACCGATCGACGCTCTGATGCTGTTCGGCAGCGGATTCGCCAATGCCATCGGCCAATATTTTTGGACGCAATCGCTGCGCCTGGCGCTGGCCGCCGCGGTGGCGCCCTTCTATTATCTGATGCTGGTATGGGCGCTCTGCCTCGGCTACGTCGTCTGGGGCGACGTGCCCTCGACGGGCCTATTGACCGGATCGTTCATCGTTGTCGCTTCCGGCTTCTTTCTGTTCTGGCGCGAGGCGCGGCTGCAGCGCACTATCGCGATGGTGCCACGCCCGGCGGCGAAGTCATACTAAGTTTTGCGCCGCGCGCTCAGCTCTATTGGCAGACCCCTGCTGGTTGGGGTTTCACAAGCCGGCTATTGCCCGAGCGTAGTAGGACAGATCGACATATCGATCGGGGGCCGGCGGATGACCGCCCCATTCGCCTTCGATCTCGGCGCGCAGTTTGAGAACGTTTTCAAATCCTTGCATGCTGAATTTTGCATCCTTCGCGAAACCGTCAACGGGATCTATGACGATGGCGTAGCATTTGGCCGCATAGTCGCGCGACAGTTTGAGCGTGGCGACGAGCATCGCGATTACGGCGTCCTTATTGGCGGGATCGAGCACCCAGCGGCGGCCTTCAACGATCGCCTGGATGTAGCGGACAAGAGTATCGCTATTGGACTTTGCCCAGGATCGCATGACCACCACGCTGCCTGATTGATACGGGCCGACTGCCTTGGTGGCCGAACCAAGGTCTTTCAGCCCGGCTGCGATAGCGTCGAAACTCAGCGGCGGGCTGAGGATGCCTGCCGCGGCATGGGCCCTGTCGGTCAGCATGGCGTTGAGCCGTTGCGGCGTGCCGCCGACCGAATTCACCTTGTAGTCTGCCCCGCTCAGGCCGGCGTCCTTGAGCGCTTTGTAAAGCAACAGCGCGAACGCGGTGTTGGGCGCGTCGACTACCAGCGTTTTGCCCCGCAGATCAGACAGTGAGCTGATGTCAGGCTGCACGATGATGCGATTGAAACCGTCATCGCCGCCGGTCACGATGATAACGTCGGCTTTTGCAAGCTCGACCATGGCGACGGCATTGTCGGCGGCGGTGTGGATGATCTGAAACTTGCCGCTTGCGAGTCCTTCGCGTTGTGACTTTGAGTTCGGCGTGAATATCACATCCACCGCCAGGCCGCGTTTGGCGAACAGGCCGTTTTTCTCCGCGGCGAAGATCGGAAGGTTGGTGAGACCGGGAAAGGTGACCACCTTAAGTGCGGTCTGGGCCGCAGCCGTCGCCCGCCTCGCCCGTGCGAGCAGCGCGCCGGCCGCGATGCCGGTCCCGGCACGCAAAACAAACGTTCGTCGTGTTGGGACCTCACCCATGTCGGTCTCCCTATCTGTGTGGATTTCGGCGATTTCGCTCAAGGCTGCCGGGAGGCGTTACTGTATCAACTTCGCGATCCGGTCGATGATCGGTTTCGGTGTGGCGTAGGCCTTTTTGACCAGAGCTTCGAGCTCGCTGCCGCTCTGCGGATCGAGCGTATATTTGCGTTTGTGCATTTCGTCGATGAAGGCCGGGTCTTTCATGGTGGCATCGAAGCCGTCGCGCAGCATTTTCAGGATAGCTGGCGGCAAGTCGGGCGGGGCGATGTAGGGCCGGCCCATGCCCTGGCCGATGTAGAGAAACTCGATCGCCTGCCTATCTTGCGGCGTTTGCGCGAGATCGACCACGAACGGTACGTTCTTGAGTTCGGGGTTGGGTTTAATGCCGCCCTGAAACAGCACCGATATGGTCCCGGAGGATATCCAGTCGGGCCGGCGCGCCTCGACGCTGTCGAGGCTCTCGCAAATCCCGTCCAGTTCGCCCCGCTCCATCGCGAGAAAGACGTTTGCGGTGGAGGGATAGCCGCCTACCAGCTTGAACTTGAAGCCGAGAATGGCGTTAAGCGCCTTTGGATAAGCGTCCGTGCCGGTGCCCGGGCCGGTGTCGCCAACGATCAGCGTCTTTTCCTTAAGATCCTGCACGGTTTTCACCGCCGCCGAGCGATTGGCGATGCAAATATTGGTTTCGGTGAGCGGCGTGCCCAGCCAGGACAATTTTGTCGCATCGAAGAGTGCGCCGGCCTGGCCGGTCAGCGGACCAAGCGCGACGTCGCGTGAAATGAGCGCGATGGCCGTGCCGTCTTTCGGCGCCTGATTGTACATGTAGCTGGCGGCGCGGAAGCTGCCACCGCCGGGCATGTTTTGCGGCACCACACTTGGGTGGCCCGGCAGGTGGCTGCCGAGGTGGTCGGCGAGCACGCGGCCCAAGGTATCGTAGCCGCCACCCGCCCCGAAGCCGATAATTAGGTTAACGGTCTTGCCAGCCAACGAAACCGTGGGCGTCTGGGCGAGAGCGCTGCAGGACGCCGCCGCACTGGCCAACAGGAGGCATAAGAAGGTCGCCGGCGCAATGAAACGCCTGCCACGCGCACTGCGCTCTTTCATCGCGTTCCTCCCCCAAAGGGCTGTCTGCCTTGCAAACATCTGCTAACAAGGCACCGCCGCACAAACGATGGTAACGCGCGGGCGCGGGCGAGGGAAGGCAGCCCCAAGTTCGTTGCTGCCCCAAGCCCCGCTCAGCAAGCAACCGGAGCGAAACGCCGTGAGCATTTTCCGCCGTGACTTCTTGCGTCTGGCCGCAGGCGCTGCCGCGCTGCCGTTCTCCGCGCAGCTGGTTCGCGCGGAAGCCTACCCGTCCCGTCCCGTTCACCTGCTGGTCGGCCAGGCCGCTGGCAGTTCGACCGACATCACCGGGCGGCTGATCGGGCAATTTCTCTCGCAGCACCTTGGCCAGCAATTCGTCATTGACATTCGGCCAGGCGCCACCGGCAACATCGCGACCGAAGCGGTCGTGCGCTCGGCGCCGGACGGCTACACGCTCCTGGTCACGAATTCGCAGAATACGATCAATGCCGCGCTGTACACCAAGCTCAATTTCGATTTCGTGCGCGACATCGTGCCGATTGCGCTGGTTGACCGTGTGCCATTGGTGATGGAGGTCAATCCGGCCTTTCCGGCCAAGACCGTGCCGGAGTTCATCGCCTATGCGAAAGCCAATCCGGGCAAGATCAACATGGCTTCGGCCGGGATCGGCGGGCCGCAGCATGTCGCCGGCGAATTGTTCAAGTTCATGGCCGGCGTCGATCTCGTGCATGTGCCCTATCGCGGCTCGACGCCCGCTCTGGTCGATCTCATGGGCGGCCAGGTACAGGTGATGTTCGACGTGACGCCCTCATCGCTGCCGCATATCCGGGCGGGCAAGCTGCGCGCGCTGGCGGTGACCACGCCGGAGCGTTTGGACGTGCTGCCGAATGTGCCGGCTATGAACGAGTTCTTGCCCGGCTATGAGGCGTTTGGCTGGATCGGCTTCGGCGCGCCGAAAGGCACACCGCAGGCAATCATCAATACGCTCAACAAACAGGTGAACGCGGCGGTTGCCGAGCAGCAGATTCAGGCGCGGCTCCGCGATCTTGGCGCGCAAGTAATGCCGCCGAGTACGCCGGCCGAAGTCGCGAAATTTATCGCCGCCGATACCGCGAAGTGGATCAAGGTGGTGAAGTTCGCCAAGATCAAGGTCGACTGAGCGACCGTTTTTTCGGCCGCGAACAAGGGGGGAGTCATGCACCTTGCGCGAAGGCAATTCCTGCATTTGGCGGCTGGCGCCGCGGCGATGCAGGTCCCGGTGGGCATCGCGGCCGCAGATACTTATCCATCCCGGCCGATCACTATTGTCGTGCCATTCGCAGCGGGCGGGGGCACCGACATCCTGGCGCGAATCATCGCCGAGCACATGGGCGGACTGTTCGGTCAAACCGTCCTCGTCGAAAACGTCGCGGGCGCGGCGGGCGCAATCGGCGTGGAGCGCGTGGTACGCGCGCCGGCCGACGGTTACACGCTGAGCGTCGGCACTTTGACCACGCATGTGCTGATCGGCGGCTTGTATAAGCTGAACTTCGACCTGCTCAACGACCTGGCGCCGATTGCGGAACTCGCCAGCGAGCCGCTGATGATTTGCGTGCGCAAGTCGCTGCCGGCAAATAACCTGCAGGAATTGATCGCGTGGCTGAAGGCCAATCCGGGCAAAGCAAATGCAGGCATTCCCGGCGTGGGCTCGACCGGAAACCTTGCCGGCATCGCCTTTCAGAAGGCAACGGGGACCAAATTCCAGTTCGTGCCTTATCGGGGCGACGGTCCGGCCGTGCAGGATCTGGTTGCGGGACACATCGACCTGATGATCGAGCCGTCGTCCAATTTCGTGGCGCAAGTACAGGCCGGCACCATCCGCGCTCTGGCCGTTACGGCAAAGACGCGTCATCCCGGCTTGCCGGATGTCCCAACGACCGATGAAGCCGGGCTGCCGGGATTCTATGCCGCGATCTGGTTCGGTCTCTGGGCGCCGCGCGCCACACCGCAGGACGTTTTGGCCAAGATCGACGACGTGACCGTCAAAACGTTGGCTGATCCCGGCGTGCGCGCCAGGCTCGACAAGCTCGGCGATCAAGTTACCCCGCCCAACATGCAAAAGCCGGACACTTTTGCCGCTTTTCAGAAGGCTGAAGCGGCGAAGTGGTGGCCGATCATCAAGGCGGCGAATCTCAAGGCCGGGTAGGGGGCCCTGCCAATTCCAGCATCAGTCGCCGTAATCGGCAGGTTTGGTCTCTGCAACGAATTTCCAGATCAGCGCCGTCGCCGTGGCCGCCACCGCGCTGATGGCGAGCAAACCGATCCTTAGGCCAGGCGATAGCGGGCGATCACGTCCTCGTCGATTTCGATGCCCAGTCCCGGCGCCTGCGGCACCATCATGTGGCCGTCGCGTGCGGCGACCGCGTTACCGAGCGGTGTCGCTTCCAGTTCGCAGTAAAAGCGCTCGCATAGCGAATCGGGCAGGTCCGCAGCGATGACGTGCAAGGTCGCGATCAGGCCTGGCCCGAAATAGGGCGAATGCGGCATCACACGCACGCCGTAGTCCTTGGCCACGGCGATCGCTTTGCGCATGGCGATGATGCCGCCGATCTTAGTAATACTTGGCTGAAAGATATCGAGTGCGCCAAGCTCCATCGCGTAGCGCGCCTCTCCGGCATGGCCGATGTTTTCGCCGGCGGCGACGGTCATTCCGGTGTCGCGGCGGATGCGCGCCATGGCGTCATAATCGTCGACCGGATCGACCGGCTCCTCAAGCCAATAAAGATCGTAGGCCTTGAGTTTGCGCGCCATCGCAAGCGCCTCATCCGGCGGCCACGCGCAATTGGTGTCGACCATAATGGGGATGTTTGGTCCGGCAGCTTCGCGACCCGGCGCGATCGTCTCGACCAAATGCTCGTGCAGCTTGATGTATTCGTACCCGCGCGCGATGGCTTCCTGGGTGTAGCGGCCGACCAGATCGCTTTTGCCGTAACGCAGGAGACTCGCATAGGTGGGAATGCGGTCTCGCGTGGCGCCGCCGAGCAGGCGATGAACCGGCATGTTCTGCGCCTTGCCCAAGATATCCCATAGCGCGATGTCGATGCCGGCGAGCGCGAAGCTGACCGAGCCATGCCGGCCCATGGCATGAAGTTTGCGCTGCAGATCAGCCATGAACGATGGCACATCCTTGAATTCGCGGCCCACGCAAAGCGGCGCCACTGCGCGCGTTATGGCCTCGCGGGTGAGCGGCGAGGCGGCAAAGCCGAACGCCTCGCCCCAGCCGGTGATGTTCGCATCGGTGTCGACGCGCACGAACAGCGTTTCCATGTGCGTCCACGGCCCCGATGGCCGCATCGGCTTCGGTCCTCCGTGCTCATAGGGCACGGCAATGAGGATGGGCTCGACGCGGGTGATTTTCATGGCCGTGATTAAATAGGCGCGATGTTACGGCGCGAGTGGTGTCGGATTGTCGGCCGGCGGATCGATGCCGAAAGAGTTGGCGGTCATGCAGGTCATGGAAAAGCTGCCGGTCGAGGCGACCAGCGCCACCACGCTCTCAAGTCCCATCGTCTTTTCCGCCGCCGCGTAGGTAGCTTCGCTTAAACCTTTGTTGGCGAGAAGCTCGTGCGCCACGGTGAAGCAGGTACGCTCGCGCGCATCGGTGAGGTTCGGTGTCTGCCGCGCGTTGATGGCGTCGATAACCGACTGGTCGATGCCGATTGAACGCGAGCGACGCGCTTGCGCGAACCATGGATAGCGCGCGTTCCAGTGCCGGGCGACGGTCATGTTGACGATCTGCTGTTCGCGCGCCGAGAGCGGGCCCGACGAGAGCGACTCGCGCAAATTCTGCGCGGCTTCGAACAGCTTCGGCAGCCGGATATAGGCGTAATAAGGGCCGCCGACGATGCCGCTTCCCTGCTTGGCGGCATCGTAGACGCGCCCCTGTTCGGCATTCATGTCGGCGCGCTCGAGAATTTTGATTCGTGGCATGTGTCGTCCTCCCCTGTTCGGCTTCTGTCGGTAATCGGGCGG
>DATJTL010000315.1:0-6494 GCA_035503415.1 Xanthobacteraceae bacterium
CGCCATTTTGATGCCGAACCTCGTCCCGCCGGTGCGCACAACCGCGGACTGCATCGCCTATCGCGAGCGGGTGATGGCGGCGCTGCCGGCCGGCTCGAAATTCAAGCCGCTGATGACCTGCTATCTCACCGACGACACCGATCCGGACGACGTCGAGCGCGGCTTTCGCGACGGCGTATTCACCGGGGTGAAGCTTTACCCGGCGAACGCCACCACCAATTCGGCGGCCGGCGTCACCGACTACGCCAAGGTCATGCCCGTGCTGGAGCGCATGGAAAAGATCGACATGCCGTTTCTGATGCACGGCGAAGTGACCGATCCCGACGTCGATGTCTTCGACCGCGAGAAGGTGTTCATCGAGCGCTATCTCTCGCAGTGGATCAAGCGCTTTCCGAAGCTGCGCTTCATTCTCGAACACCTGTCGTCGAAGGACGGCGTCGACTTCGTCAGGAGCGCGGCGCCGCAGGTCGGCGGCACCATCACGCCGTATCACATGCTGCAGACCCGCAACGACACTCTGGGTCACGGGATCAATCCGTACATGTACGTCATGCCGGTGATCAAAACCGCCCGGGATCGCACCGCTTTGCGCAAGGCGGCGACGTCCGGCGAGGCTTGCTATTTCCTCGGCACCGATTCGGCGCCGCATCCCTATTCGCGGAAGGTGGCGATGAACGGCGTGCCCGGCATGTTCAACGCGCCGGTGGCGATCGAGACCTACGCCAAAGTGTTTGAGGAGGAGGGCGCGCTCGACAAGCTCGAAGCCTTCGCCTCGCTCAACGGGCCTAAGCATTATCGCATGCCGCCCAACGAGGAGACGATCACGCTGGAAAAGTCGCCGTGGATCGCGCCCAAGGAGGTCGCGGTGCCCGGTCCGGACGAGCGCGCCATCGTCTATCGCGGCGGTGAGACCATCGAGTGGAAGGTGGTGAGTTAATTTGACTATTGTCATGCCCCGCGAAGGCGGGGCATCCAGTAATCGCAAGCGGCCGGGCTGCTATCGCACCGGCGGTGATTACTGGATCGTCCGGTCAAGGCGGACGATGACAGGACGAGGACATCGACATGACAGCCTTCTCCGATAAAGCGGTGATGGCGGAATTGACGGCGAAGATGCTGCTCGAGGTGGATGCGGTCCGCTTCATGAGCGACAAGCCGTTCATCTATACCTCCGGCTGGGCGAGCCCGGTCTATACCGACTGCCGGCGGCTGATCTCGTTTCCGCGCGTGCGCCAGACGCTGGTCGATTTCGGCGTGGCAACGATCTTGCGCGAGGTCGGCTTCGAGCAATTCGACGCGGTTGCGGGCGGCGAGACCGCCGGCATTCCGTTTGCCGCCTGGATGGCCGACCGCCTGATGTTGCCGATGCAATACGTGCGCAAGAAGGCGAAAGGGTTCGGCCGCAACGCCCAGATCGAAGGTCATATCGAGGACGGCGACCGCGTGCTCCTGGTTGAGGACATGACCACCGACGGCCGCAGCAAGGTGAATTTCTGTCAGGCGCTGCGCGGGGCTGGCGCCACCGTCGAGCACGTCTTCGTGTTCTTCTTCTACGATATCTTCCCCGAGAGCAAAAAAATCCTCGGCGATCTCGGCGTCACGCTGCACGCGCTCGCCACCTGGTGGGACGTTCTTGAAGTGGCGAAGAAGAGCGGCAGGTTCGACAAGGACAAGCTCAGGGAAGTCGAAAAGTTCATGAAGGATCCGGCCGGCTGGTCGAAGGCGCACGGCGGGGCGGCCGCGGCGGCGGAGTGATTTCTGCTCCCTCCCCCAAGGGGGAGGGAAAAACTTGAGGACAGCAAATGCCAAACGAAGTTGCGGACGTGATCGTGGTCGGGGCGGGGAATGCGGCGTTTTGCGCCGCATTGGCGGCGCAGGAGCAGGGCGCCAAGGTGTTGATGTGCGAGGCCGCGCCGGAGGACGAATCCGGCGGCAACAGCCGCTTCACCGCCGGTTCGATCCGCGTCGTCTACAACGGCGTCGACGACATCAAGACTCTGGTCCCCGACCTCACGCCCGCCGAAATCGAGACCACCGACTTCGGCACCTACACGGCCGATCAGTTCTTCGACGATATGGCGCGGGTGACGCAGAACCGCGCCGATCCCGATCTGGTCGAGTTGCTGGTCACCAAGAGCTTCGATTCACTTAATTGGATGCGGCAAAAGGGCGTGCGGCTCATTCCGATCTACGGCCGCCAGGCGTTCAAGATCGACGGCAAGTTCAAGTTCTGGGGTGGGCTTACGGTGGAGTCGGTCGGCGGCGGTCCCGGTCTCGTCAACCAGCTCACCGCGGCGGCGAAAAAGCGCGGCATCGAAATCCGTTATGCGACGCGCGCAGTAAAGCTGATCGGTGACGGCAATCGTGTCGAAGGCGTCCGGGTCAAACACGATGGCAAGTATGAAGATCTGCACGCAGGTTCGGTCGTGCTCGCCTGCGGCGGTTTCGAAGCCAATGCTGAAATGCGCACCCGCTACTTCGGCCCGGGCTGGGACATGGCGAAGGTGCGCGGCTCCCGTTACAACGCCGGCGACGGCATCCGCATGGCGCTCGACATCGGCGCCAGCCCCTGCGGCAACTGGTCGGGCGGACATGCCGTGCAATGGGAAATGAATGCGCCGGAGTTCGGCGATCTTGCGGTCGGCGACCAATTCCAGAAGCATTCCTACCCGTTTTCGATCATGATCAATGCGACGGGCAAGCGCTTCGTCGACGAGGGCGCCGATTTCCGCAACTATACCTACGCGAAATACGGCCGCGTGGTGCTTGAGCAGCCCGGGCAGTTCGCCTGGCAGATCTTCGATCAGAAGGTCAAGCACCTGCAGCGCGACGAATACAAGATCCGTCAGATCACCAAGGTGACGGCGAACACGATCGAAGAGTTCGCGCAAAAGCTCGAAGGCGTGAACGCCGCCGAGTTTCTCAAGACCGTGAAGGAATGGAACGCCGCGGTGAAGACCGATGTGCCGTTCAATCCGAACATAAAAGACGGCCGCTGCACGGTCGGCCTCCCCGTCAACAAGAGCAATTGGGCAAACACCATCGATGCGCCGCCGTTCGAAGGCTACGCGGTGACATGCGGTTTGACCTTCACCTTCGGCGGGTTGCGCATCAACACCGATTGTGAAGTGCTCAACACCGACTATCAGCCGATCCGCGGGCTGTACGCGGCAGGCGAACTGGTCGGCGGTCTGTTCTACTTCAACTATCCGGGCGGCTCCGGCCTGATGTCCGGCACGGTGTTCGGCAAGATCGCCGGCACCTCCGCCGGCCGCGCGGGGAAGAACTGACGATGGACGTCAAGGTCAAACGCCCGCTCAACGAACTGTCGGCGAGCGAAATCGCGACGAAGATCGCGGCGGGCGAGACGACCTGCGAAGCGGTGGCGCGCGATTGCATCGCGCGCATCGCCGTGCGCGACACGACCGTAAAGGCCTGGGTGAATTTCGACGAAAAGCTCGTGCTCGATCAGGCCCGCGCGCTCGACCGTGCCTCTTCGCGCGGACCGCTGCACGGCATTCCGATCGGACTGAAGGACACCATCGACACGCACGATCGGCTCACCGAGATGGGTTCGCCGATCTATCGCGGCAATCGTCCGAAGGCGGACGCCGCCTGCGTGGCGCTGTTGCGCCGCGCCGGCGCGCTCATCCTCGGCAAGACGGCGACCTGTGAATTCGCCGGCAGCGCGCCGCCGGAAACCACCAATCCGCACAACGCCGCGCACACACCCGGCGGTTCCTCGAGCGGCTCGGCCGCCGCGGTCGCCGACCACATGGTACCGGCGGCGCTCGGCACCCAGACCGGCGGCTCGATCTTGCGGCCATCGTCGTTCTGCGGCGTCTTCGGCTACAAGCCGACTTACAACACCATCAACAAAATGGGCACGTGGCCGGCCGCCGACTCCATCGACACGATCGGCTGGCTGGCGCGCTCAATCGACGACATCGAAATGCTCACCGCGGTGCTGCGCATGCAGGAGCCGCAGCCGCCGCGTCAATTGGGTAGCGCGCCGCGAATCGGGGTGTGGCGAACGGATTTGTGGGATACCGCGCAGCTGGAAACGAAAACCGCGCTCGAGGACGCCGCCAAAAGACTCGGCAAGGCCGGTGCGGCCGTACGCGATATCGAATTGCCGGACGCGTTCCGTGGATTGCACGTCGTCGCGCGCTCCACCGTCGGCTTTTACGAGCGCGCCGCCTGCATGGCGTCAGCCTGGGACCGTCAGCGCGAGCAGCTGTCGCCGCAGATTCGCCGCTACATCGAGAACGGCCACAAAATTTCGCGCGACGACTATGTCGCCGGCATGCGCCGCCTCGACGCATGCCGCGTGCTGCTGGCGGACGTATTCGACAAATACGATGTGCTGCTGGTGCCCTGCGTGCCCGGCGAGGCCCCGAAGGGCTTGGGCGCGACCGGCGATGCCAGCATGCAGGCGATCTGGACCGCGCTGCATACGCCGACCATGACGCTGCCGACCCATCGCGGACCCAACGATCTGCCGGTCGGCATCCAATTGGTCGGACAGCGCTACGATGACGATCGCCTGTTCGCCTGCGCGCGCTGGATCTGGGACAAGATCGGCGCGCCGGAAATGATCGGAGTGCGGCGGAGTTCGTAAATGGAATTCGACAATTCATTCGACGTGCCGTTGTCGCCGGCACAGGCTTGGGCGGTGCTGATGGACGTTCCGCGCATCGCGCCCTGTATGCCTGGCGCGGAGCTCACCGAAATCGTCGATCAGCAGAACTTCAAGGGCAAGATTTCCGTCCGCCTCGGTCCGGTGGCTTTGGCGTTCGCCGGCCGTGTGGAGATCGATTCTATTGACGAGACAAATCGCAGCGCGCGGGTCAAAGCGCAGGGTAGCGACGCCAAGGGCCGCGGCGCCGCCAACGCCACGGCGACGTTTCACATCGATCCGGTGCCCGCAGGCTCGCGGGTGATGATCCATACCGACCTGATGCTGTCGGGCGCGGTGGCGCAATACGGCCGCGGCGTCGGCATGATCCAGGCGACGGCCGCGCAGATCATCGGTCAATTCGCCACCAATCTGCGAACGCAACTCGCCAATGAGGCGCTGGCCGCGCCGCCTCCGCCGCAGGAATCCTCGCCGCAAACATCCCCGCCACAAGCATCGCCACCGCTGCAAGCCGCGGCGCCCGCCGCGGCACACCCCGAGCCGGCGCCCGCGGCGAGGCCTGCTCCGCTGCCGCCTGCCGCCAAGCCGATTTCAGGCTTCTCGCTCTTCGCACGCGTCATCTGGCAGCAGATCGTCGCCTTGTTCTCCGGACGCCGACATTAGGTGTCATTCCTTCAGCGCATGCTGCGCATCCGAACCGACAACGAGAAACCATGTCACGACTTCACATTCTGCGGACAATGATTTGCGCCGCGGCCGTGCTCGCGGTCTGTGCCGGACTTGTCGATGCCGCGGGCGTTGAAGATTTCTTCAAAGGCCGCAACATCTCTTTGATCGTCGGCTACAGCGCTGGCGGCGGGTATGACGCGTATGCGCGCCTGCTTGCGCGTTATATCGGCAAGCATATCCCGGGCGATCCCGCGATCATCCCGGAGCAAATGGCCGGCGCAGGCAGCCTTCGTGCGGCCAATTATATCTTCTCCGTGGCGCCCAAGGACGGCTCGGTCTTCGGTACGTTTTCGCGCAGCATGGGCATTTCGCCGCTGATCGATAAAGCCAACTTCGACAGCCGCAAATTCACCTGGCTCGGCAGCGTTACCGATGACGACACGTTGTGCGTCACTTGGCATACCTCGGCGGTGAAGAACTGGAGCGATTTTATCTCCAAGTCCTCGATATTCGGCGGCGAGGGGGCCGGTGCAGACCCCGACATCTGGCTCTTGCTTTATAAGAACGTTTTCGGCGCCAAGGCGAAGCTCGTGAGCGGTTATCCCGGCACCAATGACATCGTGATGGCGATGGAGCGTGGCGAAGTCGACGGCGTCTGCGGAATTTCGTGGAGCACCGTGAAGTCGACCCATCCCGACTGGCTCTCCAATCATTTGGTGAATTTCATTGTGCAGGCGGCATTGACCAAAGAGCCGGCGATCGCTTCAGTGCCGCTTGTCGCGGATCTGGTCAGCAATCCCGAAGAGCTGCAGATCACCAAAGTGTTGCTGGCAAGCCAGGCGATGGCGCGGCCGTTCGCGGCGCCTCCTGGCCTTCCGGACGATCGCAGGGCGGCGCTGATCAACGCCTTCGACGCAACCATGCAGGATCCAACATTCCTTGCCGAGGCCAAACGTCTTGATTTCGATGTGAGGCCGGTTTCCGGCGCGACCATCGATCGACTGCTGGCGGAGCTTTACGCGACGCCGAAGGACGTTCTGATCAAGGCCACGAAGGCGATCTCGAGCGAGTAGAGCACCTTGAGCCAACTCATAGGAGCGCGCGTTCCGCGCATTGAAGACCAGAAGCTGTTGCGCGGCACAGCGCGCTTCGTCGACGATATCGCTTCCCCGGGCGTGCTCTCCGC
>DATJTL010000316.1:0-7578 GCA_035503415.1 Xanthobacteraceae bacterium
GCAATTTCCCAATGACGCCTTGGACGATCGCTACTGCCATGGCGACCTGCTGATCCAATTCTGCGCCAATCGCGAAATAACCGTGATCCACGCGTTGCGCGACATCATCAAGAATACGCCCGACCTGTTGGCCGTCCGCTGGAAAGTCGACGGCTTTCTGCCACCCGACACCGTGCGGCGATTGGGCCAGCAAACCGTTCGCAATCTCCTGGGCTTCAAGGATGGGACTGCAAATCTCACTGCATCCGACGCCGACCTGATGAACCGGTACGTCTGGGTTCAGGCCGATGCGGACGAGCCGTCCTGGACGGCGGGCGGCTCCTATCAGGTGGTCCGCATCATCCTCAATCTGGTAGAGCGGTGGGATCGCACGCCGCTCAATGAGCAGCAGAAGATCATCGGCCGCTTTAAGATGAGCGGCGCGCCTCTCAGCGGCGAGCGCGAGCATGACATCCCCAAATACGCCGACGACCCGCACGGGCTGCGCATCCCACTGACGGCGCACATTCGACGCGCCAATCCGCGGACGCCAGAAACGGACGCAAACCTCATTCTGCGGCGCGGCTATAATTTTTCCCGGGGCGTCAACAGCAGCGGCCAGCTCGACATGGGGCTTCTGTTCACATGCTTCCAGTCGAACCTCGCAGCCGGATTCCTGACGGTGCAAAATCGGCTCAACGGCGAGGATTTGGAAGAATACATCAAGCCGATCGGCGGCGGCTTTTTCTTCGCGCTTCCCGGAGTGCCGAAGCCAGATCGCTTCCTCGGCGACACGCTGCTGTCCGCATAGTTGGCGGCCGCCGGCCGCCTGGAGCCAAGTGAGACCGCCGTCCTTTTGGACCGCGACACGCCTGCGGCCCTCGAGCCGCAAGGTGCCGATTGCTGCCGTGCCAGGTTGCGAAGCCGACGGCGCGCGGAGAATTATGTGCTTGGCTGCTGTTGGCGAGCCAGAAACTGGCGAACAATCTCATAGTGCGTTTTCATGAGATCTTCTCTGGACCGCATCGCAAACCGCTGCTTGTCCATCCCAAGCTTTGCGCCGACCGGCTGCAAAATGTCACGGGTCTCGTTCAGCGCCAACAGATAAACGACGCCCGGAACAACATACGACTCAAAAGCTACTCCTGAGTAGCGCAGGAACATCTCTATGTTTTCCAGGCCGCTCCAAATGAGATTGGCATCGTGGAAAATATAAACCGTCGAGGAATGACAAAGACGGTAGATATGCAGAAAGTCGCTGAAAACAGCTGCGTTTGTATGTTCCGCATCGATCAGGACGAGATCAGGCTTCTCCTCGATATCGCGGACCGTCAATTCGCCCGCGTCCTTATCGAAAGTTCGCAGCTTCGCCAACACATTCGCCGTCACATATCTCGCCAGCGTCGAAATCATGCGCTGTGACGAATTGTGCGCATATTCGAAGTTGACTCCTCGCTCGTCGGGTTGAATAGGCGGCCTCTTGTCAACCGAGTACAAGGTGCGGCAACGCGAGTCGAGGACGTGAGGCAACAGCGAACCGCCAAGATGCGACCCGCACTCCAGATAAACATATTCGGATTTCCAATTGCGCACCGCGTTTTGGATGGCGAGGAAGCTGCGGCGATCTTCGAAAGTGGTTTCCGACTCGATTCGGAAAATCGATACGTCCAGCGCGGCAACGGACCGATCAAAATCGCTATTCATCAGCATGTCGCCCGTCACAACAGCAATCCTCCCAATACGCAAACCCGCCGTGCCGACGGACATCCTTTTTATTTGAGGCAGGCAATGTGTCCGCTTGCAGCGGCACTCACCGAGCAAAGCGGGTACCGCGAAGGCATCGTAAAGCACGTTCGCCAACGTCGGCAAGCGCCGCCAGATCCAAGACAGCAACAGCGCGTCGTTCCGCGCCAAACGGCGACCTGGTGCGTACAAAATCCGCCGAAGCCTATGCTGAAGGAACGACGGATGGATTGAGACCGGCGCGCGCCTGCTGCAACGCCGCGTTATCGGGTTCGATCTGCAGCAAGCGATCGAGGTATTTCCTTTCGGCAGCTACGTCTTTCTGTCGCACGGCGACGGCATAGGCCGCCATTAATGCGGTTGAATTTGTCGGCCACCGGGACGCTGCTTCGGCAGCGACCTCCTTCGCTCTCGCCAGATTTCCGCCGAGACAATAGAGGCCGCTCAGATTTGCCATGCCTTCTGCGGTCGGCGCGTTTTGCAGCTGACTTTCCATGGCCTTCACCGCCATGGCGGCGTGAGGATTGCCGATGTCGTAGGCGAAATTCGACGGCTCGGAATTGTCGCCTTTGTCGATGACAATGACATTGTGAAAGGCGCGAAGCGCCTTGATCTGCTTGGCAAATTCGGGGAACGGACGCGAGCGGTCCGCCACCGCGATCTCGGCGTGGTTGAGACATTCGATGATCGTTCGGGTCAATCTCACGGTCTCGCCGCCGTGCATTGTCGAACCGCCAAAGTTCGGCCAGAACGCGGTCTGCACGTCCTCAATGACGTAAATGCCGCCGTCCTTCAGGATCGGGAACAGAATATTGAAGCTCGCCACCACGTGCTTGGGCAAATGGCTGCCATCGTCGATGATGATGTCAAACGGCCCGCGTTCATTGGAGACGTTCTGGATAAACGTGGAATCATCCTGCGAGCCGCGGAATATCCTGACCCGCTCGTCCAGTGTCAGGCGCTTCTCTGCGATATCGATACCGGTGATCTGGCCATTTGGAAAGTATTCGGCCCACATCGCGAGCGAAGCGCCTCCTGAGGTCTTGAGGTCATAGCCGCCGACGCCGATTTCGAGCAGCCGGATGGGCCGGTCACGGAGATGGCAAAACAGGCCGTGATACAACGGCGTGTAAAAGTGAGGTCCCCATTTGTCGGTGCCGTGCTTGATCGCAAGGCGCGTCAAGACATCGAGTTCGTGATCTAGCTCGGTAGTGGACATTGGTTCGTTGCCGAAACAGCCCTTTCCCGCGGCGTTACGATATTTCTCTTAGCCGTCTTCGGCATCGACCGCCATCGCTGCGGGAAAAGGGAGCGGTATCAATCCGCCTTGATGCCGGCGAACGCGACCACCTTCGCCCACTTCTCGGTCTCGGCGCGGATGAAAGCCGCGAACTCGGCGGGCGAACCGGTAAAGACATTGCAGCCGAGATCGGTGAAGCGTTTGCGCATCGCCGGATCGGCAAGCGCGGCGTTGACTTGTTTGTTGACCGCCTCGACAACGTTTGCCGGCGTGCCCTTGGGCGCGACGATGCCGTACCAGCCGTTCGCCTCGTAGCCGGGCAAAAATTCGGCCATCGCCGGGACGTCCGGCAACAGCTCCTGGCGTTTCGAACTGGTCACCGCCAGCGCACGCAGTTTGCCGGCTTTGACGTAGCTGATGGAAGCCGGCATGACTCCGAACATGGCCTGCACCTGACCGCCCAAGAGATCGGGCATCGCCGCGCCCTCACCCTGATAAATGACGTCTACCAAGTTGACGTCGGCCATCATCCGAAACAGCGCGCCGGCGACGTAAAGCGGCGTGCCGCTGCCGCCCGATGCCAGATTGATCTTGCCCGGATTTGCCTTCGCATAAGCAATGAATTCGGGAACCGTCTTCGCCGGAAACGCAGGATTGAGATCCATGACCAGCGGGATCGTGGCGATGCTCGCTACCGGCTCGGCATCCCGCAGGAAGTTGAAGTTGAGATGATGATAGAGCGCCGGATTGATCGCGTTCGAGGACATGGCGAGCAGGAGCGTGCCGCCATCCGGCGCCGACTTGAGCACCAATTCGGTGCCGATATTGGTAGAGGCGCCGGGCTTGTTCTCGACGACGAAGGCCTGCCCAAGCTTCTCAGACAGCCATTGGGCGATCAGCCGGCCGATAATGTCGGGCGAGCCGCCGGCCGGAACGGTGACGACGAGCTTCACCGGATGCGTCGGGTAGGCTTGCGCCCGCACGATGGCCGGCAATGCCGGCAGCGCCGCGGTAGCAGTCGCCAACTGCAGAAAACGGCGGCGGCGAAGTCTCATGCGATGTCCTTTCATCGTTTGATTGCTGACGGTGCAAATTCAGTCCGCTCTAAGGCCGGCGAATTTCACCACCTTGGCCCATTTATCAGTTTCGTCGGCGATGAATTTTGCGAATTCCGCCGGCGTCGCCGACATCGGAATGACGCCGATTTCGGTCAACCGCCGCCGCGTTCCCGGGTCGGCTTCGAAGGCGCCGATCTCCCTGTTGAGGATGTCGATGATTTCGGGCGGTGTCTTCGCCGGTGCACCGAGGCCGAGCCATCCGTTCGCCTCGTAGCCAGGCACGAATTCGTTCATGGTCGGCACGTCCGGCAGCGCATCGACGCGGCTCGCCGTGGTCACCGCGAGCGCTCGCAGCTTGCCGGTGCTCACATAGTCGAGGACGCCGGGGATGGCGCCGAAATAGACCTGCACCTCGCCCGAGAGCAGATCGGGGAACAGGCTGAGCCGATACGGCACGTGCAGGAAGCGCGTGCCCGTCATCATCTCAAACAGTTCGCCGAACATCTGATTGGTGGCGCCGAGCCCGGGCGAGGCCAAGTTCAGTTTGCCCGGGTTGGCCTTGGCATAGGCGATGAATTCAGGAACGTTGTTGGCCGGCACCGATGGATTGATCACCATGGCGAACGGCGTGCGCCCAAGCGCCGCCACCGGCGCAATGTCGGTACTGAAATTGACGCTCAGATGCTGGTAAAGCGTGGTGTTGATCGCGTTGCCGGCGGTGACCAGAAGCAGCGTGTAGCCGTCCGGCGCCGAGCGCGCGACCGCCTCGGTGGCGATGTTCGTCGCTGAGCCCGGGCGGTTGTCGACGATAAAACTTTGCTTGAGCCGCTCTTCCAGCCACTGGGCGGCAAGCCGCGCCATGATGTCGGGTGCGCTGCCTGGCGGCAGGCCGACGATCAGACGCACCGGCCGCGACGGATACGCGTCCGACGGCGCCGCCGAAGCCGGCGCCGGCAGCACGGCGGCGCCAGCGCTCAGCAGCAGAAATCGTCGGCGGTGAACCTGCATCGAACGCTCCCGGCACATCGGACCGGCCCTATTGGACTTTGATGCCGGCCTCTCTGATGACCTTGCTCCACTTCACATTCTCGGCGGCGACGAAGGCGCCGAATTCGGCGGACGTCATCGCCATCGGCTCGGACCCTAGCGCGGCGAATTTCTCCTTGACCGCGGCATCGGCGAGCACGGCATTGATCGATTTGTTGAGCTTGTCGATCACCTCCGGCGGCGTTTTCGCCGGCGCGCCGACACCATCCCAAACCACCGCCACATAGCCTGGCACGAATTCGCCGATGGTTGGAACGCCGGGCAGCACATGCGAACGGGTTGCGTCGGTCACCGCCAGCGCCCGCAGCTTGTCCGCCTTAATGTAGCCGAGCGATTGCAGAATCGGCGTGAACGAGGCCTGCACCTGGCCGCCGAGCAGATCGGGCAGATAGTTGCTCCGATATGGCACGTTGACCAGACGGACGCCGGCCATCGCGTTGAACAATTCGCCGGCCACGTCGGTCGCCGCGCCGCTGCCGACCGAGGCAAAATTGATCTTGCCGGGATTGGCCTTGGCATAGGCGATGAACTCGGGAAGCGTCTTCGCCGGCACCGCCGGATTGACGACCAGAACCAGAGGCAGCCGCACCAGGCCGGACACAGGCGCGATGTCGCGCGCGAAGTTGAAGTCGAGATTGTCGTAGAGCGACATATTAAGCACGTTGGTCATCGTCGCGGTGAGCAGCGTATAGCCGTCGGGCGGGGCGTGGACGACGATTTCGGTGCCGATATTGGCGGCGCCGCCCGGCCGGTTATCGACGATGAATTGCTGCCCAAGCTGCTGCGACAGCGATTGGGCGACCAGCCGCGTGGCGATGTCGGGCGCGATGCCCGCCGGGTAGGGCACGACGATGCGCACCGGCCGGTTCGGATAATTTTGCGCTTGTGCGATCGCCGGCAGAGCCGGCAGCGCAAGCGTGCCGGCCGCCAGCCGCACAAAGTCGCGACGTCGAAGCTTCATTGTCTTTTTTCCTCCCTTGACGCGCATGCCGCGCGCATCAGTTCAATTTGACGCCCGAAAAGTGGACCACCTTGGCCCATTTGCCGGTTTCGGCGGCGAGAAACTTACCGAATTGTTCGGGCGTCATCGCCGTGGTCTCGGCGCCCAAATCTTTGATCTTTGCCTTGAGCTGCGGATCGGCAAGGCCGGCGTTGATGGCGCTGTTGAGCGTGTCGACGACCGGCTGCGGCGTGCCCTTTGGCGCGCAAATGCCGTCCCATGCTGTTGCCTCGAACCCGGGCAGCAATTCGGCGATCGCCGGTACGCCGGGCAACACGTCCGCCCGCGTTGTGCCAGTTACCGCCAAGGCGCGCAGCCTGCCGTCCCGCACGAAGCCGACGGCAGCCGGCACAGTGATGATGAAGGCCTGAACCCGGTTGGCGAGCAGATCGGTGAACGCACCGGCCGGCCCGCGATAGGGTACATCGACCGTCTTGACGCCAGCCATCAGATTGATGAGTTCGCCGGCCACGTACATCGGCGTGCCGATACCGGGCGAGGCGACGTTGACCTTGCCGGGATTGGCCTTGGCATAGGCAATGAAGTCCGCAAACGTTTTGGCCGGGAACGACGGATTGACCAGCAACACCATGGGCAGCTGAATCAATCCGGCGACCGGCGCCGTGTCGCGCACGAAATCGAAATCGAGATTGCGGTAGAGCGAGGCGTTGATCGCGTTCGCGGAAAGGCACGTGAGCAACGTGTAGCCGTCCGGCACCGCCTTGATTACCTGCTCGGCCGCGATATTGCCCGAAGCGCCGGTCTTGTTCTCGACCACAAAGGGTTGGCCCAGCCGCTGCGACAGCCACTGCGCCATGAGCCGCGAGATCAGGTCGGGCGTACCGCCGCCGCCAAATCCCTCGATGATGCGCACCGGCCGCGCCGGATAATCGAGCGCGACGGCGAGCAATGGCAGCGCCGCGGCAGCCGCCATGCCGGCAGCCAATGCCAAAAGTATCCGGTATCGCCCTCTCATCACGCTCCTCCGAGCAACTCCGGCATGCGGGTTTGCCCGCTATTGTGCCCGATCATAGCAACAGCTGCCCTTGCGCGTACACCGAAGAGGCTTCGCGGAGCGCAATTGCTGCTGCGGCAGAATGCCGGACCTGACGCCGGACCTGATGCCGGATTTGGGCGGCCGGATTGCGAAACTAGTGGTCCGATTCTAACATTCGCATCTGGGTTCGGCGGTCTCTTATGCGAATGTTAGAATCAAAGGACCACTAGCAAGTATAAGTCGTAGTGGAGCTTTTGGATTTGACATTCGCTTCACGAGAAGCCGGCCAGGTGGGAAGCGAATGTCAAATCCGCTCCACTAGGCCGATCTTGGTTGCGCGCGGAATTCCTTGGCGCTCGCCATTGCCCAGGGGATTTCATAGCGCTTGTCGCCCGAGCCCTTGAGCAGTTCTCCTGGCTCCAGCGGCGGATAGAGGTCGGCGAAGCTTTTCACCTCATGGGCGGAGACCCGCCGGGAAAAATGCGCCGGCGCCAATTCAATCGGATGGTCCAGG
>DATJTL010000317.1:0-10626 GCA_035503415.1 Xanthobacteraceae bacterium
GCCGAGCGCGCCGGGCTCGCCATCGATCGCGGCGTGACAGTGAATGCTTTTCTGCAAACCAGCGATCCTGAAATCTACGCGGCCGGCGATATTGCGCGCTGGCCCGATCCGCACACGGGCGCAGCCATCCGCGTCGAGCACTGGGTGGTGGCGGAACGCCAGGGACAAACCGCGGCGGCCAACATGCTGGGGGGCAACGAGCGATTTGACGCCGTGCCGTTTTTCTGGAGCCAGCACTACGATGTGCCGATCAATTACGTCGGGCACGCCGAGCAATGGGACGAGATCGCGATCGACGGCGACATCATGGCGAAGGATTGCCTCCTTCGCTACAAGCGCAACGGGCGCACGCTCGCCGTCGTTTCGATCTTCCGCGACGTGGAGAGCTTGCAATCCGAACTCGAGATGGAACGGACGGTTGTGAAATGATGGGCCGGCGCGCGGCCCAGTCAGAACCCGCCGGCGGTAAAGTTCAGCCGCTGGGTCACGTCGTAGGGCTGCTTGGCGACCGGATAGGCATAATCAACCTCCAGCGAGCCAAACGGCGAAGCCCAGATCAGCGCGGTGCCGACCGACGCGCGCAGCGCTTGCGAATTGGCGATCTGCTGTGACGGTGACAGCGAGGCAAGGCTCGAGGCGCTCGCGCCGGTGGCCCACAAGCTGCCGACGTCGGAGAACAGCGCCACCTTCAAATTTGCATCCGCCGGCACGCCCGGCACCGGCGCCTCGAGCTCGGCCGAACTGCTCCAGAAAACGTTGCCGCCGACATTATCCTGCGTGGTCCCCGGCGTGATATCGCGCGGACCGAAGCCATTGGGCGCAAAACCGCGGACGAGCTGCGGGCCGCCGAAGAAATTGTCGAGCAGCGGCAATTGCGCTCCGCCATACGGCGACACGTAACCGCCCTGCGCCCGCACCATGCCCACCACGTCGCCGACGATCGGGTGATAATAGCGCACGTCCTCTGTGGTCTTGGCGAACTTGGCGGCGCCGCCAAGGCCGGCCACCTCGTTGGAGGTCTGTATGTGCAGCCCGCTGGTCGGATTCTTCAGATTATCGAGCGTTGAGTAGGTGACGGTAGAGCCGACGGAAGAGACCCAGATCGCGCCCATGGCGGCCGCCTGCTGAATCGGCAGCGACGAGATTCCTTCGAGCGGATCGAGCGAAACCTCCTGATTGTAGATCGAATAACTCCACGTCACCCCGAGCTGATCGTTCAGCGGCGTGCCGAGCGAGAACCTGGCGCCATAGACGCTCGAATCGAAGGATTGATTGGGATTGGCGTAGGTCTCGTTGCCGAACAATTCGACGCCAGCCGACATCCGTTGGTTCAGGAAATAAGGATCGACGAGAGCAACGTCCAAGCCCCTGACATACTGACCGTAGGTCACCGACATCTTGCCGCTGTAGCCGGTGCCGAACAGATTCCGGTCGCTGACGCTGACCTCGGCCATGAAGCCGGTGGCCGTCCCATAGCCGCCCGTTATGGAGAAATTCCCGGTATCGTCCTCCTGCAAGTCGACATCGAGAATCACCCGGTCGGGCGCCGAGCCGGGCCGTGTTTCGATTTTCACCGTCTTGAAATAGTTGAGCGCTTTGAGGCGGCGCTCGGCGCGATCGACCAGCGCGCGGTTATAGGCGTCGCCCTCGCCGAAATCGAATTCGCGGCGGATCACGTCGTCGTGCGTCTTGGTGTTGCCGTGGATTTCGATGCGCTCGACATAGAGGCGTTTGCCCGGATCGATCATGTAGGTGAGATTGATGACCCCCGTTCCGCCCGCAGCCGACGGCGGCTCGCGGTCGGTGCGCGCGAATACGCTGGCGAACGGCTGGCCGTCTTTGGCGAGAGCCATGGTCATATCGTCGACCGTCTTGTTCACCGCGTCGTCGTCATAGGCGCCGCCGGAACTCGTGCGCAGAACTTGCCGGAACGCGGCGGGGTCAATGTCTTTCACGTCGGATTCGATGTCGACCTTGCCGAAGCGATAGAACGGGCCTTCATCGAGCGCGTAGGTGACCACCACGCCCTTGAGGTCCTTATCGTAGCTCGCGGACGAATGGACGTTCACGTCGGCGTAGCCGTGGGCGCGGTAGAACTTACGCAACAGATCTTGGTCGTTGTCGATCTTGTCGGCATTGTAGATGTCGTTGTCGAGCAGAAAACTGAGAATATTGGTCTTGCCGGTCTTGATCACCCCGGTGAGCTTGTAGTCCGGAAAAGCGTGGTTGCCGGCAAAGACGATTTTCCGCACCGCCAGCTTGTCGCCCTCCTTGATCTCGAAGACGAGCTTGACGCGCTCGCCTCTGTCGTTCGGCTTGCCGGCGGCGTCGCGGTGATTGTCTTGACGATTGTCTTGACGATTCTTGGCCTCTGGCGATTTCGCCTCGGCACCGGCCCCCGTGACCTGGATCGTGTTCGGCGTGATCTGGACCTGGAAATAGCCGTGCTGGCGATAGACCTCGATCATATTCTCGACGTCGGACTGAACGAAGAAGCGCGACAGCGGTCCGCCCTCCTTCGATTGCAGCGCCTTCTTCAGGTCGGCGTCCTTGACCTTCTTGTTGCCCTCGAAGGCGATCTGCTGGATCGTCGGGTTTTCGGCGACGGTAACCACGACGCGGCCGCCATCGTGCGTTATCTTCACATCGGAAAACAGGCCGGTGGCATAGAGCGCCTTGAGCGCGCTATCGAGGGCTTGGGCACCGAGCGGCTTGCCGGGCGCTGCGTGGAAATACGAACGGATCATAGCCGCGTCGTTGTGGCGGTTGCCGACGACCGTGATCATCGAATCGGCGCCTTCCGCGCGGGCGGGCGAGCCGCCGGCGGTCAACGAAAGCGCAAAAAGCACTGCGAGCAGCACAGCGGCTGCCAGCCGGCGGTGCATGACGGCGAGGCTCCCCGTTCAAACGGCCGTATGAATTCACCCGAGTGGCGGGGCGGAAGCGTGACGGATTATGTCGGAATCTGAGGTATTGTTGGGGCGTCGGCCATAAAGGTTTACGCCTTTAAAACGATGCAAAAATGCGCAAGATGGTCGCGAATTTGGCTTCGGCGCCAAAAGAAGAAGCGAGGAAAGAGGCAAGGAAAGAGACAAGAAATATGGCAAAGCAGCGGATCAGCTATATCCCGTTGGAGAAGATGGACGCGCGGATGCGCGCGGAGATGGAGCGCTGCCAGCGCGAAGGTACGCCGCGGCCGGAAAGCTCAGCCATCCGCGCCCACGTGCCGGCCTGCTTCTGGTTCTTCGCCGAGTCCTGGCACAACATTTTCCGCACCGGCGTGCTCGATCACGCCGTAAAGGAGTTGTGCCGGCTCTACGTCTCCCGTTCCGTCACCTGCGAATATTGCGGCAATCAGCGTTCGGTGAAGGCGACCAACAGCGGTGCGCTGATCGAGGATCAGGTTCTCGATCTGCTCAATTTCGAGAAATCGGGAAAATACAACGAGCGGCAGAAGGCGGCGCTGGCCTATGCCGAGGCCATCGTCTGGCATCTCAACACCGACGACGCGTTCTGGGAGCGGATGCATCGGCATTTCAGCGAGCCGGAGCTGGTCGAACTCGGCTGCATGATCGGGCTCACGCTCGGCCAGCAGAGCTGGCTGCGGCTCCTCAATATCGAGCACCACCAGGTGATGGCGGGCACGTCGGCCTCGATGGCGCCCGGCTATGAGGACGAAAAGCGCCTGCGGGCAACCAAATCGCAGCCGGACTATTGGGCGAAAGCAAAGGCCGAATCCGAGAGCATCGCCTGAACGCTTTCGTAGGGGCGCCCTTGTGGGCGCCATATTTGGGCGCCCCTTGGCGGCTCGCGCTCTTACGCGCCGTTTTCCAGGCAGTGCCTCGCCCTGCGCTCTTCCGCGGCGGTCATTCCGGCCGACAGAGCCATTGCTCTTGCCTGCACCAAGCCAACCTGCCCCACATAGGCACGCACCATCTCGCAGGTGATGTGCGCATGCGAGCCCGTGGATCTTGCCGCGTAGCTGCGATGATGATGCGACTTTCCCGCGTAGAGGCGATGATGAGACGTTGCCCGGTAATGGTGATGATGCGATTTCGCCATCGATGGGCTCGCGGCGGCAATCGACGCAAGGGCTAGCAGCGCAGTCTTCTTCACTGGGTATCGCTCCCCAACATTCACAACCGTCACCCCGCCGTCATAATGCCGAACGGCGCGCGCGCATACCAGCAAAGTGAAGTTGTCCCAACAATGCGCGCACGAGCGTGGAACTCGCACGCATCGGAACTCAGGCGCACTGGAACTCGCGCGCATCGCCGCGCTCGCCGCTAGGAGGCGAGCGCAGCCGCTCCGGTCATCGCACGGAACTCGCGTGCGCGGATAAGGCGCTACAGCGCCCGCGTGGTGTCGTCGAACAATTCCTCGACCGAATAGCGGCGGGGAATGATCTTCATCTCCAGCGCATAACTCGACATCAAGTCGAGCGCCGGTTTGACCGCATCGAAGCCGAACGGCAGCGTGTCGATCGCGCCGGGTTTGGGCAGCCCGGCGGCCTTCTTGCTTTCGTGCAGCATGCGGAACACTTCGCGCACCGCGCCGGGATCGGACTGCGACAGCGAACTCTTCACCACGACCATGTGGTTGATCGGCACCGTGCCGTATTTTTTGTACCAATCCTTGGCGGCGCCGTCAGGATCGGGGACGACGCTTTTGAGCCGCGGATCGGTCGGCAGCGCCGTGCCGAAGATCGCCGCGTCGAGTTCGCCCTCGAGCAGCATCTTGGTCATGTCCTTGCCGTCGGCGGCGCGCTCGACTCCGGGCGGATCCTTGAATTCGGGAACATGGGCGTCCTCGAACGTCACCCATTTGACCTTGCTGTTATCGAGACCGTAGTCCTTCCACAATATCCCGCGCAGCCAGCAGCCGGTGGTCTGCGCAAACGAACGCACGCCGATGCGGCGGCCCTCAAGCGTGGTCGGCGTCACCGTGCCGCGCTCGGAGTTGTACAGCATGGTGCCGTGCTGAAAGCGGCCCACCATGGTGGCCGGCATGAGCACGATCGGCTTGCCGTAAGCCTTGCCCTGCAAGTAGGTCACCAGCGCCATCTCGCTGACGTCGAACTTCTGTTCGCGCACCATCATGGTGAAGGCCTTGTAGACCGGGTTGACCTCGGTCAGGCGCAGCGCCACGCGGTCGGATGTGATCTGGCCGCTCTTGAGCGGCTGGGTCTGCGGATAGCTCCCGAAACAGGCGCTGATGGTTTCGATTTTTTCGGCCGTCATGCTCATACGATTTCCTCCAGGTTGGCTTGATTTTATGACCAGCCGCGGGGTTAAACCAGTCCTCGCTATTCACGGGGAGCATGACGTCTATGAGCGAAGCAGCCGCAATTCAAGCCGAGGCGCGGATTCCCGCCTCCCGGCTCGCCGCCTTCATCACGCGCGCCCTGGTCGCGGCCGGCCTTCCCGCGCCGGACGCGGAAATCGCCGCCGGCCTGATGACGGAAGCCGATCTGCGCGGCAGCGACACCCACGGCGTGATCCGCCTGCCGCTTTATCTCCGCCGCATCCGCTCAGGCGGCATCAACGTGACGCCGAATATCCGCGTGGTCAGCGAACGGACCTCGGCCGCCCTCATCGACGGCGACAACGGCATGGGCCATCTGATCATGCGCCGCGCCACGCACCTCGCCATCGACAAGGCGAACGCGACCGGCATCGGCTGGGTCGGCGCGCGCATGAGCAACCACGCCGGCCCGGCGGCGCTCTACGCCACGCTGCCGCTCAACCACGACATGATCGGGCTTTATTTCGCGGTCGGCTCCAGCAATCACCTGCCGCCCTGGGGCGGCACCGAGAGCCTGCTCGGCACCAACCCGATGTGCATCGCAGTCCCCGCACATGACGAGCCGCCGATCGTGCTCGACATGTCGCCGACCGTCGCTGCTTTCGGCAAAGTGCGGCTGAAAGCGCAGCGCGGCGAAGCGATGCCGGTCGGCTGGATGATCGACAAGCAGGGCAAGCCGCTCACCGATCCCAAGCGCGCCGACGAAGGCCACCTGCTGCCGATCGGCGACTACAAAGGCTCGGGCTTGAGCTTGATCATCGGCCTCCTCGCCGGCACGCTCAACCGCGCGGCGATGGGGCGCGAGGTCGTCGATTTCGTCAAGGAGGCCGGCAAGACCACCAATACGGGCCATGCGATCGCGGCGATCAGCGTTGAGGCTTTCATGCTGCCTGCCGATTTCAAGCGCGCCGTCGATCAGGTGATCCGCGACATCCGGCAGTCGCCCCGCCTTCCCGGATTCGAGCGCATCTGGCTGCCGGGCGAGCAAAGCCACGCCAAGCTTCTCGAACGCCGCGCCCACGGCATCCCAATGCCGAAAAGCCTGCGCGACACGCTGGATGGCGTGGCGCGCGATTTCAACATCGGGCCGCTGGAGTGAATCGTCATTCCGGGGCGCGGGCAAAGCCCGCTAACCCGGAATCCATAATGGCGAGCAACCGAGCCCTGGTCGATTGTTGCCACGTTGCCATATAACCATATCGGGAATATGGTGAACCGTATGAAGACGACCCTCAATATCGATCCGACCATCATGGCCCGCCTCAAGCACGAGGCAGCGCGGCAGAAACGCACCATGTCGGAAATGGTGGAAACCGCCTTACGGCTTATGCTGCGCGGCGAGCGCAAGCGTGCACCTTTGCCCGAATTGCCGACCTTCCGCGGCGGGCGAGAACTTGTCGACATCGCCGATCGCGATGCGCTCTATCGGGCCATGGAAGAACCTTAGCGCATGTCCCAGAAAAATGGACACCGGCTTTCCGAAAAGGACAAGCGGCTACACAAAAGCTTGGAGCGCATCCCGATTGCGCTGGACGCGGGTGCCCTCTAGTGCTCGTCGTGGACACCAATGTTCTGGTGTATGCGGCAAACGTCGAGTCACCTTTCCACCGCGCTTGTCGTAACTGGCTCGAAAGTCAACGCGCGCGGCCTGATGCCTGGTACACGACTTGGCCGATCATTTATGAATTCCTCCGCGTGGTGACGCATCGGCGCGTCCTTGATCGGCCGTGGAGCGCGGGCGCGGCGTGGAACTTCATTTCGGCGCTGTTGGCTTCACCGGGTTTTGGTCTGCTCGTGCCGACCGAGCGCCATCCGGAGGTCGCCGGCGCGATGCTTGCGGAATATCCCCATCTCGCCGGCAATCTCTTCCACGACGCACATACGGCCGTTCTCATGCGCGAGCACGGAATCCGCCGAATTTGCACGCGCGACGTGGACTTCACACGGTTCAAGTTTCTGGAGGTTGTCGATCCGGCTGGCGCCTAGATGGAGATTTGGCCAAATAGAGGCTTGTCCAATTAGAGGCTTGGCCAAATAGCGGCTTGGCCAAATAGAGATTTTGCCAAATGCGGAAGATGGACCGGGTTGGGTTCCGCTTTAAGCTTGCGCAACCTGCGGCGCCTGAGATTCAAACAACTCGCTCACCTTGTCGGCAGGTCTGGCGGGGCTGAACAGATATCCCTGCATTTCCGTGCAGCCTGCGGCCTGAAGAGTGTCCAGTTGCTGCTGTGTTTCGACGCCCTCGGCGGTCGATATCATGTTGAGGCACTTCGCCAAGCCGGCCACGGCGTGCACGATGGCGCGCGGCTCCACGCCGTTGGAGAGATCCTGGATGAACGAGCGGTCGATCTTGATCTTGTCGAACGGAAAGCTGCGCAGGTAGCTGAGCGACGAATAGCCGGTACCAAAATCGTCCATGGCGATTTGCACGCCGAGCTTTCGCAATTGATGCAGCGTGGACAAGGTGGCGAAGGTATTTTGCATGAGCATGGTCTCGGTGATTTCCAGCTGCAGCCGCCCGGCCCGCATGCCGGAATCGGCCAAGGCGCTCACGACCATCGGCAGGAGATTCTTGCTCTTCAACTGGGCGGGCGAAAGATTGACGGCGACCTTGACGTGCTCGGGCCAGTTGGCGGTCTCCTTGCACGCCGTGCGCAGGACCCACTCGCCGAGCGGAACAATGAGGCCGGTTTCTTCCGCGATCGGGACGAAATCGGCCGGCGAGATCAGCCCCCGTTCCGGGTGATTCCATCGCAACAGCGCTTCGAACGCGGCGATTTCATTGGTCTGAAGATTGACGAGCGGCTGATAGTGCAGCGTGAACTCCTCGTTGTTCAACGCCTGCCGCAAATCCATTTCCAGATCGCGCCGTTCTTTCATGCGCTTATCCATTTCCGCCTCGAAGAAGCGATAGACGCCCCGTCCGTCGCCTTTGGCCCCGTACAAGGCCATATCCGCGTTCTTGAGGAGCAGATCCGGCTCGGAGCCGTCGCACGGCGCAATCGAGATGCCGATGCTGATGTCGGAGATGATCTGATGGCCGTCCACCTGGTATGGCTTGATGATCGACTCGCGGATACGCCGGGCGAGAATTGCGGCGTCCTCCGGCTGCTGCATCTGCGTCATGATGATTGCGAATTCGTCGCCGCCGAGACGCGCAATGGTGTCGGGTTCTCTGGTGCAGCCGCGCAGCCGGTCGGCGACGACCTTCAACAACTCGTCGCCGGTCGGATGCCCCAGCGTATCGTTGATGCTTTTGAAGTGATCGAGATCGAGGCACAGCACCGCCAGGTTCTCGCCCCGCTTGACGCGTTTCAGCTCGTGTTCCAGGCGTTCGCGCAACAGCATACGGTTAGGCAGATCCGTCAACGCATCGTGTCGGGCCATGTGAGCTATGCGCTCCTCGGCCCGCCGGCGCTCGGTAACGTCTTCATGGGTCGCAAGCCACCCGCCGCCGGCAAGGGGCTTGTTGACGATGGAAAAGGCCCGGCCGTCGCCCGAGCTGACGTCGTTGCCGAACGTCTGGCCCTCGGCGATCTTGTCCATCAGTTCGGCGATGTACTCGTTCGGATCGCCCGAAAAGGTCCGCGCCTCCACCCGATGATTGAGCAGATCGAGCAGACTGCATCCCGGCTCGGCGACATCGGGCGATAGCCCGTACATTTCGATATAGCGGCGGTTGCAGAACACCAGTCTGGCGTCCGTATCGAACATCAGAACGCCTTGCGCCATGTTGTCGAGGACCGTGTGCAGCAGCGCATGATCCTGTTGGGTTGGCCACGCACGGGAACGGCCGCGCGTGGAGTGCCGGAAAGGCAGGATGCTGAATTTGTCTGCTTGCGAGTCTTTTCGCCCCATTTTCGGATCACCCTTGATACGCGTTTCACCTAGCCCTGACGCCTATCCCTAGGGTTCATTCATTTTGAACGGATCAACGAGCTTCGTTCCTTTTTAATCGAACCAAGTGTCGATCTGAATCGTATTGCGACAACTACAATTGGATACGAAAGCGCGCGGGCGAACCAGAAGCAGTCAAGCGGCGTAGGCGGAGACCTCCACCACGCCGCTTGACCGTATTTACCCGATCTCACAGGCTCGGCTGATCTGCGCCTATCGCTCAGGCGCGATCGATGTCGGCGCGAGGCGTTGCGCCGACCTGCGCGGCGAGAGATGGACCGGCTTGGGTTCGGCGATGGCCGAAACCTTTTGATCGACTTCCAGCTCCGTCGCCTGAATTGCCGCGACGGTTCGGGCTATCTGGTCCTCATTCGAGTTTAGCTGCCCTTGATTGATGGCAAGCTGTTCGACTTCATGCCGGACAGCCGAGAGATCAACCGCCAAGGGACTGGGTTGCGCAGCCGCGTCGGGTGAGCTTGGAGCCGCGGTATCCGATGGCGTGGGAGAAAGCGCGGCCAACCACGCCAGCGAAGGATAACGGGTGCCGATGATCTTCTGTGCCTGCGCACCATAGGATTGCCAGGAGACCGTGGCGCCGATGCCGATCAGCACCGCCAGCAAGAAGCGGGCGGTCCCGTGCAGCATGCGCTTGGCCAAGGACGGCCTTCTGCCCACAATCCGATTGTTTGCGGCAATTGAGGCGCGCTGCCGCGAGTTGGATCTCGGCCAGCGAATTCGTGGATCGTGGATCTGGTCTTCCGCCGCCGACCCGACGCGCTCGTCAAACGAATCGCGCACGCCATCGGCTACGCGTGCTGCGATATCGCCATCGTTATCCTCGCGGCTCAAAGTTGGGCTTTGCGCGTAACGCATGAACACCTCCCCCGTTTCGGTCGAACTGCAATGGCGTGACGAGGTGGTCATCGTATGACGGAACGAAGGCCGGATCGCAGCGATCCTACGCGAGCAAAAACTCGCGAGTGGACGTTACAGTTGAACAACACACACCGCCCTGAGAAAGCCACGAAGGCTTCATCGACTGGCGGGCAGGCGATCAGCGATGACGGTGAGGTTGTTCCGCGGCGGGAGCTGTCACGAAGATTCGTTTGATTCGCAAAAGACGCATTGCGCCTGCTCCCTGTCCGCAGGAAATGGGAAGGCAAAAAAGCGCTGCTGATTCAAAAGCATCGTCACGATCACCGTGACGGCGCTTGACATCTGTCACTGATTCGGTAAAGGGGCGCTAGCTCGCTCACGTAAGAGGACGCCAGGCGGTGACTCCGTCTGGCGGAGCGGGGTGCGGCGCCTGCGGGCGGCGGTTTCGTCACCGCCGCACTCGGGCGGCTCCGGGCATCATGCGCTCCGGTACTACGGCCGGTGTGTGAGGTGCTTTCACTGGACTGGGACAGGTGGGCGCGGATAACG
>DATJTL010000318.1:0-12910 GCA_035503415.1 Xanthobacteraceae bacterium
CGTAGGAATGACGAACTCGGCGCCTTCCTTGACGCCCGAAGGCCAGCGCGCGGTCACCGTCTTGGTGCGCGTATAGAAGCGGATCGAGTCGGGACCGTGCTGGTTGAGGTCGCCGAATCCCGAGCGCTTCCAGCCGCCGAACGTGTAGTAGGATAGCGGCACCGGAATGGCGAAATTGACGCCGACCATGCCGACTTCGACGCGGTTGACGAAGTCGCGCGCGGCGTCGCCGTCGCGGGTGAAGATGGCCACCCCGTTGCCGTAATCGTGCTCGGAAGGAAGCCGCACCGCTTCTTCGTAATCCTTGGCGCGTACCACCGAGAGAACCGGACCGAAGATCTCTTCCTTGTAGATGCGCATGTCCGGCGTCACGTGATCGAACAGGCAGCCGCCCATGAAGTTGCCATTCTCGTAGCCCTGCATCTTGAAACCGCGGCCGTCGACCACGAGCTTGGCGCCTTCCTTGACGCCGAGATCGACGTAGCTCTTCACCTTTTCCAGGTGCGCGCGGGTGATCATCGGCCCGTAATCGGCTTGCGGGTCGGTGGAGGGACCGATTTTGAGGCTTTCGACGCGCGGTACGAGCTTTTCCAGGAGGATGTCGGCGGTCTTCTGGCCGACCGGTACTGCCACCGACACCGCCATGCAGCGCTCGCCGGCGGACCCGTAGCCGGCGCCGATCAGCGCATCGACTGCTTGGTCCATGTCGGCGTCCGGCATGATGATCATCTGGTTCTTGGCGCCGCCGAAGCATTGGGCGCGTTTGCCGTTGGCGGCCGCTGTCGCGTACACGTATTCGGCGATCGCCGAGGAGCCGACGAAGCCAACCGCCTTGACGCGCGAATCGCTGAGCAGCGTATCGACCGCCTCCTTGTCGCCGTTGACGACGTTGAGGATGCCCGCCGGCAGGCCGGCTTCGAGAAACAACTCGGCAATCCGCATCGGCACCGAGGGATCGCGCTCCGACGGCTTGAGCACGAAGGCATTGCCGCAGGCGATCGCCGGCGCCGCCTTCCACAGTGGGATCATGGCCGGAAAGTTGAAGGGTGTGATGCCGGCGACGACGCCGAGCGGCTGGCGCATCGAGTAGAGGTCGATGCCGGGGCCGGCGGCCTCGGTGTATTCGCCCTTGAGCAGGTGCGGAATGCCGCAGGCGAATTCGGCGACCTCCAGCCCGCGTTGGATGTCGCCCTTGGCGTCGGTGAAGGTCTTGCCATGCTCGGACGACAACAGCCGGGCGAGCGAGTCCATCTCCTTCTGGATGAGTTCGAGAAACTTCATCATCACCCGTGCCCGCCGCTGCGGATTGACCGCCGCCCAGGCCGGCTGCGCCGTCTCCGCCACCGCGATGGCGTGCTCGACCTCGGAATGCTTGGCGAAGGCGACCCTGGCCTGCACCGCCCCGGTATTCGGATCGAATACGTCGCCGTGCCGACCCGACGTCCCCTTCACCTGTTTGCCGCCGATGAAGTGTCCGATCTCGCGCATGGGCTGTCTCCTTGGATTTTTGGCACGGTTCTGCGCACGGCGCCGGAGCCGTAGCGGGTTGCCTATTGTGCGGCTTTTTCCAGCGCCGGTCACGGGGGTTGGCGCGATCGGTTCAAGGTCCTTTCGTCACGCGTGGCTCGTCGAATCCAGCAGGTTGGCGGTGCCCCCAGTAACCCTCCCTTAAGCGCGCCGGCGGTACGCTGATGCCGCGGGCCGCGATTAGGCGCGGGCCGTCGCGTGGGTGGGGTTTGAGTTATGGACATTGCCACTGGCCTTGGCCTGCTCGCCGGGGTCACCGTGCTGTGCACGCTCATCCTGATGGGCGGCGACCTCAGGATGTTCCTCGACCTGCACGCGTGCATCGTCATTTTCGGCGGTTCATTCGCGGCCACCCTGATCCGCTTTCCGTTGACTTCGATCTTTCATGGCATCCCGCTCGGCGCCAAGTTCGCCTTCACCATGCGTCGCGTCACCCAGCGCGAACTGGTCGATGAAATCGCCGCTCTCGCCGACATCGCCCGCAAGCAGGGCCCGCTCGGGCTGGAGAAAGTCGAGATCGAGGATACGTTTCTGGCCAAAGGCATCCGCTTCGTCGCCGACGGCTATGACGCCGAATTCATCCGCGACAATCTCGAGCGCGACCGCGACAACTTTCTCACCCACATCGACGAGGGCCAGAAGATCTACCGCGCGGTCGGCGATTGCGCGCCCGCCTTCGGCATGGTCGGCACGCTGATCGGCATGGTGCAGATGTTCGCCAACATGACCGATCCCTCGAAGCTCGGCCCATTCATGGCGGTGGCGCTGTTGGCGACGTTCTACGGCGCCTCGTTGGCCAACCTGCTCTGTCTGCCGATCGCCGACAAGCTGCATCTGAAGCTCAGCGACGAGGAGATCAATCGCACGCTGATCATCGACGGTGTGCTCATGATCCGCGAGTCGAAGTCGCCGACGCTCGTGCGCGAGATGCTGCTTGCCTATCTGCCCGAACACCACCGCGAGGAAGCGCCGGAGCTGGCGCCCGCCTAAGGGCAAGGCGCAAGGACGACGACCATGGCACGGCGAAAAGAAGCGCACGGCGGCGGCCACGGCTGGTTCGTCACCTTCGCCGATCTGATGGGGTTGCTGGTCAGCTTCTTCGTCATGCTGGTAGCATTCTCCAATCAGGATCAGAAAAAGCTGCAGATCGTCGCCGGCTCGATGCGCGATGCCTTCGGCGTGCAAACCGCCGTGCGCTATTCGGGCATTATCGAAGTCGACGGTTTGCCCACCCGACCGAAGTTGAAGAATGCCGCCCATATCGAGCCCGAGGATGCTTCGGCGACGCCAACCCCCGACGAACAGGACCGCAAGCGCGATTACGGCGCCAAGCTGAAGGACGACCAGGCCTTCGCGCTGGCGGCGGCGTCGCTGCGCCAGGCGCTCCAGGACATGCCGGAATTGACCGAGGCCTCCAAACACATCGTGCTGGAAGAGACCAAGGAAGGGCTCAATATCGAGATCGTCGACCAGGAAGGCCGCGCGATGTTCCCGGAAGGCTCCAAGGATCCGTACCCACGCACGCGCGAGATCATTCAAAAGCTTGCCGGGCCGCTGCGGGCGACACCTTATCGAATCTCCATCACCGGCCACACGGCGGCGAGCAGAACCCCGCCGCGGCCGGGATATGGGCCGTGGGAGCTGTCCGCCGACCGCGCCAACAGCGTGCGCGAAATCCTTGAAGAACAGGGGTTGCCCTCGAACAACATTTATCAAGTTGCCGGCAAGGCTGATACCGATCCGCTGTTCCCCGACGATCCCTACATCGCGGCCAACCGGCGCGTGACCATTACGCTGATGCGCGAGCCGCCTCCGGTGCCGCCGGATTTGAAGCCTTAAATCTCTTGCTATTCAGGCCCTTTGCTTCGCGTTCCCCGAGGCTTGCGTACCCCACGCCGCCGCAGCGGCGATGCGCGGCGGTTGAAACCCCTTGATTCCCCAAGCCATCGGCGCAAGTTGTTGCGCAGCGTCGCTGGGGTGACGAGGAGATAGAGACAATGGCCGAGCAACCCTCCGGAACGCCGAGCGTGCGCGATCTTACGCCGGCGGAGGTCGCGCGCGGGCTCGCTGAGGGCCGAATGCTTCTCGTCGACGTGCGTGAGCCAAACGAGACCGCGCTCGAGCGCTTCCCCGATGCCGTGCTGGTGCCGCTGTCGGCCTTCGATCCGGCTTCGATCTCGGTGGGGCCGGGCCGCGAGGTGGTGTTTGCCTGCCGCTCGGGCCGCCGTTCGGTTACCGCCTCACTGGCGGCGCAGGAGCAGGGTTTTGCCTATGGGGCCCATCTTGCCGGCGGCATATTGGCCTGGAAGGCCGCCGGTCTGCCGACCGAGACGTAAAGCGCGCGCGACAATGCTCGAAATCCGCCCGCTTACTGCGGTGGCCCGCCGAAGCCCGCGACGCGAGCGCAGCCGCGTTGCGGCGATGAGCGGATTGGCATTCGCACTGCTTGTCGCATTGGTGGCCGCGCCCGCTGGCGCGCCGGCGCAGCCGCAGCGCGTCGTCAATTTCTACAATTGGTCGGACTACGTCGATCCGTCCGTGCTCGATGATTTCAGCAAAAAGACCGGCATTGCGGTGCGCTACGACACGTTTGATTCCAGCGACACGCTCGAGGCCAAGCTTCTCGCCGGCCAATCCGGATACGATGTGGTGGTGCCGACCGGCTATTTCCTGGCCCGCGAGATCAAGGCCGGCATTTTCCAGAAATTGGACAAGTCCAAGCTCCCCAATCTTGTCAACGTCTGGCCGCGGATCGCGCAACAGCTCGCGGCTTACGATCCGGGCAATCAGTATGCGGTCAACTACATGTGGGGGACGACCGGCATCGGCTATAACGTCAAGGACGCGCGGAAGCTTCTCGGACCGGATGCGGCGATCGACAGCTGGGCCTACGCGTTCGATCCCGACAAAATCGCAAAGTTCAAGGATTGCGGGATTCATGTCCTCGATTCGTCCGACGACATCATGCCGGCCGCGCTGCACTATCTGAACCTCGATCCCAACACGAGCAATCCCGGAGAACTGGAGAAAGCGGCCGATCTCATCATGAAAATGCGGCCCTACGTGCGCAAATTCCACTCGTCCGAATATATCAACGCGCTGGCGACCGGCGAAATCTGCTTCGCCATCGGCTATTCGGGCGACTTCAAACAAGCCGCCACGCGCGCGGCGCAAGCGAAGAACGGGATTGAAATCTCTTATTCGATCCCGAAAGAGGGCGCGCCGCTGTGGTTCGACAATCTCGCCATCCCCAACGACGCGCCCCATGTGGCCGAGGCGCACACGCTCATCAATTACCTGCTCGATCCGCAGGTCGCCGCCAAGAACACCAACTTCGTCTCTTACGCCGACGGTGACCGCCCGAGTCAATTCATCGACAAATCGATCCTCGACGATCGCACCATCTACCCGGACGAAGCGACCATGGCGAAGTTGTTTCCGATCATCGCCCACGATCTGCCAACGCAGAGGCTGATCAACCGGCTGTGGACGCGGATCAAGACCGGGGAGTGAGCTATCAGCTAACTTCGCGGGAGAACTCGACCGAAAAAGCGGCCGCCCCCGGGGAGAAGGGCGGCCGCAGCGCATTTGGCGTCGTGGGAGGAACGACGAACCAGTCGCAATCTATGTTGCGCCGCCGAAGGACGCTTTGCGGCTATTGCGGGGAACAGACGGAAATTGCCCCACCGTTGCGAAGCAAGGATTTGTACCGGGCAATGCGCGTTTTCCGCATTAATCCAGACACCGTCTGGCGCTTGCGTCGATAGAGATCTGCAGATCCGCGCGAATTGGTTTCTATCCGAGCTCTTGCGCGCGTTCGCTTTTCCGCGCCGCGCCTCACGTGATGCCTGACACCAGGGCAGCGTTTGCTTGTCGGAACCGAAACCAAGGCATAGCCCCATGCTGCCTGTGCGGGGGTAAAGCGTAACGCGCGTATGCCGGCCCAAAACCCGCGAGTCGGCTCCATGAACTTAGGCGCGATTGAGCGGGCTGCAGTTGAGTGACCAAATCCGACTGCAGGACATTGTGGAATGAGAAGGTAAAAGCCCAGGCTGACCTGCGCGTACGTCGCTTTTGTTGAAAGACGCGACGAGGCCAAACCCGAAGGTCGGCAAAGGAAGTATATAAATGCATACTGGCACGCTGCATTCGGAACTGTCGCAAGAATATCTCGATGAAATTCGTCGCGTCCCGTTTCTGGATTGGGATGAGGAGAAAAGACTTGCAAGGCGGTTCCGCGAGCATCACGACGCGGGCGCGGCGCACAGACTCGTGACCAGTCACCTCCGCTTGGTGGTGAAATTAGCGATGCGCTATCGCGGTTATCGACTGCCGATGTCCGAGCTCATCTCCGAGGGAAACGTTGGCTTGATGGAAGCGGTCAAGCGCTTCGATCCTGATAAAGGTTTCCGGCTCACGACGTATGCCATTTGGTGGATCAGGGCGACCATTCAGAGTTACATCTTGCGGTCCTGGTCGCTTGTCAAAATGGGAACGACCGCCAACCAGAAAAGGCTGTTTTTCAACCTGCGGCGGGCGAAGAGTCGTATCTCAGCGCTCGATCAGGGCGATTTGCGCCCCGATCAGGTTAAGCTCATCGCGCTTGATCTCGGCGTCAACGAACGCGACGTGGTCGACATGAATACGCGGCTTGGTGGCGACGCTTCGCTCAACACGCCGATTCGCGAGGACGAGGGCGCGGATGAATGGCAGGACTGGCTTGTCGACGAAAGCGCCAGCCAGGAGAGCGAGCTCGCCGAGTCCGAGCAGTCGGAGTTCCGCCACAGGGCGTTGGGCAAGGCCCTCATCGGACTCACAGGTCGGGAGCGGCGGATTTTCGAGGCGCGTCGCCTTATGGAAGAACCCCTCGCGTTGGGCGAGCTTGCTGTCGAGTTCGGCATATCGCGGGAGCGGGTGCGCCAGATCGAAGTGCGCGCTTTCGAAAAAGTGAGGAAGGTTGTGCAGAACGCAACCACACAGACAGAGATCCCGCACTCGATCCACTGAAACGCAGCGACGGCACCAACCGGTGCGAGACGTCGCGGGTGTCTAGACTCGTTCTTAATCCACTTTTGTCCGACAAAACATTCAGCTCCTTCGCCCTGGAAACGGAATTCTTCGGTATCCTTCTGGGCGGGTGTCGCGTACTGCCACAGATTTATCCGTTCTTGGCCGCAATTGTACGCTCGGACCCGTCCTCTCAACCTTCCAGATCGCGGTCAGGAAGAGACGCGAGTGTCGGCTGGGGCGGACCGTTGGCGATTGCCGAACAATCCATTCGGCGGACACGGCATTAAGTTTGGCGAGAGCGGGCACATCTCTCCATCGTCGAATGACAAGCCATTTGGCTTTGCTGTTTGCGGATTTAGGAGAGTACACAATGATCACGAAGTGGAAAGTTGCAGCCTTGAAAGTTGCAGCCTCGAAAGTTGCAGCCTTGGCGGTGCTCGCGGCTGTAAGCGTCGCCTCACCGGCACTGGCGCAGAGCGCCTACACCACCGGCACTGCGGCCGATAGCGCGAACGCTGGCTATCCGTCGTCTTACCGCGGCCCTTATGCCTACGCTCCTGACAGCGTTTCGCTCCGGACCAGTGGCTACGGATCATTCGCGATGGTCCCAGGCGGCTACGCTCCGCGCGGCTACGGATCGTTCGACATGGTCCCGGGCACGAACGGCGGCCGATACAGCCCCTCCGCCACTGGTGGTGGTAATCCCGGTTATAACTGGTCGCTCGAGAACGATTACTGAGGCGGCGCAATGACAACGGGCGGCACGCGCTGCGAGGCGGTGCTGCCCGTTGGTCTAACTTGAGGTCTTGGTCGGACGATACGCTCGGCAGCGATCCTTACCACATCACCTGATCTGCGCCGGATGGAATGGTGCCGCGTACGACGCCGGCCGGCGTCAACACGACTAATACCATCGTTTAGTCGGAAGCTCCGTGAAGCGAATAGATGGCGCGCGGCCAAAAACTTATGTGTTGGCAAGCAAGTTGTCTTGGTCAGTTGTCTTCGCAAGTTGCTTTGGCAAGACAGTCCAGTTGGCGTCATGCGCCGATAAGTTCATTGGCCGCGCGCGCCGCTCAGGAACGGAGGTTGCGATGTTGCTCCGGGTTCTTTGGGTGAGCTGTTGCCTTGGACTTATGACGCTTTCGGCGCAGGCGCGCTGGAAAGAGCAATACGCAAACGCGCCTGACGCGATCAAGCAGTGGTACTCCGCGCAACGCAACAAGAATGGCGGTTGGTGCTGCGACCTCGCAGATGGTCACGCCTTTTACGGCAAGTACACGCTGAACAAAGACGGCAGCGTCGAGTTCGACGCCAAAGGCGCGCATCACAAGCTTCCAGATTACATGGTGCTCAGCGGTCCTAATCCCACCGGTCATGCCGTGTGGTGGTACACCGATCAACCGGATGGCGTGCACCACGATTATTGTTTCGCCCTCGGTGCCGAGGGATGAGCACCTGACTGGACAAAGGGGATCGGTCGCAGAAATGGGCATCCCGCCCCATCGCGTTTGATGGAGAGTCACATGAGCGCCATCGACCTGTCTCGTAGTGCAGCCCAACCTCGGCCGTGGCCGAGATTCATCCTCGTCAATCATCGCTTGCCGCGGGTGCAAACACAGTGCGCGCTGTGTGGGACGAAGATCGAACGATCTTATCTTCGCGAACTGGGCACGGGTTTTATCTTCTGCGATCCGCAGTGTCTCGCGGGGCATCAGCGGATCATCATGAGAGTGCGGATGGCGTCATGAAACGCGGCTGAACGAGAGGCTGCTGACGACCAAAGAGGGGGACTGGCGCTACACGCAGAAGATGACACTGCCGGTTGTTTTCCTGTCTGATGCAGGCGTGCCGGCACCGATTTGACTGCGAAATCGGGCTGGACTTCATCCTGCTCGGGCAAGTAGACTCGCAGCGCTGGAATGTTCAGGACGGGTGGGAGGCGTACAATCTCGCGGAGGTCATCATGCGAGACCATGGATGTCCCATCCACCTGGCAGATGGCGTGCTCGGTAAACAAAGCCATATCTGCGCTTTTTTCAATGGTTTCGACGAGCAGCACAGGGTGCTCCGCTCCTTCATCAAAGAAGGGTTCGAGCGGGGCGACAAGGCTTTTCATATTGTGGATCCCGAGCTGCGGGAAGATCATCTCAGGCACCTCGCCGACGCCGGCATAGACGTTGAGCAGGCGATGGCGACGGGTCAGCTGGAGCTGCGGCGCTGGCAGGACGCATACTTGCGCGACGATCGCTTCGACCAGGATAGTATGCTCGCCTTGCTCGAAGATCTGCTCGGATCAGGGGCGGCAGCCGGTAATCCCCTCGTGCGATTTGTGTCGCGCGTGGAACCGTCCCTGGTGGAAAAGGCGGGCGAACATAACTGGTTGGAATACGAGACGCGCGTCAATTGCGCGGTCGCCAAATACAGCGATCCGGTGATCTGCACCTACGATCTGACCAACCTTCGGGCCAGCTTTGTGATGGACATGTTGCGGGTTCACCCCTTCGTCATCGTCGGAGGCGTGCTCCAGGAGAACCCATTCTTTATTCCTCCAGAGCGCTTCCTCATTGAACTGCGAGAGAGAAAGTCGCCTGAGCGCAGCGCGATCTACGCACACTGATGTTAGTAACGGATGACGATAATCTCCGGCTGCGAGCAGCGCTTCGGGATTTAGTCGCACTTTCGACCCTCCCGGCGGGGTGGATTGGAACCGAACCGCGCACGATTGCCGCCGGACTGGCAGACGTCCTGGCGGGGTCTTTGGGTTTTGATTTTGCGTTCGTACGATTGCTCGATCCTGCCGGAGGAGTGACGATCGACGTCACGAGTGGGTGCGGTAGCAAGGAATTTTCAGACTGGCTGCAGGACCAGCTTTCTATTCTCGATAAGTCTTTGCGCAGGCAGCTCCTTCCAAATGTCGTCGCCTTTGATGACAGGCACAAATCACTCCATGGCATTGTGATTCCTATTGGCGTCAACGCGTACGCTGGTCTGGTAGCTGTGGGCTGCGAGCGCAGCGACTTTCCGACCGAAACCGACAGGATGCTGCTCACGGTGGCTGCGAATCATGCGGCGACAGCCTTCCGCGGCGCGAACTTGATTCATGAGCTGCGGCGCGCCGAGGGAGAAGTTCGCAAGGCCCGCGACGAACTTGAGATGAAGGTGACGGAAAGGGCGGCCGAACTGCAGCGGACGATGGCTGAGCTGACCCACATGAATCGCATAGCGACAGCGGGGGTCCTTTCAGCGTCCATTGCTCATGAGATCAATCAGCCGCTCACCGGGATCGTGACGGCGGCGGGTGCCGCCCGACGATGGCTTGCCTTGGAAGAGCCGGGTATGGATGAGGCGCGAGACGCGCTGGATCAAATCGAAAGTGCCGGCCACCGAGCAGGTGAAATTATCACGAGCCTTCGCGGCATGTTCGAAAAGGAAACTCAGGCGAGAAGCACGATCGAGATTAACAAGCTGATCCTCACGGTTCTCGCCTTTGTGCGTCATGAGTTGCAGAAGCATGGAGTAGAGCTGCGCACAGAACTCGATGAATCGCTCCCGCCCTTGGAAGGCAACAGAGTGCAACTGCAGCAAGTCGTCTTAAACTTGGTTATGAACGCCATTGAGGCGATGCAGTCGGTAAGGCCGCGAATATTGAGCGTACGATCCTGTGTCAAAAAGCCGAAGTTTGTTCGGGTAGCCATTGAGGATACTGGCGCGGGTATCGATCCGTCCGACCGGGATCATATTTTCAATCCAATGTTCACGACCAAAGAACACGGCATGGGAATTGGTCTTTCGATCTGCCGTTCCATTGTCGAAAGCCATGATGGCCGCATTTGGGTGACGCAGGGAATAAACAAAGGTTCGATTTTCCAGTTCGAGCTGCCGACCGACGTGGGTCGAGACGATCGAGTTCGCGAACATCGAGCCGCAATGGCGACGCGAGTGCCGTAGCGCGCGCCGGTCCGCTTCGCGGCGATCGACAATGACCACCGAGGCGATCAAGCTGACTCGTATGAGGCGGTTCAGTCCAAGTCTCGGCGCAAATCTCGGCGCGGCCGACCCGCGCCGAGACCGTTTGCGATTGGTGCGGTCAGTCCGCCTGGATATTGGCGTCTGTCACCATCTTCTTCCATTCGACGAGCTGGGTCTTGATGTAGTCGCCCAGTTCGTCGGGCGTCGAAGAAAAGCCCTCGAAGCCGACGTTCTTGAACTTGGCCTGCACTTGCGGGCTGTCGATGATCGGCCGCAGCGTCTTGTTGAGCTTGGCGATGATGTTGGGCGGCGTGCCGGCCGGCGCGACCAGCCCGGCCCAGGCATCGAGGTTGAAGCCCTTGATTCCGGCCTCGTCCATGGTCGGCAAATCGGGGAACAGCGAGCTTCGCTTGATGCGCGTGACCGCCAGCGCCCGCAGCGTGTGGGCGGCGACGTGCGGCATGGCCGTCGTGAAGTCGGCGAACATCATCGATACGCGTCCGGCGATGATGTCCTCGAGCGCCGGCGGGGTGCTGTTATAGGGCACGTGGATGAGGTTGATGCCGGCCCAGTGCGCTAGCGTGTCGCCGGCGACGATGCCCGCCGTGTTGCCGCTGGCGAATGAAAGCTTGCCCGGATTGGCCTTGGCGTAGTCGATCAGTTCCTTGAGCGAATGGATCGGCAGTTTCGGATCAACCACGAGCATCAGCGTGAAGCTGCCCACCCGCGTGACCGGCGTGAAGTCCTTCACCGGATCGTATTTGACGTCCTTATGCAAAAACGGATCGGCGGAGAGCGGCGAGTTGGTCGCCATCAGCAGCGTGTAGCCGTCCGGCGGCTGGTGACGGACGTAGTCCGCGGCCAGCGCGCCGTCCACACCGGGCTTGTCGACGACGACGACAGGTTGCCCGATCGCGGGGCTGAATTTGTCGGCGAGGATGCGGCAGATCGTGTCGCTGGCGCTGCCGGGACCAAACACGGCTACCATCGTGATAGGCCGTGTCGGATAGTCGTCAGCATAGAGCGCCGCACTACAAAGGGCTGTCGTGGCGGCGACGAGAACTAAAAGCAGTTTCCTCATGGAGATTCTCCCTGGAGTCCTGCGAGTTTTTGTTTGACGGCGCGTCGATTTCGCGGATGCGCGCCTTTGCCGGCAGGGTGCAGAATAGCAGAGTTTTTCCGTGTTTTGTGGAGCAAAGAGGGCGCGTTTGTCGCAGCCGATGGCCGCGCTGCGGGTCGTCCTTTGCCGGCGCGCTCAAGCCTCGCAAATGCGAGCGGCTTGTTAAGGGGCGACGGCGACCAAATCGCGGATGTTGCCGGTGAGCGAGATGGCCGACTGCGCGCCGCTATCGGCAGGGCGCAACAATACGTCTACGCGCTGGCGCGGGCGCAGCGTCGGCTGCGTCCGGTAGTCGATGCGCGTGCTGGGAGCCAGTTCCAGCCGGAAGCGCGCCAGGATCGCCGCCAGCGCGATCTTGACCACCGCGCTGCCGAACCAGTAGCCGGAGCAAAGGTGCGGCCCGGCGCTGAACACCGGATATTCGAACGGGTTCGGCTCAATCGTGGACCAGCGCTCGGGGCGGAAGGTGTCGGCCTCGGCATAAAGATCCGGCATGCGGTTAGTGAGAAAGGTATTGAGCATGATGCGCGTGCGCTCGGGCAATGTCGTCCCGGCGATGGTGGTGTCGCATTGCGCGACCCGGATCTGCAACGGCACCGGCGGCAGAATGCGCATCGATTCCTTGACCACGGCGTCGAGATAAGAAAGCTCCCCGGCTTTCTCCAGCGCCGGCGAAGTCTCTCCTAGTCGGCCGCGCAGTTCGTCGCGCAGAATGGCGGCGGCGCGCGGGTGCTGCGCAAGCAGGATCAGCGTCCACCAGAGCGCGCTCTGGCTTCCTTCCGACGACAGCGCAAACAGCGAGGAAATGTGTGCGACGATTGTTGCATCGTCGGCCGCCTTGCCGTCGGGGCCGGGGCTGTTGACGATGATCGAGGCGAGGTCGCGCTCGTTCGGTTGCCCGCGCTTGGCCGCCGCCCATTGCAGGATGCGCCGTTCAAGATCTTCCGCCGCGCGCACGATCTTGCCGTAAGGGGTGATCGGCAGATTGAGCGGCAACGCCTGCGCGACCGGGCCCCACTTGTGCACCATCATGGCGCCGGAGAGCTCGGCTATGGCGCGGCTCTCTTCGCTGTCGCCGCCGAACAGGAATTCGACGGAAAGCCTTTGCATCAGGCGGCGGATAAAGTCCCACAGATCGATGGCCGCGCCGACTGGCCACGTGGCGACCTCGTCGTCGGTCAGCTTGGCGATGCGGGTCGAGAGCGCGTCCACGTTGCCGCGGCGCAGCGGTACTCCGATGAGCTTGCGGTAGTGCGCGTGCCGCTCGCCGGTGAGCCGCGGCAA
>DATJTL010000319.1:0-2537 GCA_035503415.1 Xanthobacteraceae bacterium
CGATCAGCCCGACGTCGAGGCGAGCAAAGTCGCGGCGCGCGCGCTCACCGACGCATACGAAAAAACCGGCACGCTCGGCGAAGACATTCCGGTGTTCAAGGACAACGGCATCGCGCTTTACACCGACGAGCGCAACGCGCAAGCGCTGCGTCAGGCCGGCGCCGACGCGACGCTTGCGAGCTGGCTCGGCGCCCATTTCGCCCGCATCCAAGACAGCGATTATTTTGCAGTTCTGGCCTATCTGGAACGCAGCGAAGCTCACATCGAGCCGCTGCAAGAGCTGCGCGCGGCGGTGCGCGACGGCAAGAGAATAGCGACCTGCCTGCAATTCGGGCCGCGCTTTCTGCACTCGACCGGACAGGCCTATAAGGGCGGGCCGAATTCCGGCGTCTTTCTGCAGATCACCGCCACGCCCGCCGACGAGGTGAAAATCCCGGGCCGCAAGGCGAGCTTCGGCGTGATCGAGGCGGCGCAGGCGCGTGGCGATTTCCGCGTGCTCGCCGAGCGCGGCCGCCGCGTGCTGCGCGCCCACCTGACGCATGATCTGGACTTCGGGCTTGCCGCGCTCAAGCACGCGGTGCGCGCAGCGCTGCAATGAGGTGAACCATGCAGCTCGGCGTCGTCGGCCTCGGCCGCATGGGCGGCAACATCGCGCAGCGCCTCATGCGCCAGGGCCATTCCTGCGTCGTCTACGACCAGAACGCCGAAGCGGTCGCGGTGCTGCGCAGCAAGGGCGCGACCGGCAGCGCGGGACTTGAGGACCTCGCGGCGCGGCTTTCGGCGCCGCGGGCGATCTGGCTGATGCTGCCGGCCGGCGCGGTCACCGAGGACGCGGTGCGGCAGCTCGGCGGCATTTTGCAATCCGGCGATATCGTCATCGACGGCGGCAACACGTTCTACCGCGACGACGTGCGCCGCGCGCGCGAGCTGAAAACCAAGGGCATCCATTATGTCGATGTCGGCACCAGCGGCGGCGTCTGGGGTCTCGAGCGCGGCTATTGCATGATGATCGGCGGCGAGCGGGAGATCGTCGATCATCTCGATCCGATTTGCTCCGCGCTCGCGCCGGGGTTCGGCAATGTCGAGCGGACGGCGGGGCGCGACGGCCGCGACCCGCGGCCGGAGCGCGGCTACATGTATTGCGGTCCGAGCGGCTCCGGGCATTTCGTCAAGATGATCCACAACGGCATCGAGTACGGATTGATGCAGGCCTATGCGGAAGGCTTCGCCATTCTCAAAGGCGCGGCAGGGCAAGGCCGGCCGCCGGAGGAGCGCTACGATCTCGACACCACCGACATCGCCGAGGTGTGGCGGCGCGGCAGCGTCGTCTCGTCATGGCTGCTCGATCTGACCGCGGCGGCGCTCACCGACGACCCCAAGCTCGAAGGATTTTCCGGAGTGGTCCAGGATTCCGGCGAAGGGCGCTGGACCGCGATGGCGGCGATCGAGGAGGGAGTGCCGGCGACCGTGCTCTCGGCGGCGCTCTATGCGCGCTTTCGCTCGCGCGACGATCACAGCTTTGCCGACCGGCTGCTGTCGGCGATGCGCAAGGGATTTGGGGGGCATCGCGAACCGCAGGGACCGTGACCATGGACGTTGCCGCACCCACTCTCACCGCGGAAAAACGCATGGCGCGCCGTGCCGATCCGTGCACCTTCGTGATATTCGGCGCCGCCGGCGATCTGACCAAGCGGCTGCTCATGCCGGCGCTCTACAACCTCGCCGCCTCCGGACGTCTGCCTGACGCGTTCTGCATCGTCGGAGTGGCGCGTACGAAAATGCCCGCCGATGCCTTTCGCCAAGAGATGCGCGCGGCACTGGAGCAGTTCGCCACCGAACGGATCGCGCCGGATCTTCTCGACGGCCTTATCGGCCGCTGCCGCTACGTCGGCGGCGACTTCGACGATCCTTCGACCTACGAAGAGCTCAAGCACGAACTCGCCGATGTCGCGCACACGCTCGGCACCCGTGACAATTGTCTGTTCTATCTGGCCACCCCGCCGGGCGTGTTCGCCCACATCGCGCGGCTACTCGGCGAAGCCGGCTTGGCCAACGAGCAAGACGGCTGCTGGCGGCGCCTGATCGTCGAAAAGCCGTTCGGCGTCGACCTGCAGTCGGCCCGCGCGCTGAACAAAGAGCTGCTCGACGTCTTTGCTGAAAACCAGATTTATCGAATCGATCATTACCTCGGCAAAGAGACCGTGCAGAACATCATGGTGCTGCGCTTCGCCAACGGCATGTTCGAGCCGATCTGGAACCGGCGCTATATCGATCATGTGCAGATCACGGTGGCCGAGACGGTCACGGTGGAAAAGCGCGGCAAGCTCTACGACCACACCGGCGCGCTGCGCGACATGGTGCCCAATCATCTTTTCCAGCTCCTGGCGCTGACCGCGATGGAGCCGCCGAGCTGCTTTGCCGCCGACGCGGTGCGCACCGAAAAGCTCAAGGCGGTCGAAGCCATTCACCCGCTTACGCATGACCGCATCGCTGCCGACGTGGTGCGCGGCCAGTACAGTGCCGGTCGGTTGGGCGGC
>DATJTL010000320.1:0-3064 GCA_035503415.1 Xanthobacteraceae bacterium
GCCGGTGCCGAATTCAAACCTGGTCATGCGGCGCGTCGGCGCATTCCGGCTGCTGGTATGCGGCAGCCCCGATTATTTCGCCCGCCATGGCGTGCCGCACGATCTGAGCGATCTCGCGAACCACAACTGCATGAAATACACGTTCTCGCCGTGGGGCGAGGAGTGGCGATTCAAATCGCGGGACGGGGTGCACGCCGTTCACATCAACGGCAATCTGGAATCGAACAGCGTCAATGCGCTGCGGCTCGCCGCTTCGCTTGGACAGGGTTTGATCCTGGTCCCGGACTTCCTGGTCAGAGGCGATATCAAATCGGGCAAGCTGGTCCCAGTGCTGACCGAGTTCTGCTGTCCCGAGATGTCGATCAATGCGATCTATCCGCATCGCCAGCACCTATCGACCAATGTGCGCAGCTTTCTTGATCTGATCACCAAGCACGTGCGCGAGGCCGACGAGGACCTTGTGACTCGTGAGCTGGACGTTCCGCCAGCCATGCTGGTCGCGCCTGACGCGCTGGCCTCTACGCAGATCGATTCCGAGCGCGAGCGGCCGCACGTCTGACGGATTTGCGCCTTTCACGACGCCATCCTCATTCCGGCCGTGACGTGCCGGTGGCGCGCGAGGCATTCTGGATCGCAGTAAAGTGAGCGCGTGTACAGTTCGCGAACGTAAGACAGTTCAATCTTCGTCCCGCACTGTGCGCACCGCGTTTCCACCCGCGGCCTGCGATTGTTGACGAGGACGAATCTCGGCCGCGGCCGAGGCAGGGCCGGAACAGCGAGTGCGCCGAAAGCGCTCACCTGACTTTCCCCCGCGGGCGATCCGCCGGAAGTGTCATCGCTGCGGATTGTCAACGGACCGCCCTTTGGCGGGCGTGATCATGGCGTACGAACGAATGGTGCGGACCCACATAGGCGTAAGCGCCGTATCCGCTGCTTCCATAAGCTGTGGGATAGCCGGCTCGCGCCATATCTGATGCGGTGCCGGTCGTGTATTCGCTCTGCGCCAGCGCCATCGATGTTGCGCCAATCAAAATCGCCGCTGTGATAAGGATCTTTTTCGCGATCATCATTTTCTCCTCAATTCTGCAAGCAAGACTCTGCCGCTTGTTGGTGAGGCGGAAATGCAATCGATGCGGGGGAATCTCAACAGGCAACTTTTGAAAACAGTGTCCACCAAAATTGAATAATGAGCCTATTTCGGTCACGCCGAAGACTCATTGACTGCGCTGACAAAATGACGCGTTGCGTCAGCGCGGTTCCACGGATCCCGCCTGAGAACGCCAGGTATCGGATGGCAAGGTATTTGGCAGAGAATTCATTGCGCCCCCTGCCCTCCCCACAAAGGGGAAAGAGGGTTCACCCCGCCGCGCCTTCGCGCGTCTTTTCGCTGGCGGGCGCCGTGAACAGCGCCAGCAGCGCGCGCTTGATCACCGCTTGGCGGGTCGGTGCGGCAATCTGCGCGCCGGTCAGATCGGTGACGTAGAACACGTCGACCACGCGCTCGCCGAAGGTCGCCACGTGCGCCGAGGCGATGTTGAGGCTGAGTCCCGACAGCGTCGTGGTCAACTCGTAGAGCAGGCCCGGCCGATCGAGGCCGGTGACTTCCACCACCGTGTAGCGCGCCGACCATTGATTGTTGATGGTGACTTCGGGCTCGATGGCGAACGCCTTGAGCCGCCCCTTCGGCGGCGCGCGCTTGGCGACGACTTCGGGCAATTTGATCTCGCCGCGCAGCGCCTTCTCGATCAGGTCGCCGATGCGCGCGGCGCGGCGAGCCTCGTCCTCATCGCGCTCGAATTCGCGTGACAGCGAAATGGTGTCGAGCGCGAGCCCGTCGGTCGTGGTGTAGATCTGGGCGTCAACGATGTTGGAGCCGGCCAGCGCGCAAGCGCCGGCAATGATCGACAGCAGCCAGGGATGGTCGGGTGCGAATACGGTCAGTTCGGTGACGCCGCGCCCGGCGTCGAAGCCGACGCTGGTGGCGAGCCGCTTGTGGGCGGCCTCCGCCGCGCGCACGAAGCGCGCCTGCTCGAGCTTGTGCGCAAGATCGACCTTGAGCCAATAAGCGGGATAATGGCGGCCGATATAGGTCTCGCGTTCCGCTTCCGGCCAGTCGGTGAATTGGGCGTGGAATTCGGCCTGGGCGACGGCGACACGCCGGGCGCGGTCGACCTCGGAGAAACCGCCGGTGAGCACCGGCTCGGTCTCGTAATAGAGCGTGCGCAGAAGCTGCGCCTTCCAGCCATTCCAAACGCCCGGCCCCACCGCCCGAATATCGGCGGTGGTCAGGATGGCGAGCAGCTTCATGCGCTCCAACGACTGCACCACGGCCGCGAAGTTCTCGATCGTCTTGCGGTCGGAGAGATCGCGCGATTGCGCCACCGTCGACATGACGAGGTGCACCTCGACCAGCCAGGCGACGAGCTCGGTGTCGGCGGCGGTGAAGCCGAGCCGTGTGCAGAAGCGGCGGGCGATGCGGGCACCCGCGATCGAATGGTCTTCGACCCGCCCCTTGGCGATGTCGTGCAGGAACAGCGCGACATAGAGCACCGCGCGGTGTTCCGGGCGGATCGTGCCCATCAGTTCGCTCGCCAGCGCGATCGCCGGATTCTCACCGCGTTCGATCTGGCCGAGTTCGCCGATGCAGCGGATCAGATGCTCGTCCACCGTATAATGGTGGTACATGTTGAATTGCATCATCGCCACGACGCGGCCGAAGTCGGGCACGAACGCGCCGAGCACGCCGGCCTCGTTCATGCGCCGCAGCACGGTTTCGGCGTCGTTCCGCGACGTCAGGATTTCCAGAAACAGACGGTTGGCTTCTTCGTTCTCGCGCAGATCCTTGTCGATCAGCTTGAGCGAGCGCGTCACCGTGCGCATCGCCTCCGGCCGAAATTCCAGATTGTGCTTCTGCGCCAGATGGAACAGCCGGATCAGATTGACCGGATCGCGCTTGAACACGTCGGGGCCGGCGATGTTGATGCGGTCGTTGTCGATGACGAAATCGTCGGTCTCGGTGAGCTTGCGCTGGCCACGCGCGGGACGCAGCCGGGCGATGATGCGG
>DATJTL010000321.1:0-18842 GCA_035503415.1 Xanthobacteraceae bacterium
TCGGCGGCAAGCTGCGCCACGGCGGGCGCAACGATGGCGCGGTCCTCCTCGCCGAGCGTGCCTTCCTCGCCGGCATGCGGATTGAGCCCGGCGATGGCGAGCCGCGGCTGCGGGATGCGAAAGCGTGCGCGCAGATCGCGCGCCACGATGCGGCCGGTCGCGACGATGAGGTCGGTAGAAAGGGCCCCGAAGATCTCCTTCAGCGGCAGATGAATGGTCACCGGCACGACCGCGAGTTCGGGCGACCACAACAGCATCACCGGTTGCAGCGTCTTGCCGGTGGCCTCCTGCACCAGCCGGGCCAAAAACTCGGTGTGGCCGGGCTCGGCAAAGCCGGATTTGTAGAGCACGTTCTTGGCGACCGGATTGGTGACGATGGCGGCAGCCGCGCCGGCCATGACGTCGGCGACGGCGCGGCGGATCGATGCGATGGCGGCCGGCGCGCTCGATCGGTCTGGTTGGCTTGGCTCGGCGCTCGTCTTCACGTCAAGCGCGACAACGGGAAGCGCTGCGGCGAACGCCGCTGCCGCCATCTGCGGCGTGAGCGTTGCGATCGGCACGTCAAGGCCGAGTCGGCCGGCGCGCCGATGCAGAAATTCCGGATCGGCGACGATATAGAACGGGGGAATGTCTAATTCGGCGCGTCGACGCCATACTGAAAGCGCGAGGTCGGGGCCGATCCCGGCCGGCTCGCCGAGCGTCAATGCCAACGGTTGCACGATATCGCTTATATCCGCGCCGCTTATAGCGGCTCCTTTAGCGGCTTATGTATTCGATCATGGCCTCGCGCCGCAACCTCTGCAAATAGACTGCGGCCTTGGCCTCGAACTTCTTTTCGAACAATTCGTCGTGGATCTTCTTCTTCTCGGGGGTGTCGTTTTTGCTCAACTGTTTGGTGCAGACGGCGAACATCTGCAGGCCTTCGGACGTGCGTTCCGGCGCCGTCAGGTGGCCGACTTCGGTACCGTCGAGAATATCGCGCGATTGTTGCGGCAGGTCGGCCGAGTACTTGATGATCTGGTCGCGCACCGCGACTTCGTCGAGCGCGCGAGCAAACGGAATGCCGTCGGCGCAGGTGGTAAAGCGACTGCGCAAGGCGTCAGCCTCGCGCTTACGCGACTCATAGGCTGAGTCCGGCGAGCCGGCCGGAACGATGAAAACGATAGGGCGGATCGTGTATTCGTAGCCGATGTCTTGCTTTTTTTCGCTCGGATGCAGGTTTAGCTGCGCTTCGACGTCGGTATCGGCGATCTCAAGGCTCGCCTTGTAGCGGCCGCGAACGAGTGCGGCCCAGGCCAGTTGGGCGCGCAGCCGGCTTTTAAGCGATTGCTCGCTCGTGCCAGCTTTGATCAGGATGCTGGTCAGCTTGTCCGTGTCGATGCCCATGTGCTGCGCGACGGTCGCGTACGAACTATCCACCTCAGACTGTGGAACGTCGATCTCGAAACGCTTGGCCTCCTTCACCTCCAGGATCTCGTCGATAAGGGTGTTGAGCACTTCCTGGGGCGGCGGCAGTTTTTGCGTGCTCAGGAGCTCGAGCTTGCCGCGCTCGGTGACGTCGAGCTGAGTAATTGGGACGCCGTCGACCAGCGCGACCACCGCCTGTGCGCGGGCCATCGAAGCGCCTGCAAACAACAGCACCGCGGCAAGCACCGCCGTGATCAAGCTTCCCCGACGCGCGGGGATGCCGTTATGCCACATCGCTTCTTGCTCCCTCGCTCGGGCGGGTAGCAGCCGAACGCCGTCCCCAGCCAGATCGTGCCCGCGCGGTTGCATGCTTTATTCTCACGGCAAATTTTGGACATTGCAGCTTTAGGACGTGGCAGCTGCCGAGCGGCAGAGCGCCGCAGTTCGTCCCGCCGGTCTCGCGCCGCCGTGAGCATACCAATTGTTAACCGCCTGTTAACTGCCGAGCGGCGTTCGCCGGCGCGCCGCCGTCACCCGTCCTCCTGGTAGAGCAATGCGACCAGACCAGTGAAGCCGCCGACCATGACCGGGATCCAGGCCGCGGCCAGCGGCGACAGCAACTCCGATTTGCTCATGTCCTCGGTGATCTTCTGCAGCACAAACAGCAGAAAACCCGCCGAGATGCCGCTCAAAACCATCTTCTGAACGCCGCCGAAGCGGAAAAAACGCAGACTGACCGCGGCCGCCAGCAGGACCATGGCGGTCAGCAGGAACGGCCGCGCGATCAGCTCGTCGTATTGCAGCCGGTAGCCGGCGGCGGCAAGCCCGGCTTTGTCCGCCATCTCGATGTAGCCGGGCAGCTGCCAGAACGGCACGGTCTCCGGTGTCGCGAAGCTCTCTCGCACCTGCGCAAGTGTCAGGTTGGTGGGAAGGCGATAATTTGCCGCGACCTGCGGCGGCGAGGCGGTCGAGTAGATGTGGGCGTCGTCAAGCCGCCAAAAGCCTTTCTCGAGTTCGGCGGTTTTCGCCTCGATGCGCTGGCTGAAATGGCCGGCGTCATCGAAGGTGTATACGGTAACGCCGCCCAAGTTCGATCCCTGCTCGCGGCTCGACTGCGCGTTGATGATGGCGGCGCCTTCGGGACTCTTCTGGCGCACCCAGAAGCCGCTATTGCTCACTTGCAGCGCCGATGGTGTTTCGCCGAGCATCTCTGTTTCCAGACGCTTCGAGCGTTCGTGCAACATCGCGGCGATCGGATTGTAGGCAGTGGTGGCGACCGTGCCGAACAGGAACGCCGCGACGAGCGCCGGCGCCACGAACTGCCAGGCGGAGATGCCAGCCGAGCGCGCGATGACCAGTTCGAGGCGTCGCGACAGCGTCAGATAACATGACATGGCGCCGATCAGCACCGCGAACGGCATGATGTGTTCGGTGAGCTGCGGTATCCGGAACATCGAGATCTGGGCGAGAATCCACGCGGTAGCCTTCGGCCAATCGGCGCCGCGGCGCATCAGTTCGAAATAGTCGATCATCCCGGCGAGCACGACCACGCCGACGAAGGTGCCAAGGACCGAACTGAGGAAGCGCAGACCGAAATAGCGTGACAGCGTACCGGTGACCATGCGTCCGTCCCTCAACTCACTGTCGCGCGTGCAACGCGTTCGGTGATGGCATTGACGATTCTCGTCGCCAGCGCCCCGTGTTCGATCGTCTTGCCGCGTGAAATCTGCACCAGGCCGACGATGATCGCGCCCGCAAGGGCGATGAACTGGACGGCAAGAACGCTCGGAACGCGCACACCGACGATGACGCTGGCGAAGCCAATCAGGCGGAGCGCGGTGGCCGAGCCGATCAAGCCCAGCATAGCGAGCGTGCGGCTCTGCCGTGTGGTCTGCGGCGGCCCGAGAAACATGTAGGTCAGAATGGCGAATGCCAGCGGATAGAGCGGAGTGGCCAAACGATCATAGAGTTCGGAGCGATATTGATCCGGCTGCTGCGCATAAAGCGTGTCGTCGGGTTGCGGCCACATCAGTTCCCAGATGTACTTCTCGCGCACCGTGTAGACGACGTTCTGCGGCCCGCTGGTAAATTTCGACAGATCGAAGGGATAGCGGTCGAAACTGAGGATGCGCGGATCCATGTGGCCGGCTTGGAGTCTTTGAATGCTGCCATGCTCCAGCACGAGGAACGTGCCTTGCGGGTTCTTTACGATCTCGCCCTGCTCGGCGAGGTAGGTCGCCTGTTCATTGGGATCGCGCCGGTCGTCGACGAATATGCCGACCAATAGGCCGTTTGGACGCCGGTCCGCGATGTGGAAGGTGAGATTGCCGCCGATGCTGGTGAAGCGGCCGGGCTGCACGATGTTGGTGAGAATGTCGGCGCGCACCTGCGACGACCAATCGCGCAACTCGCGAAGCGCGCGGGGCGAGATATAGGCCGCAATGACTGCGAGCAGCAGCGAAACCAGGATCGCCGCGGCGAGAAACGGCCGCAACAGACGCCACGGCGACACGCCGGCTGCGTTCATGACGATGATCTCGGAGTCTGCGCTGAGCCGGCTGAGAACGTGGCCCGAGGAAACCATCAGTGCGATCGGCGCGATGATCATGACCAGAAGTGGCACGATCATTCCGGTGATGCCGATGAAGACGAAAAGCGTTTGCCGCTCGCTGGTGATCAAGTCGAAATCGCGCATCGCTTGCGTGAACCAGATCACCACGGTCAAGGTGACCAGGGTGATCAGGAATGCCACCATAGTGGTGCGAAAGATGTAACGGCCGATCGACCCCAATGGACCTGTCCTCCCCGCCGACCGGCCCCGCCGACGCGCGAGGCCCCGGTCCCGCCGAGGCGAGCGGGGTGGATGCTTTCACAAAATGGCCTCGCCAAGGCAACCCCGATGCCACAAATTATACGGGAACTCCCCGGGCGGTCCGCGCAAGCGCGCCGCGAACCCCAATAATCACACTTTGCACGATCATCCGGTGCGGTTCATAAATTGTTCGACAAATCGCCATTGGCCGGCCGGCAAGGCCGCAGAGGACCAAAATGCCTGATGTCTTGAAGCTCGGATTCGCTTCCTTTGGCCGCGTCCGCGGAGTTCTTGTTGTGTTCTGTGCCGAAAATCTCAAATTCGGTCCGGCGACCAAAAAGGCACTTTCGCCTGTCGAGCAGCTCGCGCGGCGTGCCGCGGCGGCGGATCGCTTTACCGGCAAGAACGGATCGACCCTCGATATCGTGGCGCCGGCTGGTCTCGACCTGCCGCGGCTCGTTGTGGTGGGGACCGGCAAGGAGAGCGAGCTTACGTCGCAGGACATCGTCAAGCTCGGCGGTATCGCGATGGGAAAAATTCCTGCCGCGGCGGCCGAGGCGACCATCTTTGCCGAATTCGCGGAGGGTGCGCTGAAGCCGGAACAGGTTGCCGATCTGGCGCTCGGCGTGCGCCTGCGCGCCTATTCGTTCGATCGTTACAAGACCAAACGCAAGGAAGGCGAGGAGCGGGCGGCAAAGGTGGAGATTCACCTGGCCTGCGCCAGTCCGACCGGAGCCGAGAAGGCGTGGGGGGCGACGGTGGGGATCGCCGATGGCGTTGTGTTGGCGCGCGACCTCATCAATGAGCCGGCGAATGTCCTCTATCCGGGCGAATTCGCCCGCCGCGCCGCGGCTCTGACGAAGCTCGGTGTCGGCGTCGAGGTGCTCGACGTGCCGGCTATGAAGAAGCTTGGCATGGGCGGACTTCTTGGCGTCGGCCAGGGCTCGGCGCACGATTCACGGCTCGTTGTCATGCGCTGGAATGGCGGTAAGCGCGGAACCGAACCGCTGGCCTTTATCGGCAAGGGGGTCTGCTTCGACACCGGCGGCATCTCGATCAAGCCGGCGCAGGGCATGGAAGACATGAAGGGCGACATGGCGGGCGCCGCCTGCGTCGTCGGGCTCATGCATGCGCTCGCCGTGCGCAAGGCCAAGGTGAACGCCATCGGCGCCATCGGGCTGGTGGAGAACATGCCCGACGGCAAGGCGCAGCGGCCGGGAGATATCGTCAAGACGATGTCGGGCCAGACGATCGAAATCATCAATACCGATGCGGAAGGCCGCCTCGTGCTCGCCGACGTGCTTCACTACGTCAATAAGCGCTTCAAGCCGAAATTGATGGTCAACCTGGCGACACTGACCGGCGCCATCATCGTGGCGCTCGGCCAGGAATATGCCGGTATGTTCTCCAACAATGACAAGCTGGTCGAACGGTTGACCAAAGCGGGCGAGGCGACGGGCGAGCGAGTTTGGCGAATGCCGCTCGGTCCCGAATACGACAAGATGATCGATTCCAAATTCGCCGACATGAAGAATACCGGCGGGCGCTGGGCCGGCTCGATCACGGCGGCGCAACTGCTGCACCGCTTTGTCGACAAGACGCCGTGGGCGCATCTTGACATTGCCGGCACCGCGCTCGGCTCGCCGCAGACCGACATCAACAAAAGCTGGAGCTCCGGCTGGGGAGTGCGGCTGCTCGATCGGCTGGTCGCCGACTATTACGAAAAATGAAATCGGCGCGATGACTGAAATCCTGTTTTATCAGCTCAAGGGGCAGACGCTTGAGCAGGTGCTGCCGCCGCTCATTGCGCGGTCGCTCGAACGGGGATGGCGCGTGGCGGTGCAGGCTGCCTCGGATGAGCGGATCGAAGCGCTCGATGCGCATTTGTGGACTTGGCGCGACGACGCCTTTCTGCCGCACGGGACTTGGCGGGACGCCGAAGCCGCCGAGCAGCCAGTGCTGCTCACGGTCGACGAGCAAAATCCCAACGGCGCTACCGTGCGGTTTCTGGTCGAAGGCGCCGGTATGCCGGGTGACGCCGCGACCTACCAGCGCCTCGTCCTGCTCTTCGACGGGGACGACCCCGAGGCCCTCGAAACGGCCCGGGCGCGCTGGGCCAAAGCGAAAAATGAAGGTTTTGAGGTGACCTATTGGCGCACCGACGAAAATGGCCGCTGGCAGCGCCAAGCATAACAGCCCGGCGTTTCTGTTCTGCCCTTGCGCTGCCTCGTAACATACTGAAATACAAAGAATTTATTCTGTGAAACAGGCCTCACCTAAAGGGCCGTCCTGAATGGAGTGCGGATGTACCATATTTTTTGCTGCGTTATCAGATTGGGTGCTATAGTTGCGTTATGAACAAACATTCAGCGACCAAAAAGCGGCCGGCAAGGCCGGGCCGGCGCCCGGCAGCGCGGCGCCCGTCGCCGCGCAAGGCGACTGCCCGGTCGGCGGCAAGAGATTCTGAGCAGAAAAGTAGCCTGCGCAAAAGTGCCGTGCGCAAGAACGCGATCGACATTGGCGCAATTGATGTGTCCCAAGTAAGTTCCCGCGTAAGCTCCCAGGTAGGCTTGCAAACCGCCGTCGTCGACAGCCGTGTCAGCAGCGTCGCAGTGAACGTCAGCGCCGTCGAAGTGATCGGTTCGGCGCTGCGGGCGCACAAGTTCAGCGTCGGCCAAACGGTGTCCTATACGTCGAGCCCGATCAGCCGACCTGGCGCCAGCGGCAGCTATAAGGTCGTGCGGCTATTGCCGTCCGACGGCGAGGATTATCAGTACCGGATCAAGCACTCCGGCGAGGCATTCGAGCGGGTGGCCAAGGAAAGCCAGCTCGAACTCGAAGGCTGATCGCGGTCGCCGCCGCCTAAATCTTTCCCGCATTCATAGCCATTCTTGCCAATCAGGCGTGCGACCGCCGCAGTCATGCCCGGCCGCGCTTCCGTCTGCGCTGCGGCTGGGCCATACTTGGACGCGGATGGCGTCCGCGTAGGCAGTAGGGTACGTTGATGCTCCGCTTCGATCCGCAGAGCGCGGCCTGGCTTTCGCCGTCATTGATTGCGGCGGCAGCGGCGGCGCTACTCTTCGCCATCATCGGTGCGCTTGCGGTTCCGCGCAGGCGAGAGGATTCCCAGGGTGAAGTGGCGCGCGTTTGCCTCATTCTTATCGTGGCGGCGCTTGGCGGATCGCTCACCTTCGCCTATTTCGACAGCGCGGCGATGCGCCTCAACAACGCCGAACGCCGAGGGCTCGAACTGCGCGCCGCACAGCTGAGCGAGCAATCGCTCAAGCCCGGCTCACCGCTTGCCTGCCTCGACGCCTTGGCGGGGGAAACCGTCGAAGCCGCGTGCGAGCGGGCGGTGTTTGCCTCGCCGGCCAGCGTAGCGACGGCGATTGCGTACGTGGCAGCGCAATTTACGCTGCTGTCCCAGATGACCGCCTATGCGAGAAGCGGCGGCACCGGCATCGACGCTACGCTATTACCTCTACGCCGTGCGCTTGAGGCCGATCCGTTTGGCTTCCTTGCCCATGTGCTGGTGAGGGGCGACGGCTGCACCAGCGAGCATTGCTTGCCGTTTCTCGTGCTGCACGATCCGAGCCATGTGCGCACCAACATCATCGCCCAGACGCTCGAGCATTACGTCGATCACTATCGCGAAGTCTGGGCGAAGTCGCCCGACCCGGCGGTAGCTGACGCGTCCGATCTGGGCCCAGCCGGGCTGCCTGACGCGGGAAGGCGCAAAGTCTCGGTCAACGTCGACTTTCCCAGCGCCGCCTCGATCCCGCCGATCAGCATCATGAATCCGGAGCCCAAGGGACCGGCCGAGCGGGCGGCCAACAGCACTGAAGCGGCGCGGGGTCGTGCGCCGGGCGCACAGGCCGATCCTGTTTGGACGCCCGCGCCGACGCCAGCGCCGGCGGCTAAGTAAGGCAAGCCTACGGTTCATACCGCCGCGGCCGCCCCATTGCGGCGGGCCAAAGTTCGCTTTCAAATGAAGTCAATGTTCGGCTCGGTCCTCATCGCCAACCGCAGCGAAATCGCCTGCCGCATCGCGCGCACCGCCAAGCGCATGGGCATGCGCACCATCGCCGTCTATTCGGCGGCCGATGCGCGCGCGCCGCACGTGCGCGCTTGCGACGAGGCCTATTTGCTTGGCCCCGCCGCGCCGCGCGACAGCTATCTTTCGATCGAACGGTTGATCGCCGTCGCCAAGCAGTCTGGCGCCGAGTGCGTTCATCCCGGTTACGGGTTCCTGTCCGAGAATGCGGACTTCGCTGAGGCGTGCACGCAGGCCGGATTGGTGTTCATCGGCCCGCCCGCTGCAGCGATCCGCGCCATGGGGCTCAAGGATCGCGCCAAGGTGTTGATGGAGAAAGCTGGTGTGCCAGTCGTGCCCGGCTATCACGGCGAGCGCCAGAACGCGAAATTCCTCAAAGAGAAGGCCTACGAGATCGGCTATCCGGTTCTGATAAAGCCAGCGGCCGGGGGCGGCGGACGCGGCTTGCGTCGTGTCGATCGGCATGCCGATTTCGAAGCGGCGCTGCAATCGGCGATCCGCGAATGCGAGGCGGCGTTCGGCTCAAGCCGGGTGCTGATCGAAAAGTGCATCGCCTCGCCGCGCCACGTCGAGATTCAGATTTTCGCCGACACCAGAGGCAATGTGATCCATCTCAACGAGCGCGACTGCTCGCTGCAACGGCGGCATCAGAAAGTGATCGAGGAAGCGCCGGCGCCGGGCATGACGGCGGAGTTGCGCGCGCGGATGGGCGCTGCCGCCGTGGCAGCCGCCAAGGCCGCCGGTTATGCCGGCGCCGGCACCGTCGAATTCATCGCCGACGGCAGCAAAGGGCTCCGTGCGGACGGGTTTTGGTTCATTGAGATGAATACCCGGCTGCAGGTCGAGCATCCGGTGACCGAGGCGGTCACCGGCCTTGATCTGGTCGAATGGCAATTCCGCGTTGCCGCCGGCGAAGGCCTGCCGCTCACGCAGGCGCAGGTCCGCCTCGAAGGCCATGCCGTCGAAGCGCGTCTTTATGCCGAAGATCCGGCGAACGACTTTCTGCCGTCCACCGGCACCATCGTCGCGCTCGACCTGCCGGCCGGGGTCCGCGTTGATAGCGGCGTCGAGGCGGGCGGTGAGGTAACGCCGTACTACGATGCCATGATCGCCAAGTTGATCGCGCACGCCTCGACCCGTGAGGCGGCCCTCGATCGGCTTGCAGACGCGCTCGAGCGCACGCTGATCGCCGGGCCGCGCACCAATGTGGCGCTGCTGACGGCGCTGTGCCGGAACGGCGATTTCCGGCGGGGGACGATCGACACCGAATTCATCGATCGCTCTCTCGCGGTGCTGGGAGCGCTGCCGCAGCAGCCCGACCGCGCCGCCGCGGCGTTCGGTCTCGCGCAACTGCTGGCGGCCCAGTCGAGGGACGATGATACTGCTGCGGAAGATGCCGCCGCCGCAAACTCGCCATGGGCCGCGAACGACGGCTTTCAACTCGGCGGGGCGCGCTTGCTGAGCATTCCCGTCACAATCGACGGCGAGAGCCTCGAAGCCGCGGTGACCTACAGTAGCGACGGCGCGCACGTCGCCGTCGGCGGCACCGCGCCGGCGGCCGATGCGCAAGCCTTCGTGTCGGCAGACGAGGTCTTCGTTTTGCGCCATGGTCGGCAGACGCGCCTTCGCATAAAGGATTTCTCCGCCGCGGCGGTGGCTGGCTCCGCCGGCGACGGCGCCGTCAAGGCGCCAATGCACGGTAAGGTGCTGGAGCTTTTCGTCGGCGCCGGCGACCGCGTATCGGCAGGACAGCGGCTCGCCGTCATCGAGGCGATGAAGATGGAGCACACGTTACATGCGCCCTTTGCCGGAACGGTGCGGCAGATCGCGGTCAATCCCGGCGCGCAGGTTGTGGAAGGCGGCGAAATCATGCTGATCGATCCCGCGGCGACCGGATAGTGTTCAGTCCATGCCTCTGCATCTCATCAAGCTTTGCGTCGGCTGCGATTCGGTCCGCGATCTGGAGGACTGGATCAAGCTAAAGCTCAAGGACAAGCGTAAGCGCGGCGAAAAGCCCGAACACATTCACCGCACGCGCATGGTGCCCAAGCGCGCCGACGAACTCACCGACGGCGGCTCGCTCTATTGGGTGATCCGCGGCGAGATCATGTGCCGGCAGCCCATCCGCGCGGTGCGACCGTTCCGCGACAAGGATGGCATAGGCCGCTGCGCCTTGGTGCTCGATCCGAAAGTCGTGCTGGTGCAGCCGCGCCCCTATCGCGCGTTCCAAGGCTGGCGCTACCTGCAAGACGCCGATGCCCCCCACGATCTCGACAAGGCCGCACCCGGAGCGGCTGCGATGCCGGAGAAGCTGCGACGGGAGCTGCGCGAACTCGGCCTCATGTAGGGCGGTCCGCTCTGAGGTCGCTGCATGGCGTCCGTCGGGGTGATCACGTAAAATCTGTGTCCGGCAGTACCGCCCATGGATTGCGGAGCAAGAGCATGATTATCGAAAGCGAGAAGGACGTCACCAAGGCGGTGCTGAGCGAATATGCGCGCACCAAGAATCCGCGGCTGCGCGAGATCCTGGGGGCCCTTGTCCGACATCTGCATGACTTTGCCCGCGAGGTGAAACTGACCGAGCATGAATTTCACACCGCGATGGCCTATGTGGTGGCGCTCGGCCAGCGCTCCAACGAGACCCATAATGAAGCCGTGTTGATGGCGGGCTCGCTCGGTCTGTCGCCGCTGATCTGCCTCCTCAACAACGGCGACAACGGCAAGACCGAGACCGACGCCAACATGCTCGGTCCGTTCTGGCGCATGGACTCGCCGGCGACCCCCAACGGCGGCTCCATTGTGCGCTCGCCAACGCCCGGTCCCACCCTGTTCGTCGATGCCACATTTCTCGATACCGCCGGCAAGCCGGTGGAGGGCGCGGAGGTCGACATCTGGCAGTCCTCGCCGGAGGGGTTTTACGAGAACCAGGATCCGCTCCAGGCCGAGATGAATTTGCGCGGCAAGTTTGTCACCGACAGCAACGGGCGCATCAGCTTTCGCAGCGTCAAGCCCGCCGGTTATCCGATCCCGATCGACGGTCCGGTCGGCGAATTGCTGCGCGCGGCCGGCCGGCACAACATGCGGCCGTCGCATCTGCACTTCCTGGTCTACAAGCCTGGCTTCAAGACGCTCATCTCGCAGCTTTACGATCCGGAGGATCCGCACATCGAGACCGATGTGCAGTTCGGTGTCACCCGCCACCTGATCGGCAAGTATATCGGCCACGACGCGAGTGAGCGCGCTCCCGCGGCGGACGTGACCGTGCCCTGGTATTCGCTCGCCCACACCTTCGTCATGGAGCGCGGCGAGGCGCGACTGCCGAAGCCGCCGATCAGCGGCAAGGCAGAGGGCGAACGACCGCAGATTCCGCATCTCGAGGCCGTATAGACTCGCTCCGCCTCGGACCTGCAGGGTTTTCCCTACGCCGCCAGATTGTCGATCAGCCGCGTCTTGCCGATCCGCGCCGCAACGAGGAGCCGGATCGGGCCATCTGCGGCTGAGGCGACGGGCGCCAGCGTGTCGGCGTGGCGGGCTTCGAGATAATCGAGGGCAAAGCCGGCAAGCGAGATTGTCGAACGGCCGCGTTCGAGAACCGCGGCTACGGGCTCGCCGGAGGCGATCCTTTTCGCGCAATCGGTCAGCACCCCATGCAGTAGGGGCGCGGCGGCGCGCTCATGCAGCGTCAGGTAGACGTTGCGGGAGGACAGCGCGAGCCCGCTGGGCTCACGCACGATCGGCGCGCCGACGATCCGCGTCTTCAGGTCAAGGTCGCACGCGAGCCGGGTGATCACCTTGAGCTGCTGGTAGTCTTTTTCGCCGAAAATCGCGATGTCGGGCTCGCATTGAATGAGCAGCTTTGCGACGACCGTGGCAACGCCGGTAAAAAAATGCGCCCGGAAGGCGTCTTCAAGGCCGGCCTGCGCCGGCCCTTCCGGCACGATCTTGGTGGCGAAGCCTGCGGGATACATGGTTTCCACCGAAGGCGCCCAGACGAGATCGACCCGCTCTGCACCCAGCGCGGCGAGATCGGCCTCAAAGGTGCGCGGGTAGCTGCCAAAATCCTCGTGCGGGGCAAATTGCGCCGGATTAACGAAGATCGAGACAACGACCGTGTCGGCACGGCGCCGCGCCAGTCGAATGAGCGAAAGATGGCCTTCGTGCAGTGCACCCATGGTCGGAACGAGCGCGATCGTCTTCTTTTGTTTCTTCGTCTTTTCCGCCCGCAGCTCGGCGATGACGCGCTTAAGCTCCGGCAATTTGCTTATGATGTGCGGGAGACGGTGTGCTCTGTTCGATCTTTTTGCCATCGTCATGTTCGAGCGTTGCTGCGCGGGCACAGTGCAGACTTTCTTGGTCGCGCCGCGTGGTTAATGATTAACTTATCCGATGCGATGCTGTATCTTGACCGCACGCGTTGCAAGCCTGAGAACGGCGTGCCACGCAGGGGCCGCGTTTCCATGTTGATGCAGACGGATGTCGGCAAGCCGAATTCGGCGCACGTCATCGTCCTCGGCAATGAAAAAGGCGGATCTGGGAAATCGACCACGGCGATGCACGTCGCGGTCGCGCTGCTGCAGGCCGGCCAGCGCGTCGCCACCGTCGATCTGGATTCGCGGCAGAAGAGTTTCACCCATTACATTGAAAACCGCCGCGATTGGGCCGCGCGCGCCCGCGTTAAGCTTGACGTTCCCGTGCATTTTTGCGTTGCACGCGGCGCCGGACTTCGTATCGACGAAGTCGAGGCGCAGGAATTTGCTGTCTTCGCTGACGCCGTGAGCACGGTCGAGAACACTCACGACTTCATCGTTGTCGACACGCCCGGCACCGATTCCTACCTGATGCGGCTCGCCCATTCGATGGCAGATACGCTGATCACGCCGCTCAACGACAGCTTTGTCGATTTTGACGTGCTCGGCAGGGTCGACCCGACCACGTTCGAGGTCACCGGGGTGAGCCATTACGCCGAAATGGTGCGCGAGGCGCGCCGGCAGCGCCGCCTGGTGGACGGCGGCCTGATCGACTGGGTGGTGCTGCGCAACCGTCTGTCCACTCTCGGCTCGCGCAACAAGCGGCTGGTCGGCGAGGGGGTTGAGGAGCTTTCCCGGCGGCTCGGCTTTCGCGCTGCCGATGGGTTCTCCGAGCGGCTGGTGTATCGGGAGCTTTTTCCCCGCGGGCTGACGGCGCTCGACGAACTGACCGAGGACACTCTCGGCCAGCGGCCAACCGTCTCCCATGCAACTGCGCGCGACGAGGTCAGGGCCTTGATCGAAGCCCTGAAGCTGCCGGTCGACGCGCGCGGCAGGCGTCGCGCCGCCGCCCGGGCAGAATGGATCGCCGCCGCCGAAATGCCGCTCGAAACCCACGGTTTGCTCGCCGAGTAAGGCGAGGGTGCCATTGCGCCTATCCTCAGATAGCGCCACTTTACCCCAAGGCTCGCAAAGCCTGCCGCAATAACCCCAATGATGGGTGATAACGGCGCCAATCGCTTCAAAAGTGCCGTAAGCGGAAGACCGGTCAAACGCGCATGCCATTCCTTTTTGGGGTTGTTGTCCTGATCCTGGTCCTTTGGGCCGCTAATGCCTTCTCCAAGGCCGACCCAAAGCAGGCCGCGCGGATCCTTCGCTCCATCGGCGGTTACGCCGCGCTGATCTTTGCCGTTTTTCTCTTGGTGCGCGGAGAATTTGTGGCTGCGATACCGGTTGGCGTCTTTGGCCTCGGGCTGCTGGGCCGAATTCGGCTATGGCCGACCGTTTACTATTCTAACGGCGGGCAGGCCGGCTGGCGTGAGTACGCGCAGCGCGATGCGGCATCGGGGGACGGGCCGCGGTCGCCGAGTGGCGGCAAAATGACTGAACAGGAAGCTTATCAGATCCTTGGCGTTGAGCCCGGCGCCAACGCGCAGGAGATCACGCGCGCCCACCGGTCGTTGATGAAGAAATTGCATCCCGACCAGGGGGGCTCGACGTATCTCGCGGCCCGCGTCAACGCCGCCAAGGATGCTCTTCTTCGCCGCCATCGCTGAGGATTCCTGCTGTACTATTCCCCGCGTGGTTCTCATCCTTGCCTGAGTGCGTCCGCTGCGGGGCGTCACTCGGATCAAAGTGAACCGATCGTGCTCTAATCCTTCAGCGCCATGCAGGCGAAGTCGCTGCGCCTGAGCTGGCGGCAGGCGGCTTCCGCTGTCGCTTTGTCGAAGCCGGCGAAACGCGCGCGATAGAAAGTGGTGTCGCCCTTTTGCACGCGCTCGGTGAAGGGATCGGCGGCCGCGAACGCCGTATGCAGTTTGCTTTGCGCCAGGTTCAAATGCTGCCGCGCCTCGTCCTCGCCGCCGTAAGCGCCGATCTGGATCACCCAGCCGCTATGGGCGTGCGGCTGTGCCTGCGGCGCAGGATTGGTCTCGGCGAATCTAACCGGCTCAGCTTTGGTCAACTCGATCCGCGCGCGCTCGGCCTTCTTTGGAGCGGGAGCTGGAGCCGCGATCTGTGCGGGCTCCACCGCGGCCATGATCATGCGCGACGGTTCGCCGGCGGGCGGTGTCTGCGCTTGTATTGAAGGCTGCGCGAGAGCCGGTTGCGCCGGCTCGTTCATCGGCACCAGCACCGGCATAGCTTTCATCGTCGGCGAGCGCACCGTTACGGTGTGAAAGGAAATAGTCTTGACGACCACCGGTCGGATCGGGTCGGTCGAGCCGACAACCGGGTGCTGATCGGTACTTGCGGTCGGCCTCGGATCGGGGCGCACCGGGCGCGTCGGCAGCGTTTCGCTGGCAAACTCTTTTGCCATGACGTTCGCGAAGGCGATTTGCGGTTCGGCTTTCGTCTGCGCCTGCGCGGCGACGATCGGCGCGCCGCGGCGTGCCGAGGCAAGCATGATGTTAGAGGCGATCAGTGCGCGCATGTGGGCGTCGCGCTCGGATGCGGAGCGGCCGCCGAGCACCACGCCAACCAGATAGCGGCCGTCGCGGTGCACTGAGGTGAGGAGGTTGAAGCCGGAAGCGTCGGTGAATCCGGTCTTGATGCCGTCCACGCCGGGCACCGATCCGAGCAGATGATTATGCCCACGGATTGTCTCGCCGCGGAACACGAAGGACGTGGTGGAGAAGAACCGGTAATAGCGCGGGAAACGGTCCTGAATCGCGCGTCCAAGCAACGCCTGATCGCGCGCCGTGGTGATCTGATCGTCGTCGGGCAGGCCGGAAGCGTTGACATAGGTAGTACGACTCATGCCCAGCGCGCGCGCCTTCTGCGTCATCAGCTTGGCGAATGCCTGTTCGCTGCCGCCAAGGTTTTCCGCGATGACGACGGCGGCGTCGTTTGCCGACCTGGTGACGATCCCTTTGATCGCGTCCTCGACCGAAATGGTTTGGCCAGGCTTGAGACCGAGCTTGGTCGGAGCCTGCTCGGCGGCATGTTCGGAAACCTGGAGCGGGGAATCGAGGCGGATCTTTCCGGCGTCCAACCGCTCGAACAAAAGGTAGAGCGTCATGACCTTGGTGAGCGAGGCCGGATGGCGCGGCGCATCCGGATTGGACTCCTCGAGCACCGCTCCGGTGTTGCCATCGACCATGATCGAGGCTGTGGGCGGCGCGTAAACTTCGGCCACGCCTGCGTGGCGGGACGAATGGACGTGCGAGCGGTGATGATGCCGCGCGACCGCCGTATCGGTGGTGATGCTGAGAGCCGCGGCGATCGCGGCGAGAGCCAAGACGCAACTGCGAAGCCCCTGCCGGGCCTCGTTACTCGCCCAACTCATTACCCACCCCGTCCCTGAATCTGCACAGTCCCTTTGAGGGACTCACCCCTTTTTGTTCGTCGGGGACGTCGCTTCTCTTGGGCGGGAGAACCGGCATTTGCCGGCATGGTCGCCGCACAAGAGAGGCAAAGCCCTCGAAGACCGGAGTCACCCAAACGACACGGTCAATCACGCTAGGTGAACGCCGTTGCGAAAGAGTTAAGCCGTCGCCCAGCGGTGTGCACTGCGTTAATGCCGTTGCTATTTTTTGTGCACTGCACTATAAATAGTGTTGACGGGCGAAGCGGCCTTTTCAAGGCAGGCCGTCCGCAAGGAATAACCGTGTCGTGCGGTAGGGCGAATCCGCAAGGAAGGTTCACATGACCAACGAAGACATGGAGAAGATGGGCAAAAAGAGCGTTGATATGACGCTCGCCTCATTCGGTGCCTGGACCAAGGGCGCGCAGGCGATCGCCGTAGAGGTCGTCGATTATTCGAAGAAATCGACCGAAGGCTGCGCCGCCGCATGGGAGAAGCTCATGGGCGCCAAAAGCCTGGACAAGGCGATGGAGGTCCAGAGCGAGTATGTGAAATCCTCGTACGAGGATTTCGTCGCCGAGGCGACCAAGCTCGGCGAGCTCTACGTCGATCTCGCCAAGGAAGCCTATAAGCCGTTCGAAGGCGCCTTCGCCAAAGTCTCGAAGTGAAGCGACTGCGGCCGCCGTCAGGCGCCGTCAGCCCTTGGCGAGCATCGACTCGATAGCAGCCGCGAGGCGGGAGAGACTTTGCTCGATGCGCCCGACGCGGAACGCAATGTGCTCAAGCGCATAGGCTGACCGCTTGTCGGCCGATGGCATGTTGAGCGCGTCGTAGTCGGGAATAAAGTCTTGCTCCAGCTCGCGCTGGACTCGTGCGCGGCGTGCGGGGTCGCTCATCCTCGCCTCCTCCTGCAGCCGCCCCCATAACCGCCTAGGCGCAAAATATCAGAGTCGCCAGCGGCGCACCAATTCGCCGCAAGGCGGCTGCAAGCAGCGCACCAGGCAAAAAATTGCCGGCGGCGGGGGATCGATTGCCACAATTTCGGCGTTGCTGGCGTGTCGCCTTGCGCGCTGGCGCGGCGCGTAAACGCGTCGGCGAAGGAGGCGTAATGGTCCGCTGTCCGGTGATCGTAGCGGCTTCTTCGATCTGGCGGGCGCGCCGCTCAATCATTATGATAAGATATCGGCACTGCGCGGGAGGCGAACCCTTCGGAAGTCGATGGGAGTCCGCATCACGGGCAAGTTTGGACGATAGACGCGAAAATGCCGCCGAACGACGATACCGTGCAACATCCGCCGCGCATGGCTGACGATGACCGCAAACGCAAAGGCGATCAGAGTGGTCCGGGCACCTCGGTCATTACCAAGACGCGGCCGCAGACCAAGCGGCCGAACCTCTACCGGGTTCTCCTGCTCAATGACGACTACACGCCGATGGAGTTCGTCGTTCTCGTGCTCGAGCGGTTTTTCAACAAGGACCATGAGGCGGCGCAGCGCATCATGATGCACGTGCACCAGCATGGAATCGGCGAATGCGGGGTCTTTACCTACGAGGTGGCAGAGACCAAAGTGACGCAGGTCATGGACTTTGCCCGCAAGCATCAGCATCCTCTGCAGTGCATAATGGAGAAGAAGTGATCTCTGGGGGGAGTGCCCGTTAACAACGATGAGAATATGAAATGCCCACTTTCTCGCGCAGCCTGGAACAGTCTCTCCATCGTGCCTTGGCGCTCGCCAACGAACGCCACCACGAATACGCCACGCTTGAGCATCTGCTGCTGGCGTTGATCGAGGACCAGGACGCCGCCGCAGTGATGCGGGCATGCAACGTCGACCTTGAGAAGCTGCGCAGAAGTCTCGTCGCCTACCTCGAATCGGAATTGGACAATCTCGTCACTGACGGAGCCGAGGATTCCAAGCCCACCGCCGGCTTCCAGCGTGTCATCCAGCGCGCCGTCATCCATGTGCAGTCCTCTGGCCGCGAAGAAGTCACCGGCGCCAATGTGCTGGTCGCCATCTTCGCCGAGCGCGAGAGCCATGCCGCGTATTTCCTGCAGGAGCAGGACATGACGCGTTACGACGCGGTCAATTACATCAGCCACGGCATCGCCAAGCGGCCGGGCATGTCGGAATCACGTCCGGTGCGCGGCGCTGACGAGGAGAACGACGCCAAGTCGGGCGACGAGCAGAAGAAGAAAGTCGACGCGCTCGATGCCTATTGCGTCAACCTCAATAAGAAGGCGCGCGAGGGCAAGATCGATCCGCTGATCGGCCGCGAGGCAGAGATCAACCGCACCATCCAGGTGCTGTGCCGCCGGCAGAAGAACAACCCGCTGTTTGTCGGCGAGGCCGGCGTCGGCAAGACCGCGATCGCCGAGGGGTTGGCGCGCCGCATCGTCCACGGCGAGGTGCCCGACGTACTGCGCAACGCCACCGTATTCGCCCTCGATATGGGCACGCTCCTGGCCGGTACCCGCTACCGGGGCGATTTCGAGGAGCGGCTCAAGCAGGTCATCAAGGAGCTGGAAGGCTATCCGGGCGCCATCCTGTTCATCGACGAGATCCACACCGTGATCGGCGCCGGCGCCACGTCCGGCGGCGCGATGGACGCGTCGAATCTGCTCAAGCCGGCGCTTGCGTCGGGCACTGTGCGTTGCGTCGGCTCGACCACCTACAAGGAATACCGGCAGTATTTCGAGAAGGACCGCGCGCTGGTGCGGCGCTTCCAGAAAATCGACGTCACCGAGCCCACGGTTCCGGACACGATCAAGATCCTCAAGGGTCTCAAGCCCTATTTCGA
>DATJTL010000322.1:0-14292 GCA_035503415.1 Xanthobacteraceae bacterium
CTTCGATCCTGCAGCCTTGAGGCAGTCATGAAAGCCGCGCTCGAACTCCGCGAAGTCGGCAAGAGCTTCACCATGCATCTGCAAGGCGGCGTGCGCCTGTCGGTTTTGTCCGCAATAAGCTTCGCGGTCGAGGCCGGCGAATGCATCGTGCTCGACGGCCGCTCGGGTCTTGGCAAATCGACCGTGCTGAAGTTGATCTTCGGCAATTACCGCTGCGACAGCGGACAGATTCTGGTTCGTCACGGCGGCGAAGTCGTCGACGTCGCCACCGCAACGCCACGGCAGACGCTGGCCCTGCGCGAGCGCACCATCGGCTACGTCGCCCAGTTCTTGCGCGCGGTGCCGCGCGTTCCGGCGATCGATGTCGTCGCCGAACCGCTCCTTCTCACCGGTACGCCGCAGGAAACGGCGCGCGGAAGGGCCGCGGACATGCTGCGCCGGCTCAACATTCCCGAGACGCTGTGGCGTATTCCGCCGGCCACCTTTTCGGGCGGTGAGCAGCAGCGCGTCAACATCGCCCGCGCGCTGATCGCCGAACATCCGATCCTTTTGCTCGACGAACCCACCGCCTCGCTCGATGCGGAGAACCGCTCCCGGGTGGTGGCGCTTCTTGCCGCGCGCAGAGCCGCCGGCACCGCGATGGTGGGTACTTTCCACGACGGCGAGGCTCGCAGCAGCGTTGCAACGCGCATTTTCAGTTTGCCGGAGCGAAGTGAGGCCGCATGAGTGAGCTTATTGCCACTAACGCGCAGATCGTGATGCGGGACGAGGTGATCTGCGGTGATCTCGTCGTGCGCGACGGCTGCATTGCCGCAATCGAGCCGGCCGCGAGGCCGAGCGCCGCCGCGGGCGCAATCGATTTTGCCGGCGATTATTTGCTGCCGGGACTCATCGAGCTGCACACTGACAATCTCGAACACGCGGCGACGCCGCGCCCGGCAGTGCGTTGGCCGGCGCTTTCCGCCGTGGTTACGCATGACGCACAGATGGCGGCTTCGGGCATAACAACCGTTTACGACGCAATCGCGGTAGGCGACATCCAGCGGGGCGGAGACCGGCTCGCGCGTCTGGACGCGATGATCGAGGCGGTGACCAAGGCGCAGCAAGGAGGCATGTTGCGCGCCGAGCACCGGCTGCACCTGCGCTGCGAACTGTCCCATTCCCGTTTGAAAGAGATGATCGCCGGACTTGCCGAGCACCCGCTGATCGGATTGATGTCGTTGATGGACCACACGCCGGGGCAGCGTCAGTTCGTCACCATGGAGCAGTATAAGGTCTATTATCAAGGCAAATACCAATTGTCCGACGCTGAACTCGCCACGTTCGTTACCGAACGCAAGCGCGATCAGGAGCTTTATGCGCGGAGCAACCGCGATGCGGTCATCGCCGCGGCGCGTGCTCGTTCGGTCAAGCTTGCCAGTCATGATGACGCTACGCCCGCGCATGTCGCCGAAGCCGTCGAGGCAGGCGTGGCAATCGCCGAATTCCCAACCACTCTTGAAGCGGCGCAGGCGGCACGCGCAGCCGAAATTTTTGTCGTCGGCGGCGCGCCCAATGTCGTGCGCGGCAGCTCTCATTCGGGCAATGCCTCGGCCCGCGACTTGGCGCGCGCCGGGCTCCTCGACATTCTGTCTTCCGATTATGTGCCGGTTGCGCTGCTGCAAGCTGCCTTCGTTCTACACGACGATTTGGACTTTGCCCTGCCGGCAGCGATGGCTACGGTAAGCGCCAATCCGGCAGCCGCTGTCGGCTTGAATGATCGCGGCGTGCTGGCGCCGGGACTGCGCGCCGATCTCGTACGTGTCAGCAAGCATGATGGCATCCCTGTCGTCCGCGCCACGTGGCGCGGCGGCGAGCGCGTTGCGTGAGTGTGAGGATGACCCCTGTCGATTTTGGCGACTTCGACGATCCCTGGCAGACGCCAGAGGGCATGACCGAAACGCCCATGATCCATCCTACCTCCGCGGTAAGGCGGAGCCGCTTGGGCGCATGGACAGTGCTCGGTCCAAATACCCGCCTCATTGACAGCGACTTCGGCGATTACTCCTACACGGCTCGCGACTGCGACATCTACAACACCGACGTCGGCAAGTTCTGCAATATTGCGGCTGCGGTTCGCATCAATCCAACCAACCATCCGATGTGGCGGGCGAGCCAGCACCATTTCACATATCGCAGCCATTCGCATAAGCTCGACGCGCGCGACGACGACGAAATATTCGCGTGGCGGCGTGCTCACCGGGTCACGATCGGGCCCGACGTGTGGATCGGTCACGGTGCGATCCTGATGCCGGGCATCACTATCGGGACCGGTGCCGTGGTGGGCGCCGGCGCCGTAGCGACGCGTGACGTTCCCGCCTATGGCATTGTCGTCGGAGTACCCGCGCGGGTTATTCGCAGACGGTTCGATAAGAAGCTTGAGGCAGCTTTGTTACGGATCGCCTGGTGGGACTGGTCCAAAGACAAGCTGGTCGCAACGTTGCAGGATTTTCGCGCTCTGGGAGCCGCCGAATTCGCTGCGAAATATGACCCCGCCCCTAATGCCTGAGATGCAAGGCCGTCTCGTCCACGTGATGGGGCCATCGGGCGCCGGTAAGGATACGCTACTCGATTATGCGCGCGCACGTGTCGACCCTGCGGCCGTAATCTTTGCCCATCGCTTCATAACGCGTCCGGCCGAGTCCAGCGGCGAAAATCACATCACGCTGAGCGAGCCCGAATTCTTAGCACGCCGCGAATCCGGGCTCTTCGCGTTGACCTGGCATAGCCACGGATTCTGGTACGGCATTAGCGCGGAGATCGACCTGTGGCTCGAGCGCGGCTTTGCCGTCGTGGTCAGCGGCTCGCGCGCAGCCTGGCCGCTGGCGAAGGCGCGTTATCCCAATCTCCTCGGACTCATGATCGATGCGCCGGCCGAAATACGTGCCGCACGACTGATGGCACGAGGGCGCGAGGATGAACGTGCGATCCGCGCACGCCTCGACCGTGATGTATCCTTGCCGCTCGAAGGACTACACCTGCTCTGCAATGATGGACCCATAGCGGTGGCGGGCGAGGCGCTTGTCAAATTTCTGCATGAAGCCGCAGCGCGGCCTTCCATTTGAACCATCAACGCCAAGGTCCGTAAAAGCTCCCGCAAAAGACCGCCGCTCACTTGCAGTTGCCGATTTACTGGACAGCGCACCCGCGCGGAGAGTGCGTTCATTCGAGCCGCTATTTTAGCACTTTCAGCCCCCAAGGGAGCTGGCTGACGACCGTCTCTTATCTGTCATCAACCACAAATAAATTCGCCGACGCTCTCCTCGTAAGCAGCCTCAGTATGTCGGCAGCGCTGAAGATTGCGGCAACCAGCCCAAGGAATCGCCATGCACCTTGTCCACCGAAGGACCTTCTTGTTTGGAGTTGTTAGTACGGCTTTTTCGTTCTTTGCGCGGCGGATCGCATGGGCACTCGACTACCCTACTCGGCCTGTGCGCATCATCGTGGGGTTCGCGGCCGGAGGTGCTACCGACATTATCGCGCGCCTTGTCGGCCAGGGGCTGTCGGAGCGGCTCGGTCAGTCATTCGTTGTCGAGAACAGGCCTGGAGCCGGCACCAATATTGCCACCGAGGCGGTCATTAGTGCGCCAGCGGACGGCTACACGCTGCTTTTCGTTGGACCGCCGGCTGCGATCAACGCGACCCTCTACGACAAGCTCGACTTCAATTTCATTCGCGGCATTGCACCCGTTGCAACCATCGTTCGCGTGCCCTTCGTAATCGTCGTCAATACTTCTTTCCCGGCGAAGACAGTCCCTGAACTTGTAGATTATGCGAAGGCCAATCCGGGCAAGATCAGCATGGGTGTTCCCGGCAAGGGCAGTGGTCCTCACATGGCCGGCGAATTGTTCAAAGCGATGGCCGGCATCAATATGGTCACCGTGCAATATCGCGGTGACGCGCCAGCATTGAGCGATTTAATGGGCGGGCAAATCCAACTGTGCTTCAACTCTTTGCCGGCCGCGATGGAATTAATCACGGAGCATAAGGTACGCGCCCTAGCAACGACGGCCACAACTCGTTCTAATACCTTACCGAACCTGCCGACGGTGGCGGAATTTGTTGACGGCTATGAGGCAAGCGCATTCTATGGCATCGGAGCCCCGAAGAATACGCCGTCCGCGATCGTCGACAAGCTTAGCCTGGCGATCAATTCGACCATCGCGGATCACTCCATCCAAACGCGCCTCACCAGCCTCGGCGGCACAGTGCTCACACTTTCTCCATCCGAATTCGAAAAGCTCATTACTGCCGAGACTGATAAGTGGGCCAAAGTAATCCGATTGGCTAATATTAAACTGGATTGAGCGGGCTCAAAACTCCCAGGTCTTGTCGCCCGTCGCTCAACACCAGGCATCGCGGCTTTTCGAGCCGATCTGGGAGCGGTTCTTTTTGCACAGGTTTCCGCATCTGCGCATCATTCAGAGGTGACCAAAATCGGCTGCCGTTAGGATGATGCCGGGAAGTATCTATAGGGATCGGCCGGCCCTCCGGAGCCACGCCGCTCGGCACGTTTGAAATGCACCAACAGCCGACATTCGGCGCTCACCCGCGCGTGATGGCCGTCGATGCCGAACAGCCTTTCCGCCAACTCGGTCGCGGTCAAACCAGGCGCTTTGCGAATGAGTTCTTCAACATCGTCTATGAGCATGTGGCCATTATGCCACCTATAGATGTAAAGGATTTCTATAGATACCAATACACGAGAGTAGCGCTAGCGGCCTCCTTCTGATCGGCGACCCGGCTTGATATTGTTGATTGGGCGCAGCTTTGCCGAACCCAATTGCTATGTTTTGAGGGTTTGATTGGCCGATCTTTATTAGCCATGTTTCGTTTGACGCGCGTTCCGGTCACCACCTACCGCTGGCCGTTGCGCATGGCTATCAGGTCACTGGCGTCACGCTGACGGACACCTCCATCCGCTGCCCTCGGGAGCCGACGATCACCCCGTCGACCGGGGCGACATCCGTATAGTCGCGGCCGATGGCGAGCATCACATGCTCCTCCTTCACCAGTATCGCATTGGTGGGATCAAGTCCGATCCAGCCGGCGGATGCGCCGCACCACAAGAGCACCCATGCGTGCATTGCCTCGCTACCGTGCAAGCCCGTCGCGTCGGCTCGCGGCGCGCTGCGCAAGTAGCCGCTGACGTAGGCGGCAGGGAGACCGATTCCGCGCAACCCGGAAATCATTATGTGAGCGAAATCCTGACAGACGCCGCGACGCAGAGCGAACGACATCGGAGGCGTGGTGGTGACCGTGGTGGCTCCGATCTCATAGACAATGTCGGCCTTGAGCCGTGTAATCAAATCGATTGCGCCGTCAAAGATAGGGCGCCCGGGGGGAAAGCTTTCCCGCGTGTAGTCGCAGATTTCCGGATCGAGCGACACCATCCGGCTTGGGAAAAGAAAATGCGCCGGTGACAGCAGCCCGATGTCGCTTGCTGCAAAGCCTTCTTCGCGGACGTCCTCCCAGCACGGTGTTGACTGCGGCTGGGTCTCGGCAATCGAATCGACGGCGACCCGCGCAGCAAGTCTCACCGTCAGCGTCTCGTGCGGCTCCTCGATCTCGATCCAGGTGAGCCGGTTGCCGAAAAAGTCCGCGCCCTCGCGGCGACGGGTCGGCTCGGGTAGAATCTGCAGCGCGGCGACATGCACGCGCTGGCCATCTCGATGTACAGGCGTTAGCCGCAGCACGTGATGGGCATGCGCCACGGGCGAGGCATAACCGCAGGTCGTCGTCTGACGCACGTCGTAGATCACGCCAGCGCCTCCCATTCGAAATCCGAGCGTTCAGTATTGATCAGATAAGCAGCGCCGATCGCGTCGGATAATTTCATCAGCGCCTGCTCGATGTCCATGATCAGCTCGCTGTCGATCGAGGCGGCTTCCGCCGTGCGCAGGCGGGTGGCGATGGAAGCCGCAATCTGCTGCACTGGCGACAGTCGACCGCCGCTACTCTTCGGCAGGGCGGCGAGATGCGCCTCGATCCGATCGAACTGAAACACGACGGATCGCGGATTATTGGGGTCGAGCATGACGAGATCGATGACCGGCACCGGCGCCGCAATCATCAGATAACGCTGCCGATAGGTAATCTGACTGTCGGCAAGCTCAAGCAGCACGTCGAGGCCTCCGTCCACGTTGATCGGAAGCGCGAAACAGCGCACCAGCCGGCAGGTGACCAGCGCACGCTCAATGCGGCGGCCCAGTTCGAGGAAGCGCCAGCCGGCGCGCTGGCTCATATTCTCCTGCGCCAGCCCGGAGAGCGCCGCGACGATACGCAAGCCAGCTTCGACACGGTCCGTCATCGCGCTTTCCGATGGGCCGATGGACAACTGCGCGCTAGCCAGCGTTGCGAGATCGCTAAGCGCCCGCCAAGCATCGGGAGAGAAACGGTCGCGAATGACGGATGCGGCCGAGCGGGCCGAGCCGACCAGGTAGGGCAGCGATCCTTGCAAATCAGAGCGCATGAGCGCAGCCCGCGCCATGAAAACGACGGAGGCCTTTTGACTGTCGGCCGGAATCGCGTTCCAAGCCTCGAGCAAGGCCGCGATGCTGGAGATGACCGGTGCCGCCGCATCGTAGCCTTCGGCAATGCGATTGATCATCGCGCGCACGAGCCGCAGCGTCGCCTCGGCGCGCTCGACGTACCGGCCGACCCAGAACAGATTGTCGGCGGCGCGGCTTGGAAGGAGTCCGGCCGCTCGCTGCACCGGCATCCGTTCCGGGTGTGGCAATAACGTCGTGTCGCCGACTGGGCCGTGTGTAAGCACCCACGCATCGGCGGTGGCTGCACCGCGCTGCAGGCTGACCGCGTGTGCATCGCCATGTTCGGCGATCCGGACGAAACCGCCGGGCATGACCTGCCAGCGCTCGCCAATTTTGGCGAGGAAGAGGCGCAAGGTGAACGGCCGCGGCTGCAAGCGGCCATCGCGCCAAACCGGCATGCTCGACAGCGTCACCGCTTCCTGCACGACGTAGTCGACGCCGCGATCGCGAATTGAACGGACGAGTTCCTGCCGTTGCGCGTCGCCGAGTTTGGTGCCCAACGCTTCGCCAGAAAACGGCATTCCAGCCATCGACTCGGTGAAGGCAGCAGCGACGACCACTTCGTCCAGTCGCTCGATCATTTCCTTGCGTACGTCGGCGCGGCCGAGCCACCAGGTGGCGACGTTCGGCATTTTCAGGTCGGCGCCGAGCACAGCCGGCGCCAAAGCTGGAAGGAATGCCAACATCGCCCTGGCTTCCACCAAGCCGGCCCCGAGCGAATTGATGATGATGATTTTGCCATCACGCACCGCTTGGATCAGTCCGGCGACGCCCAGGCGCGAGGCGGCGTTGAGTTCAAGCGGGTCGGAAAAATCGGCATCGATCCGACGCACCAGTACTTCCGTGCGGCGCAAACCGGCGACGGTGCGGATGAACACTCCGTCATCGCGGACGATCAAATCCTCGCCGTCGACCAGAAGGAGCCCCAGATAACGCGCGAGATAAGCATGCTCGAAATAGGTCTCGTTCATCGGCCCGGGTGTGAGCAAACAGATGCGCGCATCATCCTGACGATTCAGAGCGAACAGCTCGCTCTGGAACGCCTGAAAGAACGGAGCGACGCGTTCGACCCCGGTCGTGCGGTAAATGTCGGGAATAGCGCGCGACAGCGCCAGCCGGTTTTCGATCGCGTATCCGGCACCCGAAGGCGCCTGAGTCCGATCCGAGAGTACCCACCAGCGTCCGTCGGAGCCGCGGCCTATATCCACCGCGTAAAATCGCAGGTGCGCGCCACCAGGCGGCGCAACGCCGACGAACGGCCGCAAAAATTCTGGATTACCGGCGACCAGCGCCGCCGGCAGACGCCCTTCACCGGTCAGCGTGGCCGGGCCGTAACAATCCGCCAGCACCGCTTCAAGCAACTCGGCGCGCTGAGTAAGCCCGGCCACGAGATCGCGCCATTCGGTCGGCTCGATCAGCAGCGGGATATGACTGAGCGGCCAGGGCCGCTCCAGGCCGGCCGCGTCCTCATAGACGCGATAGAACACGCCGGAATCGCGCAGGTAGCGGTCGGCCGCGGCAAACCGGCGATTGATCTCCTCACCGCCAAGCGCCCCGAGCATCGACAGAAACGGCTGCCAATGTGCCCGCACCCGCCCGGCCGGGTCCATCATCTCGTCGAAAATTCCCGGCAGAGGCCGATAGCCGGCAACAAACCGTTGCAGGCTCGCATCTGTTTGATCGACGGCGTTATCCGGTTGGGCCGACATGCGACATTTGGTTAGTTTATACGCCGCAGATCGAGCGTAGTCGGATACTCGAGCGAACGTTCGACCGGCGGCAGCTCGATTGGTCCGGCGGTATGGCCGTGGGCCTGGAAGCGGGCGCGACGACGCGCCTCCGCCTCGAAGGAGTTTACCGGGAAGCTCTCATAATTGCGTCCGCCCGGATGCGCCACATGATACACGCAGCCGCCCAGCGAGCGTTTGCTCCAGGTATCGACGAGGTCAAAAGTCAGCGGCGCGTGGACGCCGATCGTCGGATGCAGCGACGACGGCAGATTCCAGGCTTTAAAGCGCACGCCGGCGACGAATTCGCCGGCGCGTCCGGTCGAGGTGAGCGGCACGCGGCGACCGTTGCATGTGATTGCATGGCGGCCTTCACTCAAGCCGCTGGCCTTGATTTGCAGCCGCTCGACGGATGAATCGACGAAGCGCACCGTGCCGCCGTTGAGGCCCTCTTCGCCGAGCACATACCAAGGCTCGATTGCCTGTCGCAATTCGATCTCGACGCCGGAATGGTGCACCCTGCCGCACAGTGGGAAACGGAATTGGCGCTGGGCATCAAACCAGACTGGATCGAACGCGAAACCTTCACGCTCGAGGTCATCCAACACTTCGAGGAAATCGGCCCAAACAAAATGCTCGAGCATGTAGCGGTCGTGCAACGCGGTGCCCCACCGCACCGGCGAGCCGTCGAGCGGCGCGCGCCAAAACCAAGCTATGAGCCCGCGCAACAATAATTGCTGCGCCAAACTCATACGCTCATCCGGCGGCATTTCGAAGGAACGGAATTCAACCAGGCCGAGCCGGCCGGTCGGGCTGTCCGGACTGAACAGCTTGTCGATGCAGATTTCGGTGCGGTGAGTGTTGCCCGCGATGTCGGCCAGGATGTTGCGGAATAGACGGTCGACGAGCCACGGCGGAGCTTTCTGGGTTCCGTTCGGCGGCGGCACCTTGGCAAGCGCGATTTCAAGCTCGTAAAGAAGATCCTGCCGCGCCTCGTCGACGCGAGGCGCCTGACTGGTTGGCCCGATAAACAGACCGGAAAACAAATAGGAGAGCGACGGCCGCCGTTGCCAATACAGCACCAAGCTCTTGAGCAAATCGGGACGGCGCAGAAACGGACTGTCGGCGGCATCCAGTCCGCCGAGCGCAATGTGATTGCCGCCGCCGGTGCCGGTATGGCGGCCGTCGATCATGAATTTGTCGGTACCAAGCCGCGCCAGATGCGCTTCCTCGTAAAGTGCGCGAGTGGTTTCCACTGTTTCGCGCCACGATGCCGACGGATGAATATTGACCTCGATTACGCCAGGATCTGGCGTGACCTTCAGCACATTGAGCCGCGGATCTGGCGGCGGCGTATAGCCCTCGACATGAACAGGCATCTCGAGCTCGGCCGCGGTCGCTTCGACGGTGGCGAGGAGTTCGAGATAGTCGTTGAGCGTCTCGACCGGCGGCATGAACACGCACAGGCGTCCGTCGCGTACCTCGATCGCCAGCGCCGTGCGCACCGGATGGCCGGCGCTCCCCGCCGCGAACGAACCGGCTGCCGACTGCGACACGACTGCCTCCGGGGCGAGCGGCGCTGCAATAACGTCAGCACCAGTGCCAAACCTCGCGCGCACGACGGCTTGTGCGAGGCGCGGCTCCTGCAAAGGCCGGCGTTCGGCGAACGGATCAGCTGGCACCGGATGCGGAAAATCGACCGGCGCCAGATAGGGCAGCGATTGCAGCGGTAATCGAAAGCCAAGCGGCGAGTCGCCCGGCACCAGGATCAAATGGCCACGTCGTGTTTTCCACACTTCGCTCAACCATCCGGGCTTCGCTTGAGCGGTCCAGCGCTGCACCGGCAGCACAAATCCCGCCGGTTGCGAGAGCTGAGAATCAAACAGGCTTAAGATGCGCGCGCGCTCCAGCGGATCATCGATCTTGGGATCGGCCGGGTCGATATTCTCCGGGATCAGACCTTGTTTGATCATCCGATCGGCCGGATCCTCATAAGCAGGCTGCACGTAATCCGCCATGATTCCCAGTCGTTCGGCAATCCCCTCGGCAAGTAGCTGTGCATCGTGGGGCGTAGGTTTGTGCGCATCTGCTTCGCGCGCGATAAGCGCAGCGTCGCGCCAAATTGGCACGCCGTCGCGCCGCCAGTACAGCGAGAACGCCCAGCGCGGCAGCGGCTCGCCCGGGTACCATTTGCCTTGGCCGTAGTGCAAAAGCCCGCCGGGTGCGAAACGATCGCGCAGGCGGCGGATGAGATCGTCGGCGCGCACGCGCTTTTGCGGACCAAGCGCCTCGGTGTTCCATTCCGCGGACTGATAGTCGTCCACCGAAACAAAAGTCGGCTCGCCGCCCATGGTCAGCCGCACATCGCGCGCGGCGAGGTCGGCGTCGACTTTTTCACCAAGCGCATCGAGCGCGGCCCATGCCTCGTCGGAGAACGGCGCGGTTACGCGCGGCCGCTCGGCGATGCGCTCCACGCTCATTTGGTAGCTGAAACCAACCTCGCACGGGTCGACGAGACCCGAGATCGGCGCGGCGGTGCGGTAATGCGGCGTCGCCGCAAGTGGCAAGTGTCCTTCGCCGCACAACAATCCAGAGGTGGCATCAAGCCCGATCCAACCCGCGCCCGGCAGATAGACTTCGGCCCAGGCATGCAGGTCGGTAAAATCCTCTGCTGCGCCTGCCGCGCCATCGAGAGGTTTCACGTCAGGCCGCAACTGGATTAAATAGCCGGACACGAAGCGTGCGGGCAGCCCGATGTGGCGGAGAATCTGCACCAGGAGCCAAGCGCTGTCGCGGCAAGAACCAGCGCCCGAAGCGAGCGTCTGCTCCGGCGTCTGCACGCCGTGCTCCATGCGAATGACGTAGCGGATCTTTCGTTGCAGACGCTGGTTAAGCTCGACCAAAAATTCCACAGTGTTGCGTTTCTCGCGCGCAATCGAATGCAGAAATTCGGTAAGACACGGACCAGCCGGCTCGGGCTCGGCAAATGCCGCGAGGTCCTCGTGCAATTCGCTGGGAAATTCGAACGGCCAGTTTTCCGCATATGGCTCGACGAAGAAATCGAACGGATTGATCACCTCCAAGTCGGCGATTAAATCGACGTCGATCGAAAACTCTTTCGTCCTCTCCGGAAAAACGTAACGCGCGAGCCAATTGCCGTGGGGATCCTGCTGCCAGTTCACAAAGTGCTGCGCAGGCTTCACAGCGAGCGAGTAGCTCGCAACGCTCGTTCGGCATTGCGGGCCGGGGCGCAGCCGCACCACCTGCGGTCCCAGCATGACCGGCCGGTCGTAGGTGTATCGCGTATTATGATGAAGCCCGACAAGGATCGACATGGTTATGTACTGCCGGCGGATGATTTATCACAACATCCATGCAATTTCCGGGCCGTAGTCAATGGATTCCGGCGGATCGGCCGGGGCACAGGCCTTGATCGAGAGGCGACGCTGCAGCTTGCCAAGAACGTCAATATCAAGCTGATCGATTGAATAGCAGCAAGGAATTTATCTCGTGCTCGGAAATCGCACACGCTGGCGCAAGCCAGCAACCACGGCGCGCATTCTACCGGTCGGCGTGCTCTTGCCTCGGGCCTGCTCACGGATGCAGTCGTGCACGAAGCTTAATTTGCCGATCATTGCCGGGCCCAACACGAACGGGTAAAGGTCGGGCACGCCCATGCTGCGGTTGATCGAATTAACCGCGAAGGTGAGCGGCAACCAAGCTTCGATGATGCGGTCGAGTTCGGCGTACAGCGGATCGAAATCGATGCGCGCCGTCATGCTCTTGGATAATTTGGGCCGCACCGCGAGACCAAAGGCATTGGCGGTTTCGAGCGTATCGACCATGTGGAAGTAGTGCGCCCAGATCTCGGCGAAATCCTCCCAAGGGTGCGACGAGGCATACGCGGAGATGAAATGCTGGCGCCAATCGGCCGGCGGGCCATTGGCGTGGTACGATTGCAGCGCCTGTGCGTAGTCCGCGCGCTCGTCGCCGAATATCTGGCGAAAACTTTCCAATTTTGGCGTGTCGGCGATTAGGCGGTCCCAGTAATAATGCGCGATCTCGTGGCGGAAATGGCCGAGCAGCGTTCGGTAAAGCTCGCCCATCTTTCCACGCACCCGCTCGCGTTCGGCGTCGTCGGCTTCGGCGACGTTGAGCGTGATCAAGCCGTTGGCGTGGCCGGTCATCACCGGCGGCCCTACGGCGGCGCCCGGATCAAGAAAATCGAACGTCAGCGGATTGCCGTCCTTGTTCTTGCCGTCGAGCGGCAGGCGCAATTTGAGCAATGTGTAGAACAGCCGATGCTTCGCCACTTCGATCAATCGCCAGCGGCGAAGGTTTTCCGGATCGGACAGATTAGGGATTGTGCGGTTGTGGCGGCATGCGATGCAGAACTGGTCCGGCTCTTGCGCGACAATAAGCCAGTTGCAAACGCCAAGCCCGGCGTTGGAGCAGAATTTATAGCGCGTCCCGCGCTTGGCCAGCGCGTGCCATGTCGATTCGCCGGCCGGCCTCAGCGCCGTGACGGTCGCTTCGAAAGGCAGATAGCCAAGACGGGCGCCGCAACTCTCGCATTTGGTGTTCTCAAAGTAGAGGGGCTGCCCACAATTCTGGCATTCGAACAGCTTCATCTATGCTTCCTGGCGCTCATTTGTCGGCGCACTCGCTCCCTGACGCCGGAGTCATGGCAGTGAACGATGCGAAGACGATAAAGTTTCGCCTCGAAAACTGCGAGAAAATTGATATTCGCCGGAACATGTCCTCAGTGCTGAAAGACAATCCGCCGGCACGGCTTCACAAACAAACTTGCGCGTTCATGATCTTTGATCGCTGCGCGCCGCGCGTCACAATCCAGCGCAGGAGGGATAAGCGGCGAATAGACCGGGCGACGTTCAACGGCGCATGAACGCTGCGCAGGCGCGGCTTGCTACTTCCGCAGCCGAAGTGTCGCGGGTGATCAGCGCCATCACAATGGCGCCGTCTATGATCAGGCCGAGCGTGTGGGCCGCCTGCATCGGCTCCGGATCGCCGGCTTCGGCGCACAGTGCCGACAGGCGCTCCAGCACGATCTTCTTGTGCGCGATCGCCAACGCGCGAAGGCGATCGTCGGCTTTGTCGGATTCGCCGACCGCATTGATGAAGGGGCAGCCGAAGAAATCCTCGCGGCTAAACCACGTCTTTAGCGCCGGGCCGATGCGGTCTAGCCGCTCACGTGCGCTGCCGCCGGGTCCGTCGATGGCATCCAAGAACCACGCGCGCCAGATGCGGCCTTCACGATCGAGGACCGCTTCAACCAGCCCGTCCTTCGAGCCGAATAGTTTGTACAGCGTGGTCTTGGCAGTCCCGGCCGCTTCGACGATGGCGTCAACGCCTACCGAATTGATGCCATAGCGGCAGAACAACGTCCGCGCGCTCTCGATCAAACGCTCGCGCGGTGGCGGGACACCAACGGCGCCAGGATCGCTCGCGATGGGGGCCGCAACATCCATGTCCGACCCCAATAGCGTCCGCGTCGAAAAATCGCAAATCGAGGAAACCGAATGGTCTGTTGCCGGCCCCGCTGCCGCGCCCGCCCCAGCAATTGGGCTTGCTGTAAAACCGTGCAGCGCGCCTGGGCAATTGATCGAGAAGTCGGCGTTGGCGCGCGATCGCGCGTGATCGATCAGCGACTGCGATTGATTCCGTTTGGTTTTTTGCATCGCAGCAAATTGGCATGAGTCGTGCTTCAAACAGAACGGTCTGTATCCATTTTCAGCCCCTTCCCTCCGGGATGGGTAAGGAGAGGAACTCCCATGACTCAAGTCGCCGCCAAGACCGCGATGACCGGGTGCCTAACCCCGATCGACAAGGCCGGCCTCAATGACCTCATTGCCAAGGGCAAAGCCGACCCCAAGGTGATCAAAACGCTGAAATGCAAGACGGTGGCCGAGGGTCGCTTCCGCCATCTCAATTTCATCCGCACGCTGCCGCCGTAT
>DATJTL010000323.1:0-3179 GCA_035503415.1 Xanthobacteraceae bacterium
CGACATTTGTGGGCGGCCAGCGCGGGAATTGCGACAAACCACAAGGTCGTCCACGTAAACCGCAACACGCCGACCGCGATGCGCTCGCCGCACGAGGCTCTCGGCCATTTCGCGCTCGAGAGCGCTATGGATGAACTGGCCGACGCGGCCGGCATCGATCCTGTTGAGCTGCGCCTGCTCAACGACTCGGAAACCGACCCGCTCAGCGGCCGTCCATTCTCCTCGCGCGCGATTCGGAAATGCCTCGCGGAAGGCGGTGCGCGTTTCGGCTGGGACAAGCGGACACCCGCGCCGCGCTCTATGCGCGACGGCCGCTACCTCATCGGCCAGGGGATGGCGGGAGCAATCTACACGCATTGGCGCTGGCCGGCCAATGCAAGGGTTACGCTCAAGAGTGACGGTTCGGCGATTGTCGAAGCCGGGATGCACGAGCTCGGCACTGGCACCTACACCGTGATGCAGCAGGTCGCGGCAGACGCACTCGGCCTTGCACCGGAGAAGGTGACCGTACGTTTGGGCGACACGAGATTACCAGCATCGCACGCCTCGATCGGCTCGGCGACGATGGCCAACGCCGGCGCTTCGGTCATGCTGGCGGCCAAGGCGGTCCGCGACAAGGCGATAGCGCTGGCGCTCGCCGGCCGGGAGCCCCTGGGTGCCGGTTCCGCTCCCGGGGATATCGTCGTCGACGATGGAGTGCTTTCGTTTGCAATGAAGAACGTGAGCGTCACCTATGCCGAGCTGCTCGCGCGCAACGGGATGAGCGAACTCGTGGCGGACGGCAACTACGATCCGGTCGAGGAGGCGAGCGGACCGAAAGCAGTGTTCAGCTTCGCGGCCGTCTTTGCCGAAGTGCGCGTCGACCCGGATCTTGGGCTGGTGCGGCTCAACCGCTTCGTGGGGGCATATGACGCCGGCCGGATCGTCAATCCAAAGACGGCGCGAAGCCAGGCGATCGGCGGCATCATCTGGGGCGTCGGACAAGCGCTGCTCGAGCAATCGGAGACGGATCCGACGACGGGTCGCTATCTCAGCCGCAACTATTCCGGTTACTTGGTGCCGACCAATGCCGACGTTCCCGAGCTCGAGGTTCTGTTCGTGGGCAAGTTTGACCAGGAAGCAAGCCCGCTGGGCGCAAAGGGCCTTGGTGAACTCACCGCGGTGTCGGTCGCGCCCGCCATCGCCAATGCCGTCTATCACGCTACGGGCAAGCGGATACGCGACCTGCCCATCACGGTCGAAAAGGTCTTGTGACGCGCGAGTCAGAGAGACCGGCTGCGATGACGTATTTCTATTTCACGCGCGCATAAGGGAGATCCAAATGCTACTTGAGGGTAAGAGGGTCGTCGTAATTGGCGGCAGTTCCGGCATCGGCTTGGCGATTGGCCGCCAAGCGCGAGCGGAAGGGGCTTCGTTGGTCATAACCGGCCGCGATCCAGGAAAGCTCTCGCATGCGGCGTCAGCCCTCGGCGGCGACACTCAGAGCTTCGTGGCTGATGCCCATGATCATGCTGTCCTTGAAAGTTTCATCGCAACCCTCCCCGAATTCGACCATCTTGTCTCGATGATCGGTGACACTATGGCGGGCGGCTTCCTACAAACGCCAATCGATACCATGCAACACGTGCTGCACTCGAAGTTCTGGACCAATCTGCTGATTGCCAGATTCGCCGCACCTCTCGTCCGCCGCGGCGGCAGTATGACGTTCACCTCCGGAAGCGGCGTCCGGGCGCAGGAGGCAGCGGCAAGTTATGTGGCGAACGAGGCGCTCGCCGCCATGGCGCAAGGACTGGGCTCGGAACTCGGCGCGCGTGTCCGCGTGAACGTCGTCGCTCCCGCGTTCATGGACACAGCCTTGTGGCGCTCTAAGCCGCGCGAGGATGTAGACGCCCGAATAGCCTCCTATTCCACGATCAATCCTCTGGGACGTCTCGGCACACCACAAGAGGTCGCATCTGCCTACATTTTCCTAATGACCAATACTTACACGACTGGTCAGGTGTTGCGGGTCGACGGCGGTATGATGCTGCGGAAATGACCCCTCTATCGAAGTTGGGTGACCACGGTGGGCGCAGGGCAGTACCGGGCAGGCCTCCGCAGTAGTCAACGTGATTCTGCTGAAGACAAGAAAACTCAGAGCGATTTCGACAAGAATTGAGAGCGATTTCCACGGCGAACTCAGCAACGCGAAGCCTGTTCATCTTCAAAGCGGGTCTAGGAGGAAAGAGTCATGGTGCAGCAGACAACTCTCACGAAGCGCAGCGAAAAGGGACTTCTGACGCCGGATAATGCCGTCGTCGCGATCATCGATCTGCAGCCGCAGATGCTGTTTGGCGTGGCGAACTTCGACCGGCAGTCAATAATCAACAACAACCTGGTGCTGACGAAGGCAGTTTTCGGTGTACCCGTGGTGCTCTCGACCGTGGAAACCATCTGCGGCTATGTCGAAGCTATCCTGCCGGCCGCGGGGTCGGAATTTGCGTTGATTCCCCCGGACAACGCCGCGGGCAATCTCACGAAGATCGTGCGCCGCTTCACCGTGCGCATTCGGTTCAATCGACGCGATGCCAATGCCGCTGGCTCGTCCTGGCATGTCGGTGGAAACGGCCGTCGCAGTTTCGACGCCGGACAACGCGTCCCCAACGGAACGAGGCAATCGGATCGGCTGCGAGTTCGATCCATCGAAGGACATAGTCGAGCGGCGACTTACGAAACTGCCCGAGCATCCTGGATTGGGCGCGCGCGTCCTCAGGGCTCCGCGGGGATAGAGACTCTTGCGCCGCCCGCACGGTAGTGCCTTCGGCTCCTGGGTCGGCCAAGCTTTGAAGCGAGCCAACCCCAAACCGAAGGCGCGATATTGATCGAACCTAACTGAGGAGAACCCCATGCAAACGCCTCAAGCTGACTACTTTGCCGCGTATCGCCATGTGAAACTCTCCCGTGATGACAAAGGCGTGCTGGTTGCCGAGTTTCATAGCGACGGCGGCGCGTTCATCATGAACGCGCAAGCTCACACCGAATTTGTCGATGCCTTCCACAGGATCGGACAAGACCGAGCGAACAAGATTGTCATCCTTACCGGCGCGGGTGGGGGCTTCATTGGGGACGTAGAGTGGACATCATTCGGAGACGTCGCCGATCCCGGCATCTGGAGCAGAATTCACGACGAAGGTCTCCAG
>DATJTL010000324.1:0-10525 GCA_035503415.1 Xanthobacteraceae bacterium
TTCGTCGGCCGCCTTGAGCGCGTAGGTCATGCCCATCGACCATGCGACAAGCGTGACGTCGGTGCCGCTGCGCACCACCCGCGCGCGGCCGATCGGCAGCACGTAGTCGTCGAGCTTCGGCACTGGCGACGAATGGCCGTAGAGAATTTCGTTTTCCAAAAAAATCACCGGATTGGGATCGCGGATGGCGGCCTTCAACAAACCCTTGGCGTCCGCCGCCGTTGACGGTGCGATCACCTTTATTCCTGGAATGTGCGAGTACCAGGCCGAATAATCCTGGCTGTGCTGGGCGGCGACACGCGCGGCCGCGCCATTGGGACCGCGGAATACGATCGAGACCTGCACCTGGCCGCCGGACATGTAGGGCGTCTTCGCTGCCGAGTTGATGAGCTGGTCCATGGCCTGCATGGCGAAGTTGAAGGTCATGAACTCGACGATCGGCTTTAGTCCAGCGAGCGCGGCGCCGACGCCCAGGCCGGCAAAACCATGCTCGGTGATCGGGGTATCGATGACGCGGCGCGCGCCGAACTCGTCAAGCAGCCCTTGCGTCACCTTGTAGGCGCCCTGATATTCGGCGACTTCCTCGCCGATCACGAACACATCCGGATCGCGGCGCATTTCCTCGGCCATGGCGTCGCGCAATGCCTCGCGCATCGTCATGGTGACCATCTCGGTGCCTTCCGGAACTTCGGGCTCCGGTGCTGCACTGGCCGGCTGTTGAACGGCTGCTGCCGGTGGCGGCGCTTTGGTGACGGATTCGGCCGTCTTCTCTTGTGGCCTTTCTTGGGGCTTTTCTTGGCGCGCTGGCGCCGTGGTTGTGGCCTCTGCCTTTGCGGTCTTGCCGTCTTTGAGCGCAGTGGCGTCCTCGCCGTCGGCGAGGATCATGGCGATCGGGGTGTTCACCGCCACATCGTTGGTGCCTTCCGGCACCAGAATTTTACCCAGCGTGCCCTCGTCGACCGCTTCCACTTCCATAGTCGCCTTGTCGGTTTCGATTTCCGCGATCACGTCGCCGGACTTGACGGCGTCGCCTTCCTTCTTGAGCCACTTGGCGAGATTGCCCTTCTCCATCGTCGGCGAGAGGGCGGGCATGAGGACTTCCGTCGGCATGGAGCTTAGGTTCCGTCGCGGTGGCTTTTAGCGATACACGTTGGTGTAAAGTTCCGCCGGATCTGGCTCGGCGTCATGGGTGGCGAACTCCGCCGCCTCATTGACCGTCGCGCGAACCGCGGCATCGATCTTTTTCAGCTCGTCTTCACCCGCCCATTTCCGATCGAGCAGCCGCTTGCGTACCTGCTCGATGGGATCATGCTCGGTACGTATCTTGTCGACTTCTTCCTTGGTCCGATACTTGGCCGGATCGGACATCGAATGGCCGCGGTAGCGGTAGGTCAGCATTTCCACAATGACCGGGCCCTTGCGGGCGCGGCACCAGGCAAGCGCCTCCTCTGCAGCGGCTTTCACCGCGCGCACGTCCATGCCGTCGACTTGACTGCCCGGGATATTGAAGGAAAGGCCGCGCCGCGAAAAATCGGTCTGCGCCGAGGAGCGCAACACTGATGTTCCCATCGCGTAGCGGTTGTTCTCAATAACGTAGACCACCGGTAGCTTCCACAGCTCCGCCATGTTGAAGCTTTCGTAGACTTGGCCCTGGTTCGCCGCTCCGTCGCCGAAATAGGTCAAGCAGACGTTGTCATTGCCGCGATACTTGTTGGCGAAGGCGATGCCGGTGCCGATCGGGACCTGAGCGCCGACGATGCCGTGCCCGCCGAAGAAGTTCGCCTCCCGCGAGAACATGTGCATCGAGCCGCCCTTGCCCTTGGAATAGCCGCCGCGGCGCCCGGTCAATTCCGCCATGACTCCTTTCGGGTCCATACCGCAGGCCAGCATGTGGCCATGATCGCGGTACCCGGTAATCATCTGATCGCCGTCGGTCATCGCCATCTTCATGCCGACAACGACCGCTTCCTGGCCGATATAGAGGTGGCAGAAGCCCCCGATCAGTCCCATGCCGTAGAGCTGACCCGCCTTCTCCTCGAAGCGGCGGATCAACAGCATCTGCCGGAGCGCCGCAAACTCTTCTTCCCTGGAAAATTCGGCAATGGCGCCTTGCTGGCCGGCCCGGTCGATCGGGCGGAGTTCTTCTACGCCTTGATCGGCGGCTTTAGTCTTGGCAACGGGCATCGTTTTCCTCGAAATCCCAGCGGCACATCCCATAGCCGAATTCGGTTGCGCGCGAAAGTCGGCCAGACGCCGCTGCGCGCGGCGTTATCGGCTGCGCAAATCCTTGTCGGCGAACTCGATTTCGGAGGTTACGGGGTGATGTTCAAGGCCCGGTTGGATCGGCAGCGGCCCGCTCCGGCTTGATCATCATGATCAGGTCGTTGGGATCGGCGTCGTCCAAGAGCGCGCGGGCGCGTTCGTCGAGCATGTCCTCGTCGATGTCGGGGGCTTTGAGCAGGGCAATGCGGTGCCGCCACTGCGTCTCCTCCGCCCGAAGACCCACGAGCTCGCCCGAAAGCGCGGCCATTTGCCTGTCGATATCTTGCTTGGCTTTGAGCCCGTGATTGCCGTCGTAGGCGTTGACGCCAAAATAGCCGATCAGCAATGCCGCCAGCACATAGAGGGCGAGCGCGTTGAGGATGGTACGCAAGCGCTTGCGGGTGACCATCCGGTAATCATGCGCAATCGCCGCTTAAAGCCACATTAATGGGCGCCGCCCCCAGGCAGAATGTGGCGCAGCTCGCTCAACACGAAATTGCCGAAACGCTTGCCGCGATTGCGCGCGAACCGAACCATCCCGGCGTCGACGAAATAGGTCAGGAGAATGCTGTCGCGCGTCTTCACTTCGGGACCGATGCGATCGGCTGAATGCCACGTGTCGGTACCGACCGCAAAGGCGTAACCGGAATTGGGCGCAAACGACATCTGCTTGGTTTTTTCAAGCGAGCCGTCCGCCAGCTTCTTGTGAAAGATCGTGCCGATATGGGTGATCGAGCGGTCGGGCGGCAGATAGAGCTGCACGGTGATCCCCTTCCACCTTGTGTCAGTGTGCGGGGTGATCAGATAGCCCGGAATGTCGCGCGTGAGCACCGGGATCGGGAACATGCCGATCTTGCGATAATCGGGACCGAAACGCCGTTGCAGTCCGGGCGCCAGCCGGCGCACGAAGGCGTCGCGTACCGCCCCCGAGCAGAGCGCGCGCCCGACAACGTCCCACACCGCGCGCTTTTCCGGCGGCAGGTGACGAATGTATTCGGGAAACAGATCGATCTTGACCCGCGTATGGGTGCCGTCGGCAAGATCATGGCCCTTGGCGCGCCCATGCATCGGCCGATAGTCGGCAGCCTCGGGCATATTGGTGAGCATGGCGGCGTAGACATCGTCGGGAAAGATCCGATCGAGCACCAGATGCCCGAACGGAGCATCGCTCGGCACCGCCGCGTCCACCGAAGTAGCCACGAAATCGCGCAGCCGGTCCACCGCAAGCTTGCGGTTGCCGGCCCTCAGCCCGAGCGTCTGATCCATGCGTTTGCGTCCGCGCTAGGCGCGGTCCCCATCCATTGCGCACGTGCCATGGATATAGCGCCGATTGGAGCGGGCCGACAAGCGCGCGGACGGTGACGCTACCGCAGTGCCTTAAAGGCCGCGCGGCCGGGATAGACGGCTTGCGTGCCGAGTTCCTCCTCGATGCGCAGCAGCTGATTGTACTTGGCGGTGCGGTCGGCACGGGCGAGCGAACCGGTCTTGATCTGCCCGCAATTGGTGGCGACGGCGAGGTCGGCGATGGTCGCGTCTTCGGTCTCGCCCGAGCGATGCGACATCACGGCGGTATAGCCGGCCTTGTGCGCCATCTCGACCGCGGCAAGCGTTTCGGTCAGCGTGCCGATCTGGTTGACCTTGATGAGAATTGAATTGCCGATGCCGTTTTTGATGCCGTCGGCGAGCCGCGCCACGTTGGTGACGAAAATATCGTCGCCGACCAGTTGGCACTCGCCGCCGATCTTCTGTGTGAGCTTTTTCCAGCCGGCGTAATCGTCCTCCGCCATGCCGTCCTCGATCGACACGATCGGATATTTTTTTACCAGCGCGGCAAGGTAATCGGTCTGCGCGTCTATCGAGCGCACCTTGCCCTCGCCTTTGTACTGGTAGGCGCCGTCGGCGAAAAATTCGCTCGAGGCCGGATCGAGCGCGAGCGCGATCTGCTCTCCAGGGCGATAGCCGGCCTTCTCGATGGCGGCGAGGACGAAATCGAGCGCCGCTTCGGCCGAGGGCAGGTTCGGCGCGAAGCCGCCTTCGTCGCCCACATTGGTATTGTGCCCAACAGCTTTGAGCGCCGCGCGCAGCGTATGAAACACTTCCGCGCCGGCACGCAACGCCTCGGCAAAGCTGGGTGCACCGAGCGGCACGATCATGAATTCCTGAAAATCGATCGGGTTGTCGGCGTGCACCCCGCCATTGACGATATTCATCATCGGCACCGGCAAGAGGCGCGCCGACGTGCCGCCGACGTAACGGTAGAGCGGCATCCTGTTGGCCGCGGCCGCCGCCTTGGCGACGGCGAGCGACACACCGAGGATGGCATTGGCGCCGAGCCGCGCCTTATTCGGCGTACCATCAAGCGCGATCATGGTCTCGTCGATCTTGACCTGCGCCTCGGCATCCATTCCGGACAGCGTGTCGAATATCTCGCCGTTGACCGCTTCGACCGCGTTGCGCACGCCCTTGCCGAGGTAGCGGTTCTTGTCCCCGTCGCGCAGTTCGATGGCCTCGTGCGCTCCCGTCGAGGCGCCGGAAGGTACACCCGCGCGGCCGCGCGAGCCGTCCTCGAGGACGACGTCAACCTCGACTGTGGGATTGCCGCGGCTGTCGAGAATTTCGCGGCCGATGATGTCGACGATGGCGGTCATGCAGGGTCCCCGACTGGTTTTGCGGTGGCTTCTACAGGATGGGCGAGCCTCTTGTCATGCCTTGCCAAATAGAGGCATCCAGATGGCATGCCCAAACGATCGGCACTGCAACTTGGCCGCCCGACCGCGATCCCAGCTTCACCAGGCGAAGCGGTGCTCGACCGCGTGCCCAATCCGCATCCGGACACCGATTACCTCGCCCGCTTCACCTTTCCGGAATTTACCGTGATGTGCCCGGTCACCGGACAGCCGGATTTTGCCACGCTGGTGATCGACTACGCGCCACGCGGCTTCCTCGTGGAATCGAAATCACTCAAGCTCTACCTGAACAGCTTCCGCAACCATGCCGGCTTCCACGAGGACTGCACGGTTGGCATCGGCAAGAAGCTCGTGGCGCTGCTAAAGCCGAAATGGCTGCGCATCGGCGGTTATTTTCACCCACGCGGCGGGATGCCGATCGACGTGTTCTGGCAGGCCGGGAAGCTCCCGCCGGGTGTGTGGGCGCCCGATCAGGGGGTCGGCCCCTATAGGGCGCGATAGGAGCTTTTCGCGCAGCGCGAGCGTTTCGTGGGCCTGTTCGACGCTTTGCGGGATCATGCCCTGAGCGCGAGCGCGCCGTTGAGTGCCGCGATCAGCCCACAGACCTCTTGCTGTGGATCGGCCGCGCGCATGACGCCGCCCATTACGGCGACACCGGCTGCGCCGGCGGCAACAAGTTCGCCGATACGCGCCGCATTGATGCCGCCAATCGCGAGCACCGGCACTCTCGCCGCGCGCGTGATTTCGGCAAGCCCCTTGCGTCCGATTTCGGGGCCGTAACCCGGCTTGCTCGGCGTCTCGAAAGCCGGACCGGCCAGCGCGTAGTCAACCCAGCGCGGGTCGATTGCTTCGGCCTCGTTGACCGTGTGGATCGACACACCGATCAGCTTGGACATACCGAGCAGCTTGCGAGCGGCGGCGGGGTCGGCTCCGGAGGGTAGATGTACGCCGTCGGTACCGGCGAGCTTGGCCAACGCGGCCTCGCCGTGCAGCAGCAGGCGAGCGCCGGCGGCGCGAACACTCGGCAAGAGCCGGCGCGCCAGCACAATCTGCTGGTCCTCGGGCAGGTCCTTTTCGCGCAGGCTGACCCAGCGGGCGCCGGAACTGAGCGCAGCCGCCACAACAGCGGGGAGCGGCCGCCGCGCCTGGCGGCGGTCCGTCACCAGAAGGAGTGGCGGATCGGGTAATCTCACGGGGGAAATCTATCGAAGGCGACGGATCGTCGCTACTTAGTCGCTACCTAGTTGCAGATTGTGATAGGACCCGCCACCAACAATGAACCGCCCTGCCCGTATTTCCTTCGTTTCGCTCGGCTGCCCGAAGGCCCTGGTCGATTCCGAGCGCATCATCACGCGCCTGCGCGCGGAGGGCTATGAGCTCGCGCGCGAGCACACCGGGGCCGATCTCGCCATCGTCAACACCTGCGGCTTCCTCGACAGCGCGCAGGCCGAATCGCTTGCCGCCATTGGCACCGCGATGGCGGAGAACGGGAAGGTCATCGTCACCGGCTGCATGGGCGCGGAACCGGAGAAGATCACCGCCGTGCATCCGGGGGTGCTGGCGGTCAGCGGCCCCCAACAATACGAGAGCGTGCTGGAGGCCGTTCATCGTGCTGCTCCGCCGCAACACGCCCCCTACGCCGACTTGATCCCCCAAGAGGGCATCAAGCTCACGCCGCGGCACTACGCTTATCTCAAGATTTCAGAGGGTTGTAATAACCGCTGCACCTTCTGCATCATCCCGAAACTGCGCGGCGACCTGGTGTCGCGTCCGGCTGTCGACGTGCTGCGCGAGGCCGAGCGGCTGGTGGCGGCCGGCGTCAAGGAACTGCTGGTCATCTCGCAGGATACGTCAGCTTACGGGGTCGATCTGAAATACGCCGCGAGCCCGTGGAAGGGCCGCGAGGTGCGGGCGAAATTCATGGATTTGGCCCGCGAACTGGGGGAACTCGGCGTCTGGGTGCGGCTACATTACGTCTATCCCTATCCGCACGTTGACGAGGTGATCGGGCTGATGGCGGAGGGCAAAATCCTCCCCTACCTCGACATTCCTTTCCAGCATGCGAGCGCTGACGTGCTCAAGCTCATGCGCCGCCCGGCCGCGCAGGCGCGCACGCTGGAGCGTATTCGCAGCTGGCGCGCGGAGTGTCCCAGTCTCACCATCCGCTCGACCTTCATCGTCGGCTTTCCGGGCGAAACCGAAGCGGACTTCGCGCTGCTGCTCGACTGGCTCGGCGAGGCCGAACTCGATCGGGTCGGCTGCTTTCGCTATGAGGCTGTGGCGGGTGCGGTTGCGAACGACCTCGGTGCGCCGCAGGTGCCCGACGACGTCAAGCAAGAGCGCTGGAACCGGCTGATGGCGCATCAGCAGGCGATTTCACACCGGCGCCTGAAACAAAAGGTTGGGCGCAACGAGCGCGTCATCGTCGATGAGGTCGGACCGCTGCCCGGACTCGATCCGGCAATCGCCAAGGGCCGCAGCCGCGGCGACGCTCCGCAGATCGACGGGACGGTGTTCGTGCGCAGCCGCCGCCCGTTGCGGGTGGGCGAGATCGCCACGGTGAAGATCGAGGCCGCCGACGCCTATGACCTCCACGGCAGCGTCGTTGGCTACTGACCCGGCGCGCTACTGATCGGTCGAACCCTGCCCTATTGCGGCGAGGCGCTCGCTTTCTTGACGAAGCTTTGGTCCAGCATCTTCGCGGCGTCGAGGTTCTTGACCTTCGGATTGCTGACGATGAGCGCGTCGATGTCGCCCTGAATCTGTGCGGCCTCCGGCATCGGCTCTTCGGGCAGGATCTCGTTCACATAGAAGTCGTAGGTGAAATCGAGCGCGGCCTTGTCCTTGACGCCGAGATGGGCGGTAATCTCGCTCTCCGCATAGGCGCGGTCCGATCTTTCGCGATGGAAGGCTTCCACCACCGCATCGACGATGGCTTGCACAATATCGCGGTGCGCCTGGATGTAGGCCTCGGTGACCCAAAGACCGGCGCTCACGGAGGGAATTTTGCTTTTCGGCAGGTCGACAAGCTCCACCAAGCCGGCTTGCTTGAATTTATAGGTCGCCGGCGGATGCGATGCTGCAGCCACGACACTCCCGGCCAAAAGCGAACTGTTGACGTTCGTGGCGCCGCCAAGCGGGGTGAGCACGACATCCGAGGTCGACAGCCCGAGTTGCTTGAGCGCGAGCAGCGTACCGGCATAGAGCGAGCCGGTGGTGCTGGTGATGCCGATGCGCTGACCTTTCAGCGCATTCGCGCTGGCGTGGTCCGGGCGGGCCCAGAACTGGAACGTGTAGATCGGCGTGAGCGTGCCGACGAGCGTGAGCTTGGCGCCTTGTGCGACGGCGGACCCCGCATCGGAAGCGCCGATCCCGGCCATCTGCACCTCCCCGGTCAGGATCGCCGGGACGCCTTCCTGGGCGGGCAGGTAGCGGACGGTGACATCGAGGCCGCGCTTTTTGAAATAGCCGGCGTCGCTCGCGATCCACAGCGGAAGAAAGTCGACCGTCTGCTGGCTGTGTGAAATCGTGATGTGAGTAGTTTGCGCCGCCGCCGGGTCAGGCGCGGCGGCAACCTGCAAGGCGGCGCCGAAAGCGAGAGCTGCGAGAAGCGCGCTGTTATTCCGTTCTTTCACGTCATCCTCCCTGCTGTGGCCGTTTTTGGCGCGTCAGAGGCGCCAAGCGTCGAAGCGATGCTCCAGCCAGCGCACCATCGTAGTCAATAACATACCGGCGACGGCAAAGATCAACAGCCCGGCAAATACGAGATCGGTTTGAAACTGCTGGCCGGCATTCTCGATCAGTGCGCCTACGCCATGCTGGGCGCCGAGGAGCTCGGCCACAAATACCCCGATAAGCGCCTGCCCTACCGCCAGCCGCAAGCCGCCGAGAATGAACGGCACCGAGCCGGGGAGCGCAATGGCGCGGAATATCTTCAGGTCGGTCGCGCCGAAGCAGCGAGCGACGCGAAGCAGATGCTGGTCGAGGCTGCGCACGCCGCTACTCGTGTTGACCAGCACCGGAAACACCGCAATCAGGAAAACCAGCGCCACCTTGGAACTGAGCCCAATGCCGAGCCAGACGACGAGAAGCGGGCCGAGCGCAACACGCGGGATGGCGTAGAGAAAATTGACGAACGGATCGAAGAAATAGCCGAGCCGCGGGTACCAGCCGATGGCGAGCCCACCGACGATGCCGACGGCAGCGGCCAGCGCGAGACCATAGAAAAGCTCCTTGCCGCTTTCGGCCAAGTCGGCCCAGATGGAGGACGAGGAGAACAGGCCAACCAAAGCCGTGATCACATCAGCCGGCGATGGCAGCAGGATTGGCGGCTCAAGGCCAAGCGCCGTGACCAGTTCCCAGATGACGAACAGCAGCACTATGAAGGAGGAGCCCAGAACAACGCGCTCGGTTTTCTGTCCCATGCCTGTGAACAGGGCGCCCGACCGCGGCTTCGGCGTTCCGGATTCATCGAGGATGATCGTCGCCATGACGTTTCTCCTCCCTCCTTCTCGTTTTAATTCTTTGCCTTCGCCGCCGAAGCGAGCACCGCTCCAACGTCCTGAACGTAAGCCAAAAATTCCGGTTTGAGACGCACTTCGTCGCGCGGCTTGGGCAGGTGGATGTTGACCTCGCGTACGATGCGGCCCGGCCGCCGGCTGAACACGCAGACACGGTCGGCGAGAAAGACCGCTTCGCCGATGTCGTGGGTCACAAACAGCGCGGTGACTTCGGCGCGGCTGCAGATCGACAAGAGCTCAACCTGCAAGGTTTCACGGGTCTGGGCATCGACCGAGGCAAACGGCTCGTCGAGCAGCAACAGCTCAGGCTCGACCGCGAGCGCGCGCGCGAGGTTGACGCGCTGCTGCATGCCGCCCGAGAGCTGATGCGGATAGCTGCGGGCGAAATCGGCAAGTCCCACGAGTTCGAGCAATGCGCCGGCATGCGCGGCCGCCTCTCGGCCTTTCATGCGCCCCGACATTTCCAGGCCGAAGGTCACGTTGTGCAGCACGTCGCGCCAGGGCAGGAGCCCGGGCTGCTGAAACACCATGGCGCGGTCCGGCCCCGGTTGGCTGATCGGCTTGCCGTGCAGCGTCAGTTCGCCGGCAGAGACCGGCAAAAAACCGGCGACCGCGTTCAAGAATGTCGTCTTGCCGCAGCCCGACGGGCCCAGCAGGCAGACGAATTCTCCGCGCGTAATCGATATGTCGACATGATCAATGGCAAGCACGATTTCGCCGCCGCGTCCCGAATAGGCAATCGAGACATTATGGGCGTGGAGATAATCGCGTGCTGGCGCGGCGGCCTGTGGTCCGCCAGCGGCGGCTGCGGCCTGTTCCGACGGCATGTTCATCTGTGCCATCGCCCTAATTTCGCGCTGGGTGGGTTGTTCGCGCTCATGGAGTCCCGGCACTCATGGAGAGGAAAGAAGTCTTAGCAGCTACGCTGTTGTTGCCGGTCGATGAGGTCCCGGGACCGTAGGCGCTTTTTGCGCGCGAACCCATACATGAGCAAAACAGGAGCGTCCATGAACTCATCCGGAGGTTAGTATGGCCCCTGTGCAAGCACGCTGCAGA
>DATJTL010000325.1:0-4628 GCA_035503415.1 Xanthobacteraceae bacterium
TCTTCAGCGTCGGCTTGGGCCTGCGTTTCTTTCGTCGTTGCCATGACCGCTCCCGCTAGCGTGAAGGACGCACGCAGCCGGCACGAAGAAACGCAGAACCAATGCTGCGAGCACTCGCGCGGGCGTCATTTTTCATGTCGCGCCGCCCTCAAGCCAAGCTAGGTAGGAATGGTTAACAGATACTTGCTCGCCCGCCCGCAGGCGGAAAATTTTGCCGGGTAAAGCGGTCCCTGGCGGCCCTTTCTGCCCGCCAAACAGTGTCCGCGATTTCGTCTAAGCCCCTCTTCGGTCGACACTTTCCTCTTTGGCACGGCTTCTGCAGTGATCTCGTTGCCGCAGCTTGGGAGAGCCGGCGGCGAAACCGGCAAGATGCCGCAGCGGCATCTTCCGAGGTCAAAAAGGGGAGTATCCGATGGAGAATTCGCTTCTCGTCGGCTTGTCGCGGCAAATGGCGCTCAGTCACGAGCTCGACATCGTCGCCAACAACATCGCCAACATCAACACCACCGGCTACAAGGCCGACAACGCGCTGTTCGTCCAATACCTGATGCCGAAGGCCAGTGACGACGACTTCACCGGCAGCGATCGGCGCGTGAGCTTCGTGCAGGATCGCGCCAGCTGGATCGATTTTGCTCCCGGCTCGATCCAAAAAACCGGCAGTCCGCTTGATGTCGCCATCGACGGCGACGCCTACCTCGAGGTGCAGACACCGCGCGGCGTGCGTTACACCCGCAATGGCGCGCTGCAGATCAACGCCACCGGTCAGCTCGTCACCACCGAAGGCTATCAGGTGCTCGGCGACAGCGGCCCGATCACCTTTCAGCCGAACGATCACGACGTGATCATCAGCCCGAGCGGCATCATCACGGTGCGCGAAGGCAATTCTGCGGGAGACTCCCCGCGCGGCAGGCTTCAGCTCGCCGCCTTCGCGCAGCAGACCCGGCTGCAGAAGGACGGCGGCAGCACGTTCCTGGCGCCGCCGGGCGTCGATCCCATTCCGCCCGCACTGGGCACGCGCGTGGTGCAGGGCGCCATCGAGAAATCCAACGTCAATCCGGTCGCTGAGATTTCGCGCATGATCCAGATCACGCAGTCCTACACCGACATCGCCAACGTTTTGCAGCAGCAAAGCGACCAGCGCAAAAACGCGCTCACCCAGCTGTCGCAGACACCGGTTTCCGGCTCGGCGTGAGCAATCATGCGCAGGCGGACATGGATCGGCAAGGTTTGAGGAGATCGTAGCATGCGTGCGCTTGACACCGCAGCAACCGGCATGGCGGCCATGGACCTGCAAGTCCAGGTCATCGCCGGCAACATCGCCAACATGACGACCACTGGTTACAAGAGCCAGCGGGCGGAATTTCAGGACCTGCTTTACGAGCACGTTCAGCGCATCGGCGCGCAAGCCTCCGACCAGGGCAACATCCTGCCCGTCGGCATCGAGCTCGGCTCCGGCGTGAAGACGGTCGGCACCCCGCGGCTGATGACACAGGGCACGCTGGCACAGACCGGCAACCAGCTCGACGTCGCCATTCAGGGCAGCGGCTGGTTCAAGATCCAGATGCCCGACGGCACCTACAGCTATACGCGCGACGGCTCGTTCCAGATGGATGCCCAGGGCCGCATCGTCACCGCCGAGGGCAACCTGGTGCAGCCGACGATCACCGTGCCGCCGGGATCGAGCGGACTGACCATCAATCAGCAGGGCCAGGTCTCGGTGACTCCGGCCGGCAGCACCACCTCGAGCGTGCTCGGCCAGTTCACCCTGACTACCTTCATCAACGACGCCGGCTTGGCGGCGCAGGGCGACAACCTTTTTACCGCCACGCCGGCGTCGGGCTCGCCGCAGGACGGCACCCCCGGCGCCAACGGCGCGGGCACGCTGCTGCAAGGCAGCCTCGAACAATCCAACGTCGAAGCGGTGACCGAAATTTCGAACCTGATCGCCGCACAGCGCGCCTACGAGATGAATTCGAAGGTCGTCACCGCAGCCGATGAAATGCTGCAGACGACGTCGCAATTGTCGCGCTGAGGAGAATTGCAGAGATGACCCGCACCCTCATCCGAACCGTCTTCCTGCTGCTGGCGCTGACCGGCGCCGCCGCCGCCCAGTCGAACCGCCCGGCGCTGCGCGCCAGCGTCATCGTCGACAGCAGCATCGTGCGCATCGGCGATCTCGTCGAGAATGCCGGTCCGGTCGCCGATATTCCCATCTTCCGCGCGCCCGATCTCGGCACCACGGGAGCGGTGTCGACCGACAGCGTCGTCGAGGCGATCCGTCCGCATCAGCTCATCGACATCGACACCCACGGGCTCGCCGAGGTGATCGTCACTCGCGCCAGCCGTGCCATCGCCCCGCAGGAAATTTCCGACACGATCACGCAGGCACTGTCACAACGGTTCGGCCTCGGCGAGCCGCGCAATCTGTCGCTCGTCTTCGACCTGCCGGTGCATACGCTCCAGGTCGAGCCCACCGCGAGCGGCCCATTGCAGGTGCTGGCGCTCAGGTACGATCCGCGCAGCGGCCGCTTCGACGTAACACTCGATCTGCCGTCGAGCCGCCTCCTGCAACAGAGCCCCGCGCGCTTTACCGGCAGCGCGATGGAGACGGTCGAGGCCGTCACGGTCAACCGTCCGCTCGAACGCGGCGCCGTGCTGGAGGCCTCCGATCTCACTGTGATCCGGCGGCCGAAGGCGCAGGCCAACGGCTTTGTCGACATGAACGGCGCGATCGGACTTGCCGCCAGCCACCCCTTGCGTCCGGGCCAGCCGCTTGCCGCTGCCGATCTGACGAGGCCCCAAGTCGTGGCGCGCAACGACACCGTGACTTTGATCTACGAAGTGCCGGGGCTGACGCTGACGCTACGCGGTCAGGCGCAGGATTCCGGCGCCGTCGGCGACACGATCGGCGTTCTCAATCCACAGACCAAGCGCGTGGTGCAGGGCGTGGTCAGTGGTCCCGGCCGTGTCACCGTCGCTGGCACGGCAATGCACCTCGCCGAGAACATTCCGGAGGTGGTGCAGCCTTCCGCTACCGCGGCGCCGGAGTAGCAAGAGTAACCGGCGCGGCGAGAGGCAGGCGCAAAGATTGGTTCCAAGAGCAGTTCGAGGATCGGTTCCGAAAGCAGTTTCACGGGCAGTTGCAAAGGTAGTTCAATGTCCAAACGTGTCGTGATTTTGCGTTGCGCACTGCTCTCCAGCGTCGCCGTGCTGGCGTGCTCCTGCTCCACCTTCGATCAAATGCGCCATCTCGGCGAGACCCCGCCGCTGTCGCCGGTGCAAAATCCGACTACGGAGCCGGGATACAAGCCCGTGCAGATGCCGATGCCGACGCCGCAGCCGGCCTCCTACAATCCAAATTCGCTCTGGCGCAACGGCTCGCGCGCCTTCTTCAACGATCAGCGCGCGCATCAGGTCGGCGACATCCTCACCGTCAAGGTGAACATCAACGACACGGCCGAGTTTCAGGACCAGACCCAGCTCACCCGCAGCACCACCGAGGATTCGGAGATCACCAATTTCGTCGGCGCCAATGCGATCGCAAATCCGTCCAAGGCGATTCTGCCCGGCTCGCTGCTGACCGGCAACGGCAGTACGCAGATGAACGGCAATGGCACCATCAACCGGCAGGACCAGTTGGTGACCAACGTCGCCGCGGTGGTCACTCAGGTGCTGCCGAACGGCAATCTGGTGATCGAAGGCAAGCAGGAAATCCGGCTCAATTCGGAAATGCGCGAACTTCTGGTCGCCGGCATCGCGCGTCCGGAGGATATCGAAAGCGACAACACCATCGAACTGCCGAAGATCGCCGAGGCGCGCGTCGCCTACGGCGGCAAAGGCACGCTCACCAACATCCAAACCCAACCATGGGGGTCGCAGGTTACCAGTGTGGTGTTGCCGTTCTAGCGCACGTCCCGGAAAAGTGGACACCGGTTTTCCGAAAAGAACATGCGCCAACGCAAGAATCTCCTGCAGGGTGCGGTGATCAATGGTCAGCAATCGGAAGTGAAAAGGTCGCGCGTTCTTCTGATTGCTGATTATTGATTATTGATCCCTGGCTCCCCGGGTCCCGCGCGGCGTAAATGCGCGGAGCCCGATACGACGCGGCCTCCGGCAGCTCCCCGCCGGAGGCCGCGAGTTTTTTTGGATGCCTGGACGAGGCGATCGAGTCACAGTATGACCCTTTCGCGACGTACTGGCGCTGCAACAGATCAATTGTAACGTGCACACAGCATGCTCCATCTCAAAAAGACCGCGGGAATAGGCGACGGCGAGCGTGCGCTCAACGGTCCGCAAACCACGGGCCGCACCTATTCCAATCTCTCGGCTCCGGAATTCCATATCGACGATTCACGGATGAATGTTGCGATCCCGGTGCGGGACGGAACAGAACTCCTCGCCGACATATTCCTTCCATCTGGCGTTGCTGGCCGCGCGGCGGTGAAATTTCCCGCTCTCTTGGCGGCGTCGCCATATCCGCGGCAAATCCAGAATAGCGGAGCGCCGATGGGCTTCGTCGAAGCCGGCGCAACGGATTTCTTCGTTCCTCGCGGCTACGCGCACATCATTCTCAACGTACGCGGCACCAACGGCTCCGGCGGAACCTACGATCTCTTCGGAGCGCAGGA
>DATJTL010000326.1:0-2380 GCA_035503415.1 Xanthobacteraceae bacterium
GCGAGCGCGACGACGATGCCAAGCCGAAACAGCGTACGAGTGCGGCGCAGGCGCATGCGGCTCTCAACTCTTGCCGTTGGTCGCGATGAGTTCGCTCAAAATCTGAGCGCGGCTGCGCGTTCCCGACGGCGTTTGCGGATCGGCGATCAGCATGTCAGTCCACTTCCGCGCCGACGCAGCGTCGCCCGACTTCCACGCCGACAGCGCCAGAAGCTCGCGCGCCGTATAACGGAAGGTGCGGTCGGATGCCGTCAGTGGCTCGAGCCGCTGGCTCATTTCAGGATAGGTGGCGGTATCGACGAGCAACAGGCCGGCGCGAACGGTGGCGAGGTCGGCAATAACCGGTCCGACCGTCTTGTCGGCCGCAATCGCCTCATAGGCGCTGATCGCTGCTTTGCGGTCAGTCTGCGCCAGTTCGGCCGCCCCGCGCAGGCGCGCCAGCAAGCGATATCCGGTGGTGCCGGTGGCGGCAATCTTGGCGAAGGCTGCGTCGGCTTCCTTGTGCTTGCCGGTTTCGGCAAGCGTTACCGCCTGCTCGTACGCGATGCCGGCTTGGCCTGCCTGCTTGTTCTGCCAGTATTCGTAGCCACGCCAAATTCCCACGCCGACGACGATGAGAACGCAGACCGCAATGAGCACATTGCCGTACCGCTCCCACAGCTTTTTGAGCTGTTCGCGACGGACTTCCTCATCGACTTCCTGGAAGATATCGGCCACGTAATCCGACCCCAGCACTACCTAAGCGACACTGTCCCAGTGACCCGGAGCGTCGTCGCCCCAAACGCCCCTCCGTCCAGCGCCTGCGGCCAAGGACGGATAAATCCAGGGAATCCCTGCAGTTACGCTTGGAAGCCCCTGTATTGATTAGATTAATCAAGTCTCCAATAGATTAATGGTGTGGCGCGAGCAAGGCAAAGGCGCGCCCTCGCCCTGCGTCGATTGGACGGCGCGGCGCGGCAGGGGCGTGGACGCCGACTAGGCCTTTACTCGCCCTTGGTTTTCCGCATCGGGTAGACGTGATTGGGGCCGGGAAACTGGCGCGCCCTCACCTCCTCCGCGTAGCCTTTCACCGCCCGCTCGATGGAGGGTCCGAGTTCGCCGAAGCGTTTGACGAATTTCGGCACCCGCGGCGAGAGCCCGAGCATATCTTCGAGCACGAGAATCTGACCGTCGCAGGCGACGCTGGCACCGATGCCGATCGTCGGGATCGCGACCTTCTCGGTTATACGGCGGCCGAGCGGCTCGGCGATCGCTTCGAGCACGACCGCAAAGGCACCCGCCTCGGCCACCGCGCGCGCGTCCGCCTCGATCGGTGCCCAATCGGTCTCGTCCCGCCCCTGGGCGCGGAACGATCCGATCGTGTTGATCGCCTGCGGCGTGAGTCCGACGTGTCCCATCACCGGCACGCCGCGCTCAACGAGGAACGCGATCGTCTCGGCCATGCGCCTGCCGCCTTCCACCTTGATGGCGCCGCAGCCGGTTTCCTTCAGTACCCGGGCCGCGGATGCAAATGCCTGCTCCTTGGATGCCTCGTAGGATCCAAACGGCATGTCGACAACGACCAGCGCGCGCCGGGACCCGCGCATCACCGCGAGCGCCTGCAGGATCATCATGTCGAGCGTGACCGGAACGGTGGTCTCCAACCCGTGCATGACCATGCCGAGCGAGTCGCCGACCAGAATGACGTCGCAATAGGCGTCGACGATGCGCGCGGTGTGCGCATGATAGGAGGTCAGGCAGACGAGCGGATCGCCGCCCTTGCGGGCGCGAATGTCGGGCGCGGTCAGCCGCCTGATGTCGCTTTGCACCGACATCGCTAGTGTCCAAACGCTGGCGTGCCGAACGCCGGCAGGCCGATAACGACGGGGTGAAAGACGAAGCCGAGCGCAAGGTAGAGGATGGTGCCGACGACGATGGCAATGATGTCGTTCGTCGTGCCGCCAACCGGAATCGGCGGCGCGCCCGGATCGCTGCGACGTTTCAGCGTGATGCGGTCATAGACCGCCCAAGCCAGAATTGAGCCGAACAGGATGATGCCGCCGAGGTCGCCATTGGCGCACAGATGCGCGAAAGCCCACGTTTTGACTCCGCCCAGCAGCGGGTGCTTGAGCGCGCGCTTGATGTTGCCGGGAATATAGGCCGCCGCGACCATGATGCTGGCCGGCCACATCAGCACCACGACGATCTGGCGCGTCCATCCCGGCGGATTCCAAATCTGAATGGGACCCGCGTCGCGATACCAGGCAAAGCCGTAGCCGATGAGCACGATGCCGGCGATCGAGACCAACGAGAACAGGATCTTGTACGGCCCCTCGCCGAGCTTCTTCGCCAACCCGTCGCGGCGATCGCGCATGCTCACGAACACGTGCGCGCCGAGGAA
>DATJTL010000327.1:0-9097 GCA_035503415.1 Xanthobacteraceae bacterium
TTTTCCGCCTTCTTGAGCGACTTCGCCGAGATGTCGGCAAGCGCCAAGCCGCCGAGCGGCCTGGTCAAGCCGTGGCGGGCGCGGGTGCCGTGCACGTCGACGAGTTCGAGCGAGCCGCCGCCGAGATCGCCGACGACGCCATCGGCCCGATGCACGCCCGAGATGACGCCGAGCGCTGTCAATTCGGCCTCGCGCGTGCCCGAGAGCACGTCGATCTCGGCGCCGATGGTGCGCTCTGCAAGCTTGACGAAGGCGCTGCCGTTTTTGGCGTCGCGGCATGCCGCCGTCGCAACGGCGAAAATCTTCTTCGCCCCCATTGTGGTGCACAGCGCGCGATAGCGCTTGAGCGCCGAGAGCGCCTGCTCGACCGCGTCGGCGGCGAGCAGTCCGGTCGACTGCACCTCGCGGCCTAGTCCGCACAAAGCCTTTTCGTTGAACAGCGGCGTAGGACTGCGGGTCAGCCCCTCGTAGACGACAAGGCGCACCGAATTGGAGCCGATGTCGACGACGGCAACCGGCGGACCGCTATCGAGGCGTCCTTGCGCGTCAGTTTTGGCGCTGGTCATCTCGTAAAATTCCCGGACGGACTGAGCGCGGCAGCCTTATCCGATTCGCCACAGAAGCGGATCACTTCCGCTCCGGCCGCCGCAGCCGCGGGACCTGATCGCGCGATTTTCCGCGCCCCGACAGGCTCGGATTGGTCATGAAATAAGTCGTGGCGTTAAACACCTCCTCGCCTGCTGCCGGCTTGATGCGCACGGTCGAGCCGTCCGGGAGGAACTGCCAGCTCTGCTGATCGTCCTTGAGGTTCGCCACCATGATCTGATCGAGCACTTGCTCGTGCACGGTCGGATTGAGGATCGGACAAAGCGCCTCGACGCGGCGGTCGAGATTGCGCGGCATCATGTCGGCGGAGGCAATGTAGACCGCGGCTTTCGGATGCGGCAGGCCGTGCCCGCCACCAAAGCAGTAGATGCGGCCGTGTTCGAGGAAGCGGCCGACGATCGATTTGACGCGGATATTCTCCGACAGCCCGGGCAATCCCGGTCGCAGGCAGCAAATCCCGCGCACCACAAGTTCGATGGATACTCCGGCAGCCGAGGCGCGATAAAGTGCATCAATGATATCGGGATCGACCAGCGCGTTCATCTTCATCCAGATGGCGGCGGGCCGGCCGGCCTTGGCGTGGGCGATCTCCTCGTCGATGTGGCCGTGGATGCGCTTGCGCAGATTGAACGGGGACACCGCCATGCGCTCGAGCCCGGCCGGGTCGGCATAGCCGGTGATATAGTTGAAGACGTGCGCGACATCGCGTCCGATCGCCGGATCGCAGGTAAAATACGACAGATCGGTATAGATGCGCGCGGTCACCGGATGATAATTGCCGGTGCCGACATGGACATACGAAACCAGCGCGGTGCCTTCGCGCCGCACCACAAGCGAAAGCTTGGCGTGTGTTTTCATCTCGATGAAGCCGTAGATGACCTGCACGCCGGCGCGTTCCAGATCGCGCGCCCAGCGGATATTGGCCTCCTCGTCGAAGCGCGCCTTCAGCTCGACCACCGCGGTCACTGACTTGCCGGATTCGGCGGCCTCGGCGAGTGCCTTGACGATCGGAGAGTCGGCCGAAGTGCGGTAGAGCGTCTGCTTGATTGCGACGACATCGGGATCGCGCGCGGCCTGCTGGAGGAAATTCACCACCACGTCGAAGGATTCGTAAGGGTGGTGGACGATGAAATCCTTCTGCCGGATGGCGGCAAAGCAGTCGCCGCCGTGGTCGCGCACACGCTCCGGATAGCGCGGCGTGTAGGGTACGAATTCCAGGTCCGGCCGGTTGAGGCTCGCCAGTTGCGACATCTCGTTGAGCGCCAGCACGCCGTCGATCTTGAACACGCTCTCCTCGGTCACGCCGAGCGCGCCCAGCACGAAGTGCTGCAACTCCTCCGGCATCGACGCCTCGACATCGAGCCTGATGACCGTGCCGCGGCGCCGGCGCTTGAGTGCGGTTTCGAACAGCCGCACCAGATCTTCGGCCTCTTCGAGGATTTCCACTTCCGAGTCGCGGATGACGCGGAACGCGCCGACACCCTTGAGCGCATAGCCGGGAAACAGCTTGCCGATGAACAGGCTGGTGGCGCCCTCGATCGAAATGAGGCGGGCGTTGCCTCCCTCCCCGCTCTGCGGCAGCCGAATGAAGCGCTCGATCCGCATCGGCATGCGAATGAGCGCATTCATCGCCCGCCCGTCCTTGGCGCGCGACAGCTGCAGCGCAATGGTGGAGCCGAGATTGGGGATGAAGGGGAACGGATGCGCCGGATCGATGGCGAGCGGGGTCAGCAGCGGAAAGACGTGGGCGAGAAAATAATCCTCAAGCCAGGCCTTCTCCGCCTTGGTGACGTCGAGGGCGTCGACCAGGATGATGCCGGCCTCCGCCAGCGCGCTACGCAGTTCGCGCCACTGCGCCTGCTGGTCGCCAACCAATAACGCAACAGCCTCGGCGATGCGGACAAGCTGCTCGGCCGGAGTGAGGCCTTCCGGGCTCTGCGTGGCGATGCCGGCGCGCACCTGCGCGCCAAGACCGGCCACGCGCACCATGAAAAACTCGTCGAGGTTGTTGGCGGAAATCGATAGGAATTTAAGGCGTTCGAGCAGCGGGTGATCGCGATTGGCCGATTCCTCGAGCACGCGGCGGTTGAAATTCAGCCACGACAGCTCACGGTTGATAAAGCGCTCTGGACTGCCGGCAAGCCCGCTTACGGGCGGTTGCTGGTCCTCTTCCAGAGACTCCACCGCCCCGGATTCCATTGAAACAACAGTAGCTTGTCCACGGGCTGCCATTTCCGATCTGGTCTCCTCGAGCGCGATAATTCCCCTCCTTCGTAACAATTCGATGACTTCGTACCCTCACATAAGGAGGCGCCATGGCATCGCGTCAAGCCTCCGGGCAGGCCGGCGCACCGGCCGGCGGGCAAAGCGGCAGGCCGGCGAACCGCCTAAACCCGGTCGCGGAAGAGTTCGGCGGCAAGCGCGCGGCTCGGCCGGCGGCCTTGCCGCAACGCCTCGTTGTCGAGCGCGATGACGGCGACACGGGCCGCCGCGAACGAGCGCTCGATGTGTGTCGCAAGATACCCCACCACGTCCTCTTTCAGGTCGAGCTGGCGATCCGCCGCCAGCTTGATGATAAGTCCACGCAGCAGTTCGTCGTCCGGCGCCTGTAGGGTGATCACCGGAAGCGCCCGCAGCCGAGAGGCGAGATCAGCGATAACGACCGGCCAGGCTGTCGGCGGAGTGCGCGCCGTAAAGAGCAGGAATGCCTCCTCCTCGCGCGCCAGATTAATCAGGTGAAACAGGGTGCGCTCGTCCGCTGCCGCGGCCTCCTCCACCACCAGCGCGCCGGTCGCCAGCGCCGGCAGCAGTCCACCCTCGTTGAGCGCGCGGCCGGAGATCGTGCGCGCGCCGGAAGCCGCCGCCCAGATCGCGGCGAGATGCGACTTGCCCGATCCCTGCGGTCCGATCAGCGCAACGGCGTTGGCCAGCCAGTCGGGCCAGCTTTCGATCAGCGCAAGCGCCGCCGCATTGCCCGGTCCGGACAGAAAGTCCTCGCGCGCATAGCTTTCGGCATGATCGAGCGCGAGCGCGAGTTGGCGCGGACGGGTGGACGGAAGCGAGGACATGACGGCTACTGCGACCCGTTTCCAGCGTATAGCTCGCTTTGGCGATAACGCTGTAGCGCAAATCGCACCAGCACGCCGGCCGCCGCCGCCAGCGGCACGGCGAGCAGCAATCCGACGAAGCCCAGCAGGTAGCCGAACGCGAACAGCGCAAAGATAAGCCAGACCGGGTGCAGCCCCACGCTCTTTCCCAGGATCCTCGGTGAAAGAATGTTGCCCTCGATAAATTGTCCAACAAGGACAACCGCGACGACGATCACGACGCGCCCCCAGTGCGGATAGAATTGCTCGACGGCGACGCCAAACGAAACGATCAACGCGGTGAACGAGCCGACATAAGGAACGAAACTGATAAGGCCCGCGACCACGCCGATCAACAGGCCGAAGTGCAATCCCGCGGCGGTCAGGCCGATGGCGTAATAGCAGCCGAGCAGCAGGCAGACGAGAGACTGGCCGTGCACATAGGCGGAGATCGAAGCATCGATCTCGCGGGCGAGGCCGCGCACCGTCTCGCGCTGGGGCAGCGGGATCAAATTGTCGATGCTCGCCACCATGCGGTCCCAGTCGCAGATCAGATAAAAGGCCACCACCGGCGCGATGATCACCAGCGAAAACAGCGAGACCAGGGCGCGGCCTCTTGAAAGCAGCGAACTGAGCAGTTCGTTGAGATAGCTTGCCGCCGGGACCACGAGATTGCCGATGGATTGATCGGTGCGGGCGAAGGCCTCGCCAAGCATCTGCTTGAGCCACGGGTGGCTCGGATCGTTGATCCAGTTCTGGATGTGCTGCACGTAATTGGGCAAATGGCCGATGAAGTCCGAAATAAAGCCGGAGAGCTGTTTGACCAACACGGGCCCCACCAGGAGCAGCAAACCGATGACGATGAGCACGAAGGCGCCGAGGATCACCAGCGTGGCGACCAGCCGGCTCAACCCGCGCCGCGTGAGCCTACTCGCCAGCGGATCGAGCAGGTAAGCGACGCCCATGCCGACGACGAACGGCAGCAGGACAGGGCTCAGCAGCCAGAGCAGGCCGACAAAGATCAGGATTGCGGCGATCCAGAAAACGACGTGCCGCTCGAACCGCATGGCGCACCTCAAGGCGGGCGATCAGTGCCCGACGCCGACCGAGTTCATGTGGCGGAACCACTCGGCGAGATAGAAGCCGATGGACAGCAAGGTCAAGACGGCGGCCAGCACGATAAAGGTGGTTTCCAGCGGCCCGGCGTCAAAGCCGAAGCCCTTTTCGGCGAGCACCAGCGTCGCCAGCACGATCTGCACCACCGTATTGAGCTTGGAGACCGGATGCGGCCGAACCGGCATCGGCTTGTGCACCAGCCAGGCCAGCATGAAGCCGGAGATGATCATGATGTCGCGCGAAACGACAAGGATGACGAGCCAGATCGGTAGCGCCCGCGAAATGCCCAGCGAGACGTAGATCGACACGATCAGCGCCTTGTCGGCGAGCGGATCGAGATAGGCGCCGAGTTCGCTCGCCATGCGGAAGCGCTTGGCGAGGAAGCCGTCGACCGCATCGCTAGTCCCCGCGATCAGGAACAGGCAGAAGGCCGCAAGCATCTCGCCGGACGTGATCGCCCAGACCACGATGGGCACCAGAATGATGCGCCCCAGAGTGATGAGGTTGGGTATACTCAAAACGCGCCCCGGCTAGTGTGGCGGTTCAGAAGTCCGGACCATCATTGCTGAGGGCTCGTCAGGCGGAGTTATGAACCAAAGCCACATTATATCAATAAGTTGATAGTGTCCTTCGTTTCCGAAGTTCGCAAACGAGCGTGCCGCATAATCATTCGAACTTCGGCGCGCCGCCTCCTCGGCCGCCATTCACGGGAACGGCCGCGTGCAGCCGCAAGACACCGTTACCGGGCAACCGCGCTCGAGGTCGCGCCTTCTCGGTAAGTTATATCGCCTCGTGCGGCGGTCCAGAAGTCCACACCCCGTTGCTGGGCCTCATTGTGTGCGCTGCTGAACCAAAGCCATGCCAGCTCGCGCTTGCACACCCGGCGATTCCGCCGTAGGAGGCGCCGAGCAATGCCTCCCAGGCGGGAGGAACGATCCGTCCGACATGGTGGCTCTCGTGAACGAGGCACGCTACGCGGCCGCCGGCGTCAATATCGATGCCGGCAATCGCATGGTGGAACTGATCAAGCCGCTGGTGCGGGCAACGGCCCGCCCTGGCGCCGACGCTGAGATCGGCGGCTTTGGCGGCCTGTTCGATCTTGCCGCCGCCGGCTTTTCCGATGCCGTCCTTGTCGCGGCAACCGACGGCGTCGGCACCAAGGTCAAGATCGCAGTCGAAACCGGCCGACACGATACGATCGGCATCGATCTCGTCGCCATGTCGGTCAACGACCTTGTGGTACAGGGTGCCGAGCCGCTGTTCTTTCTCGATTATTTCGCCTGCGGGAAGCTCGATCCGGCGGTCGGAGCCGCAGTGGTCAAAGGCGTCGCGGCGGCTTGCCGGGAGGTGCGTTGCGCGCTGATCGGCGGCGAGACCGCCGAGATGCCCGGTGTCTATCACGACGGCGATTACGACCTGGCCGGCTTTGCGGTGGGTGCAGTGGCGCGCGCCAACCTGTTGCCGCGAAAGGATATCGCCGCCGGCGACATCGTCGTCGGTCTTGCCTCTTCGGGCGTGCATTCGAACGGCTTCTCCTTGGTGCGCCGCGTCGTCGCCGAGGCCGGACTGGGTTGGGATGCCCGTGCGCCGTTCGAGCCGTCGCTCCAACTGGGCGAAGCCCTGCTCACTCCTACTCGGCTTTACGTGCAATCGTGCTTGGCGGCGACCCGGTCGACCAAGGCTGTGAAGGCGCTCGCACACATTACCGGCGGCGGCTTCGTCGACAATATCCCGCGCGTGCTGCCGCACGGATTATCGGTCGCCATCGATCTGGACCGTGTTGCGGTGCCGCCGGTCTTCCGATGGCTCGCGACCACAGGCAAGATCGGCGAACACGAAATGCTGCGCACGTTCAACTGCGGCGCCGGCATGATCGCGGTGCTGGATCGCGCTGCCGCCGACGCCGCCGTCGAGCAATTTGCAGCGGGCGGCGAGACAGTGACGCGGCTTGGCGAAGTGATCGAAGACAACGGCGAGCCCGCAGTCCATTTTCGCGGACATCTCGACCTTGCCTGGTGACGGGATGGCCGACGCGCATGCCGGCGACAAATCCGCCGCCAAGAAGCGTGTCGCGGTGCTCATTTCCGGCCGCGGCTCGAACATGGCGGCGCTGATCGAGGCGGCGAAAGCAAAGGATTACCCGGCCGCCATCGTTCTTGTCGTATCCAACCTTCCCGACGCTTCCGGGCTTGTCCGCGCACGCGAGGAAGGAATAGAGACGGCGGTCGTCGATCATCGCCCTTTCGGGCAAGACCGCGAGGCTTTCGAGCGGACGCTCGACGCGCAATTGCAGGCGCACCGAATCGATCTCATCTGCCTGGCGGGCTTCATGCGGCTGCTGACGCCGGACTTCGTGCGGCGCTGGAACGGCCGCATGATCAACATTCATCCGGCGCTGCTGCCGCAGTTCAAAGGCCTGCACACTCATCGCCGTGCGCTCGAGGCCGGCGTCAAGCGGCACGGAGCAACCGTGCACTTCGTTGTGCCCGAAATGGATTCCGGACCGATCATCCTGCAGGATTCGGTCGCGGTTGAGGAAGGCGACACCGAAGATAGCCTCGCCCAGCGAGTGCTCGCAGTCGAGCATCGTCTCTACCCGCAGGCACTGCGCCTGGTCGCCGAAGGCCGGGCGACGCAAGCGGCCCCTGCAAGAAAGGACCGCTCGCGCTGATCGGGTCTCGTGGTTTCCGTGTGATCAGCTCAGGTTTTGTCCGGTCACGCTGCGCCTGACCGACGAAAAAACACCGAGGCGATCGTCCAGAAGCCCCAGTCCAGAAGCCCCAGTCCAGAAGTCCCAGTCCAGAAGTCCCATGAGTTCAAAACAAAACCCCCAGAGATCAATGTCCGGGGGCTACTAACACCGGGGATCGGCCCGGAGCAGATCACACAACTTTCAGGTTCTCCGCCGACGTCCTGCCGCGGTTAGTGACGAGCTCGTACTCCACGACTTGGCCCTCGTTGAGCGAGCGCAATCCCGCGCGCTCAACCGCAGAAATATGCACGAATACATCCTTGTCGTCGGTCGCCGGCTTGATGAAGCCGTAGCCTTTGGTTGGATTGAACCACTTGACGGTGCCCTTTTGCATCGTCTGTCTCCTAAGTCAGTCCGGATGTTAGATGAAGACGCCCTTCGCAGCGCCGCCTGATCGCTGCGATCCGCGCCACAACACAGATTTTGGGGAAAGTCCGCAGTGGTCGTATCAACAAGACATCACCGGCCGGATGGCCAAAATCCGATTGTGATTGAAACAAGCCAGACGAATACGGCGCAAGGATGGCTGCAATGGGTCCTCACACCGGCGGAGGAACAAGCGCGCATCATAGTAACGACGTGCTTGCAGCAAACTCAGAGAAAGCCTGGCTGGCCTCAACAAATCGTCCATCATGCCGTTCTTCGCTGACGGACTGCGAGCGCTTAAGCCTTTGAATTCCGCCAGTGTCGCCAGAAGCCTCCGGCGGCAACGGCCACGACGGCGCCGATGAGGCCGGCGGCCACTTCGACGTTGCCTTCCAACTTGCCGCCCGCCATACCCGCGACGCGTGCAACCGCGCCCGCGAGCGCCTCATCGCCGACGATCGTTTGCCCGGCGACCCAGCCAAGCAGTGCCGCGCCGGCCCAGACGAGAATCGGCAGGCGGTCGAGCAGCGCCGTAATCAGCGCGGCGCCGGCGATGATGACCGGGACGGAGACCACAAGCCCGATGGCCAGCAGCGCCAGATCGCCCCTGGCGACCTGCACGACGGCAAGGATGTTGTCGAAGCTCATCACGATGTCGGCCACGACGACGATGCGCACGGCGCGCCACAGATGCGCCGTCGCTTCGACCTCGTTGCGGTCGTCCTCTTCGGGCAGGAGCAACCTGACCGCGATGTAAAGGAGCGCAAGCCCGCCTACGACTCTCAGATACGGCACCTGCAGCAGGCGTGTGAGCACTGCCGCGAACACGATCAGCAGCAGCACGGCGACCGCCCGGCCGATCAACAGGCCGAACAGACGCTGCCGTCCCCGCAATGCGCGGCACGCCATCGCGATGACCACTGCATTGTCGCCGGAGAGCAGAATGTTGATGAAGACGATCTCGAGCGCTGCCGTCCAGAACGGCGTCTGTGCGAGATCGCTGGTACTCGCCTGCAGCATGCCGCCCCGCGAGCCTAGTGGTCCGATCCTAACATTCGCATCCAGCTTCGGCAGCCTCATGCGAATGTGCGAATCAAAGCACCACTAGCAAATATCTGTCCTAAAACGAAAACCGGCTTTGCGAAACGATCGTGCTCCGCCAAAACCGCAG
>DATJTL010000328.1:0-2290 GCA_035503415.1 Xanthobacteraceae bacterium
GGAATCTCCGGGTCGTAGACGGTCTTGACCGCGGCGATGATCTCGTCGGTCAGGCGCGTCATCTCCTCTGCGGGGATCGCTGAGCGGTTTTCTCCCGCGTCCGCGGGTGCGGCGGTATCGGCAACAGCGGCAGTCGCCACCTCGGGCTGTTTCACATCGTCGGTCATGTGAAAAACTCCTGCGCCTTGACCAGCGCCCGCGCCAGCACGTCGATTTCCTCGCGCGTATTGTACATGGCGAACGAGGCGCGGCAGGTCGCCGTAACGCCGAAGCGGGCCAACAGCGGCATCACGCAATGGGTGCCGGCGCGTACCGCGACACCGGAACGGTCGATGACGGTCGCCACGTCGTGCGGATGCGCGCCCTTCATCTCGAAAGCGACGATCGGGCCCTTGTCCTTGGCGGTGCCGAAAACCCGCAGCGAATTGATCTCGCGCAGCCGCTCGTGCGCGTAGCGCACCAGGCCCTGTTCGTGTGCGCGGATGTGCGGCTTGCCGATTGCGGTTACGTAATCGATCGCCGCGCCGAGCCCGATCGCCTGCGCGATCGCCGGCGTCCCGGCCTCGAATCTGTGCGGCGGTTCGCCGTAGCTGACGCGGTCCTCGAACACTTCGCGGATCATCTCGCCGCCGCCGTTGAACGGCGGCATGGCCGCAAGATGCGCGTATTTGCCGTAGAGCACGCCGATGCCGGTCGGCCCGTAGAGCTTATGCCCGGTGAAGACATAGAAATCGCAATCGAGGTCCCGCACATCGACGTCGAGATGCACCGCGCCCTGCGCGCCGTCGATCAGCACCGGGATGCCGCGCGCGTGCGCAAGGCGCACCACCTCCTTCACCGGCACCTGCGTACCCAGCACATTCGACATCTGGGTGATGGCGACCATCTTGGTGCGCGGGCCGAGCAGCTTCTCGAATTCCTCGAGCAGGAAGTTGCCCTCGTCGTCGACCGGCGCCCATTTGATCACGGCGCCATGCCGCTCGCGCAGAAAATGCCACGGCACGATATTGGAGTGGTGCTCCATGATCGAAAGCACGATCTCGTCGCCCGCCTTGATGCGCTCGCGGCCGAACGTGTAGGCGACGAGATTGATCGCCTCGGTGGCGTTGCGGGTGAAGATGATCTCTTCCTTGCGGCCGGCATTGAGGAAGCCGGCGACTTTCTCGCGCGCCAGCTCGTAGGCCTCGGTCGCCTCGTTGGCGAGATAATGCAGGCCGCGATGCACGTTGGCGTATTGCGTCGTGTAGACCTGTTGCAGCCGGTCGAGCACGGCCGACGGCTTCTGCGCCGAGGCGGCGTTGTCGAGATAGACGAGCGGCTTGCCGTAGACCTTGGTGGCGAGAATCGGGAAGTCGGCGCGGATGCGCTCGACGTCATAGGCCGCGATGGTGGCTGTGTCGTTCATGATACACGCGCCTTCAGCCAGGCCGCGACGCTCTCCATCAGCGCCTCGCGCAAGCCCGCATGCTCGATGCCCTCGATCGCTTCGCCCAGAAACGCCTGGATCAACAGCGACTCGGCCTCGGCCGCCGGGATGCCGCGCGCCATGAGATAGAATTTCAGCTCCTCATCGAGCGCGCCGGCGGTGGCGCCGTGGCCGCACTGCACGTCATCGGCGAAAATCTCGAGCTCCGGCTTGTTGTCGGCCTCCGCCCGTTCGGACAGAAGCAGCGCCTGCGTCATCATCTTGGCGTCGGTCTTCTGCGCGCCGTGGCGAACGACGATACGGCCCTGGAACACCCCATGGGCCTCGCCGTCGAGCACCGTCTTGAACACCTCGCGGCTTTGGCAGCCGCGCGCGATGTGGTTGGCGACCAGCGTCGTGTCGGCGTGCTGGCGCTCCCGGATCAGCGTGGCGCCGCGGATACCGGCCACGGTTTCCTCGCCGTCGAAGTTCAAGAAGATCTGATTGCGCACCACCGCGCCGCCGATCGTGAACGTAAAGGCGTTAAAGCGCGCGTGCGCGCCGATCGCCGCCGCCAGCGTCGAGACGTGGAGCGCGTCGGCGCCTTCGCCGATGACCTTGACGTGATCGACATGGGCGCGCTCGCCGACGAACAATTCGAGCGCGGAATTGACCTGATAGTCGCTCCTGGCCGGTCCCTCGTGGCTCTCGATCAGCATGGCGCGGGCGCCGGGCGCGACGACTACCAGCGAGCGCGCGAACATCGCCGCCGGCTTCTGCGAAGCGACGAAGACAAGATGCAGCGGCCGCTCGATGGTTGCGCCGTCGGCGAGGCGGATCACCGCACCGTCGCCCATGAACGCGGTGTTGAGCGCCACCGCGACA
>DATJTL010000329.1:0-7518 GCA_035503415.1 Xanthobacteraceae bacterium
CGCGCATAGAGGATGCCGAGATTGTATTGGCTGTCCCTGACGCCGTGGTTGGCGGCCTTGCGGAACCAGTCGGAGGCTCTGTTGTAATCGGGCGCGCCATCGACGCCCTCGGCATAGAGCACGGCGAGATTGTGCATTGCCTTGCCGTTGCCCTTCTCCGCGGCCGCCAGATAGAGATCGCGCGCGGTGACGAGATCCTTCTTGACCCCGATGCCTTTCTCATAAAGGCCGCCGAGGCGGAATTGCGCCGGCGCCAGTCCCTGCTTGGCGGCGCGCTGCAGCCAATAGGCGGCCGCCTCGTTGTTTTGCAGAACGCCGCGGCCCTCGGCGAAGCGGTTCGCCACCTCGTATTCGGCGGCGGGGTCGCCGGCGAGAGCCGCTTTGCGCAGCGCCGGATCGCCGATGGTGGCCGGCAGTTTGTCCTCGACGATGGCGGCAGGCTGGTCCGGCTCGGTCGCAATGCCCGGCCCCGGTTGTGGCAGCGCGCCGGTGATGTCGGGCGCAGCCCATGACGGCAGTCCCGTAGTGCCGGGCTTGTCGGTCAGCGGCGTCGCCGTTCTCACCAAGGGCTCGCCGCTGCCCTGGGGCAGCATCGATTGCCGTCCAGGCCTTGCCGGCTTGGTGGCGGGTGCTCCGCTTGGCGACCCTGCGGGCGCCGGATTGAGTTGCGGCAGTGGGACGGTGGCTTGCGGCGCCGATACCGCCGGTGATGTTTGTTGTGATTGCGTCTGCGGCATTGCTGAGCTTGAGCCGCTGTCGTCGAACAGCCGGGTCGCAATCCGCAGGCAACCGACCACAATGAGCACAGCACTGCCGGCGACGAGGAGCTTGCGAAGGCGCTGCGAAAGCTTGCTGGGCCCGGAAAAAGCAGCCTCCGGGGGTTCTTCCTCGTCTTCTTGCCGCGACTGGTCCCAGGCCGCCGCTTGAGCGGCGCGCCGGGCAGCGGCGATGAAGTCGGGGCGGCCTGAATCGGCGATCACTGGCGGCTTTGTCGAGCCGATGGCGGCTTCCGACGCGGCGACGCGATCGGCGGCGGACGGCATCGGCCGCGAGCGGGTCGCCGCCGAGCCCGGTTCGAGCGGATGATCAGGCGGCAGCGACGGATCGATCGGCGGCCGCGCCCCGGCCGAGCGTGACGGGGTCGGCTGGGCTAGCGCGACGGCGGCGGGCACCAGCGGCGGCGCGGCGGCAGGAACTGGCGGCTCCGCCATTGCGGGAGCCGGCGCCGGCTCGTGCACCGGCTGCGATTGCGCGGGGAGGTTTGCGAGCGGCGCCGCGTCGCGGTGCATATCGCTTTCGATCGTCGCCAGCCGGTCGACCACTTGCTCGACGGTGCCTTGGACGGCCTCCAGCGAGTCCTGAGTACGGCGATCGCTTTGTTTGATTTCCGCGACCTCGCGCTCGATCGATCGCGGTGCTGGTGCGAGTCTGGTCGCAGCCGTCGCGCCGTTGATGCCGCGCATCTGCTCGATGTGCACGAGCAGATCGGCGAGCCCGCGCTCGATGGCTTCAAGATGGCCAAGGCGAGCGTCGGAGGCGTCGAACCGCTGCACCAAGGTGGCGATGCGGTCCTCCAGGTGCGCCAGCGCGGCATGATCGGTATGGGTGAGCTGAACCCACTCGAGCTTCTCGATGAGTCCGGCGAGCAGCTTTTCCAGATCGCGCGGCACGGCGTGGCCGGCCTCGCTCGAAGCGTTGAGCGCCGCCGTCAGCGTGTCAATTCGCTGTTCCAGTGCCGAAACGGCCTGCCCGGTCGCCGCATTGTTGGCGATGCTGTCCACTTGCCCGGCAAGCGCGCGGACGTCTTCAGCAAGTCGTGTCAGCGCGTCGTTGGAGGCGACGTGCGAGACGACGCCGCGCAGACCGCCAATGGCGGCTTCGAGCTGCTGCAATGCGCTCGGATCCTCTCTCGCGAGGATCATGTCGACCTTCTGCGCCAAGGCATTTACCGCCTGGTCGAAGCCGACCAAACTCTCCGCCGGCGTCAGCCCGCGCAGCGCCTCGCGCACTTCGGCAAGTCCGCGCTCCAGTCCGGCCAACGTGTTCGGATCGACGCCGGACTGGCGACTGTGATCGATGCGCTCGGCGAGCGCCTTGACTTCGATTTCCAGCGAGTCCACCGCGCGGCGCGGCAGCGCTTCATTGAGTTGACGGCCGATATCCGCAAGGTCGTTCCGGATCGCCGCGATGGCTTTTTCGATATCGCCTGTCGGCTGCAGCGCTTCGATACGTGTCGTGATCTGGCGCAACTGATTTTCAAGAACGCTGAAGTCCAGAACAGGACTATCGAGGACAGGACTGTCCGGGACGGGGCTGTCCAGGACGGGACGGCGCTCGGCCGCCGGCGGTGCGTCCTCGCCGTCGAGCGCGCGCTGCCGCGCGGTGATTTCGGCAACCGCGTCGTCGATCGATAGCGACGGCTCGGCTGAATTGCGGCGGCGCTGGGGCGGAGCGCCGGTGGGACGTGCGTTGGATTGCACGCTCAGGCGTTCGAGCAGCTGCGACAGCCGGTCGAGGCGCGCATGGACTTCGCCGAACTCCTCGCGGGTGCGCGTGGCGTCGCGGCGGGCGGCCGCGCGCTCCTCCTGGCGCTCCCAGCCGCGCCGAGAACGTGACTTGCGATCGGGCGGGCGTAACTCGCGATCAGGGGGGCGTGACTCGCGATCGGGGGGACGTGACTCGCGATGGGGGGGACGCAATTCGCGTTCATCGCGATATTCGCGTTCGTCGCGATAGGGTCCGCCTTGGCCGCGTGGTTGGCCCCGTGGTTGGCGCCGTGGCGGCGGCGCATCGTCGCGAATCCGGCTTACGTGGCGCACGCGCTCGGCAAGCCGCCCATCGTCGGTAAAATCTTCCTCATCGTTGCGGGCAATAACGCTGTTGAGCCATTCGCCGACCGACATGCCGGACCGCCGCGCGGTGTCGCGCGCAATTTCGCGCTCGCGCGGACGAAGGCCTCTCAAGTTCCACCGACCACCAGATTTCATTGCTAGCGCCCAGACCACGTCCGAAGGGGCAGCGTGTGCCCTGTCTCGAGCCGGCGCTCGTTAACAGACGATGCGGACGGCGCGGTCCCGTATCCCCCAAGCCACGACTTTTCCGGATCATGGTAAACAAGCCGTTAAGGCTTGGAGCCGCCGAGCGCCAAATGCGTCGAATATGCGCGGAATTTCCTGCGAGATGGTCGCCGCATACCTGAATAATGCGCCGAGCCTGTAGGCGCGCACCTCTGAGCCCGCGAGTAACCGTTACCGTAACCTATACGACGTTCCTTAACCATCGCGCGCTGTGCGACGCTATGCGGGCGCGACCTCCTTAATCGCATAAGGGGCTACATGGTGCGGGGCGCGAACATCCATATGGCGGACCCCCCGGTAACGCGGGATGGACCGCGCGAGCGGCACGACCGCGTCGATGACGTGGAAGCGGCCGATCCGCCCATGACGATCGGGGAGGTCGCGCGCGAATTCGGCCTGACGCTGCGCGCGCTGCGTTTCTACGAAGCCAAACGCCTGATCACGCCGCAGCGTAACGGCTCCATCCGTCTTTACCGGCGCTGCGATCGCGACCGAATTGCGATCATCCTTACCGGCCGCCGGCTCGGCTTCACGCTCGCGGAGATCAAACAACTGGTCGAGGCGCCCGGTGGTAAGAATCTGCATCTGACGCGCGAAAAGTGCATCGAGCAGATCAACCTGCTCGAACGGCAAAAGCGCGGCATCGAGTTGGCGCTGAGCGAATTGCGACAAATCTACACCTCATTTTACCGCTCGCTTCTTGACGATCCGATGACTTCCTAAAAAGCGCGAGTGGCGTGCGCGAAAAATGTGCATGCCCGATTTGGCGTCAGCGCCGGCAGAGCCGGTCAGGCCGCGGTCAAGCCGCCATCGACGACAAATTCAGCGCCGGTCGTGAACGCCGCGTCGTCGCTAGCCAGGAACACGATCGTGCGCGCAACCTCGATCGGCAACGCCAGCCGCCCGAGCGGCGCGGCCTTGGCGACATTGGCTTGCATCTTCTGTGGGTCACGCGCGCTATCGATCATCGATTGGAGCAGCGGCGTGTCGACAAACGACGGGTGCACCGAGTTGCAGCGAATGTTGTAGCCTTTGCGCGCGCAATGAAGCGCCACTGATTTGGTCAACAAGCGCACGCCGCCCTTGCTGGCGCTGTAGGCGGCGAGATTTCCAGCTCCGACGAGTCCGGCGACTGAAGACATGTTGACGATCGAGCCGCCGCCGCGATCCTTCATGACGGCAACGGCGTACTTGCAGCCGAGAAAAGTGCCGTCGAGGTTGACGGCGAGCAGGGCGCGCCATTCATCGATCGTCGTGGTCTCGATGTCCTTGAGCAGCGCCATGCCCGCGCAGTTGACGAGAATATCGAGGCGTCCAAATTCCGACACGACCGCGTCGGTGACCGAGATCCAGTCTTTCTCGTGGGTGACGTCGAGCGCGAGAAAACGCGCGCGCTCTGCGAGCGCCGCCATCGCGGGCCGCGAGCGGGACTCTTCAAGATCGGTCGTGACGACTTTTGCGCCCTCATCCAGCAGTAGCTCCGCTGTGGCGAGGCCTATCCCCGATGCCGCGCCCGTAACCAGCGCAACCTTGCCTTGGACGCGACCCATTGTTGCCGCCGCTCTCACCGAACGTGGCAGTCAGGCTAGTGCGCGCTGCAGCGCATGGCTAGTATGAACTCGCTTTGCACCGCGCTTGGTGCAGAATGCGCAAGCGCAAGGAGACGCCATGCCGGACGCCTTCATCTACGACCACGTACGCACGCCGCGCGGTCGCGGTAAAGTGGACGGTGCGTTGCACGAAGTCACCGCGCTCAATCTGGCGAGCCAGGCGCTCGGCGCCATCAAGAGCCGCAACAATCTCGATACCGCGCTCGTCGACGACGTGGTGATGGGCGTGGTCGATCCGGTCGGCGAGGCGGCGGCCGATATCGCTCGCACGGCCGCGCTCGTCGCCGGCTATGGCGACAGCGTTGCCGGTGTGCAGATCAATCGCTTTTGCGCCTCCGGACTCGATGCGGTGAATTTTGCCGCCGCGCAGATCATGGCCGGGCAGCAGGAGATGGCGGTCGGCGGCGGCGTCGAATCGATGAGCCGCGTCGGCATCGGCGCCGCCGGCGGCGCCTGGTCGGTCGATCCCTCGATCGCTGTGGCGCATTACTTCCTGCCGCAAGGCATCTCGGCCGATCTCATCGCCACCAAATATGGATTTTCGCGCGACGATGTCGATGCCTATGCGGTCGAGAGCCAGAAGCGCGCCGCGGCGGCTTGGGACGCCGGCCGCTTCTCCGGCTCGGTGATGGCGGTAAAAGACGTGAACGGGCTGACCATCCTCGACAAGGATGAACACATGCGGCCGGGCACGACCATGCAGTCGCTCGCCGCGTTGCAGCCGTCGTTCGCGCAAATGGGCGAGAAGGGCGGCTTCGACGCGGTCGCAATTCAGGCGCATCCGGACGTCGAGTTTGTCAATCACGTCCACCATGCCGGCAATTCATCGGGAATAGTGGATGGAGCCGCTGCGGTTCTCGTCGGCAGCGCCCGCGCCGGCAAGCGTGCGGGCTTGAAGCCGCGCGCGAAGATCAAAGCGTTCGCCAATATCGGTTCGGAGCCGGCGCTGATGCTGACCGGGCCGGTCGATGTGACCAAGAAGGTGCTGAAAAAAACCGGCATGGAGCTCGCCGATATCGATCTCATCGAAATCAACGAAGCCTTCGCCTCGGTGGTGTTGCGCTATCTGCAGGCCTTCGATCTCGATCCGGACAAGGTCAACGTCAATGGCGGCGCCATCGCCATGGGGCACCCGCTCGGCGCCACCGGTGCGATGATTCTCGGCACCGTGCTCGACGAGCTGGAGCGGCGCAACGCGGCGACCGCACTGGTGACGCTGTGCATCGGCGCCGGCATGGGCACCGCCACGATCATCGAGCGGGTGTAAGGCGATGCCGAAGATCGACGTCGCCAGCATCCCGGCGCAACCGATTGCGTCGTATCCGAAGGAATTCGCGCCGGTCATATCCGGGCGCGAGAAGCAGCGCCTCGGCGACGCCGCAGGACTCACCCAGTTCGGCGTCAACATCACGCGGATCGCGCCGCATTCGGCTTCGGCGCTGCGCCACGCGCATGAAAACGAGGACGAATTCATCTACGTACTCGAGGGCGAACTCATCCTGCACGAGAACGACGGCGAGACGGTGCTTAAGCCCGGCGACGCCGCGGGTTTCAAGGCCGGCAGCGGCATCGCTCATTGTCTGATCAACCGCACCGGCCGCGACGCGGTCTATTTCGAAGTCGGCACACGGGCCAAAAGCGAGCGCGTGCAATATCCCGATGTCGATTTTGTCATGGAGCGCGACGACAATGGGCGGCGCTTCTTCCGCAAGTCCGGCGAACCGATCAGGGAGTAGTCCGTCGTGCCGAAAATCGACATCGACAGGCTTCCGCTCGACACCCGCACCGGCTATCCGCCGCCGCTCGACCGTGTCGTCGTCGGCCGCGAACGCAAACGGCTCGGCAATGCGGTGGGCCTCGACCAGTTCGGCGTCAACCTGACGACGCTCAAGCCTGGCGCCGCTTCGGCGCTGCGCCACTGGCACGAGCGGGAGGACGAGCTGGTCTTTATTCTCCGGGGCGAAGTCACCCTGATCGAGGACGGCGGCGAGACCGTGCTCAAGGCGGGCGACGCCGCAGGCTTCAAAGCCAATACGCCGAACGGCCATCATCTGGTCAACAAATCGAGCAGCGATGCGGTGTTCCTCGAGGTCGGTACGCGATCGAAAATCGAGCGCGCCGAATATCCCGACGTCGATCTGATCATGCAGCGCGACGAAGGCGGCGCGCGTTTCATCCACAAGAATGGCGAACCTTATCGATGAGCTTTGCGAATTTCACGCTCGACGTTGGCGCCGACGGCATCGCGCTTGTCGTCTGGAACATGCCCGGGCGGTCGATGAACGTCATCGACCCGAAAGTGACCGAAGAGCTGTCGGCGATCGTCGAACGCGTCGCCGCCGACGGCGCCGTCAAAGGCGCGATCATCACCTCGGGCAAGGATACGTTCTGCGCCGGCGCCGATCTGACGGTATTGGAAACGCTCAGCCGCACCTTCGCCGAACTATTGGCGGCGCAGGGCGAGGAGGCGGCCAATGCGCGCTTCTTCGAAGAGAGCCGCAAGTGGTCGCTGCTCTGCCGGCGCCTGGAAACCTGCGGCAAGCCGTGGGTGGCCGCGATCAACGGCACCGCCGTCGGCGGCGGCTTCGAGCTGACGCTTGCCTGCCATCGCCGGATTGCCGCCGACAATGACAGAACGCGGCTCGGCCTGCCTGAGATCAAGGTCGGGCTGTTCCCCGGCGCCGGCGGCACGCAGCGCATCGCACGCATGTTGCAGCCGGGCGATGCACTGCAATTTTTGCTCAAAGGCGAGCAGATCGGCGTCGAGCGCGCCAAGGAGATGAAGCTCGTCGATGCAGTGATGCCCGCCAGCGACATCGTCACGGCGGCGA
>DATJTL010000330.1:0-22524 GCA_035503415.1 Xanthobacteraceae bacterium
GCGGCGGGAATTGCGATCATGCTTTCGATCCTGCTGGTGATGAATCTGTTTTCCGTCGGTTCGCTTTACTTTGCCTCCGTCCGCGATGTGCTCGGTGCGCTGCTGCCCGACCCATCCTTCACCGGCCGCACCGATATCTGGCAATTTGCCTTGGACCACGTCGCGCAGCGACCGATCATGGGCTACGGCTTCGCCGCATTCTGGGGCACCGCACAGGTGGTCTACGGTATGGGCGGTCATTCGATCTGGGCGAATGCTGCGGCCCAGGCGCATAACAGCTTCGTCAATCTCGCGCTCACCATCGGCGTTCCCGGATCGGCCCTGGTGGCGTTCTGGCTGATCGTGCTCCCGCTCGTCGATTACTATCGGGGTGCGCGCGAGCCGATGACCGAACCTCTGCGTCTCTTGCTGCTGCGGATCTGTCTCTACGGCGCCTGCGCCTCCTGCTTCGAGAGCATCTATTTCCAGATGGGCAACGTCTGGTTCATGCTCTTGATCGCGGTATTCGGACTACGGCTGCTTTCGGTGGCGCGCCTGCGGACGTGAGGCGCCAACCCACCGCCCCGAGGGCGGCGGCGCCTTTAAGCTTAATTTCCGATTGCCTTTGCCTTCCGTCCTCCGGTCCCCGAAGGTCCGGCGCAAAGGAATGCAAAGCTGTGCCGGCCACGACCGAAAGCATTCACTTTGATGTGAAATCCACGCCCGGTTGGACGCTGCCGCTGGCGCGGATCGGCGGGCTGCCGATCGCCGTCATCGATCGCGCGGGCTCCGCGAAGCTGATGATCGATGCCGCGCTTGCCCGCCGCGGCGGCGCACGGCCGCTCGTCTTCACCTCGGCAAACGGTCAGGTGCTGTCGCAGTGCGCGCGGTATCCACGCGTTCGCGACCTGTTTCTTGCTGCCGACCTCATCCACGCCGATGGGATGCCGCTGGTCTTCGCGTCGCGCCTGTTCTGCCGGACCGCACTGCCGGAGCGGGTCGCTACCACGGACCTCTTTCACGACGTGGCGCGTATCGCGCCGGCGCATGGCGCAAGGTTCTTTCTGCTCGGCGCGAGCGAGGGCATCGCCGAACAGGCGGCGCAGCGGGTGCGCGGGCTTTATCCGGAGCTCGAACTTTGCGGCCACGCCGGTGGTTATCTGCGCCGCCGCGGCGACGAAGCGCGCATCGTCGAGCGGATCAACAAGGCTCGGCCGGATATCCTGTGGCTCGGACTTGGCGCGCCGCGGGAGCTCGAGTTTGCGCTGCGCCATCGCGACAGCTTATGCGGCGTCGGCCTGATCAAGACGTCCGGCGGACTGTTCGATTTTCTGTCCGGCAGGAATTCGCGCGCGCCGCATTGGATGCAGCGCGCCGGCCTGGAATGGGCCTACCGGACCTTTCTTGAGCCGCGACGGCTCGCCGGCCGTTATCTGCTGACCAATCCGCACGCCGCACTGCTCTTGCTCACCAGGACCGGCCGGACGCGTGGCCTGGCGGCGCAGCAACGGGGAATCATCCGCTAATGCGCGGCGCCAGCGGCGAGATTCCGGCACCGAGCGTGTGCCTGTGCGTGCCGACGTATCGCCGGCCGGATGGACTACGCCGCCTGTTGGCCGATGTGGCACGGCTCGACTATGCGGGGCCGCTCAAGATCATCGTCGTCGACAATGATGCCGAAGGCCGCGCCGGAAGCGACGTGGTCGCGGCGCTGTCGGCGTCGTTTCGATATCCGCTGATCTGCGAGCTGGAATCCAGGCGCGGCCACACCTACGCGTATAATCGCGCATTCGCGAGCGCCTGCCGCACGACGCCTTCGGTGGATTACGTCGCGGTTCTCGACGACGACGAGTATCCCGCGCCGGACTGGCTCACGCAGATGGTCGCAGCGGCGACGAAGTTCGGCGCCGATATCGTCGGCGGTCCGGTGCTGCCGGTGTTCGACGACCCCGATCATTGGCTCGCCGACAGCGGCGTCTTTGCTCCCACACGCTACGCGACCGGCCCGGTGCCGATGATCTACGGCGCCGGCAACATGCTCATACGGCGCGATGTGCTCGAACATTATCTCGACGAGCCGTTTCGCCACGACTTCGCCTTCACCGGCGGCAGCGATGAGGAATTCTTCTGGCGTTGCCGCCGCGACGGGCGCCGCTCCGCCTGGGCTGACGAGGCGCTCGTATTCGAAACGGTGCCGCGCTCGCGAACGAATGTCGGCTATGTGCTGCGGCGCAAGTTTCGCATCGGCACCGGCGCCACGCGCATCGAGCGCCGGCTCGGCCGCACCGCCGCCGGCATGCTGCGCGGCTGGTGCAAAGGTTTTGGCCTCCTCGGCATCGGAATTCTGTCGTTGCCCATTGCCGCTTGTGCAGGCCGCCCGGCGATCATGCACAGTCTGATGCGGACGGCGCGGGGAGCGGGCCGCATCGCCGCCGAGTTCGGCATCCTTTACGAGGAATACCGATAGTGTTCGTGCGCACCGACCGCGATCGCGAGGGTGGTTCGCTGTCCGCTAAATGGACAGGCAAGGCCACGCGGTTTCTTGCCCGGCACATCCCTAGCAAAGCGCTCTCGCTGCGCCATGGGCCGGCGATGGTGACGTTCACCTTCGACGACGTACCGGCCTCGGCCTGCGAAATCGGGGCCGGCATCCTGGAAACCTACAACGCACGCGGCACCTTCTATGTGGCCGGGCGCGGTTGCGGCACCGCGGGTGACGGCGGACCGCCGCTGGCGTCGATCGAGCAGTTGCGGGCGATTTGGGCGAAGGGCCACGAGATCGGCTGTCACACTTATTCGCATCCCGCCGTTTCGCGTATCAGCGTCGGTCTGCTGGGCGCCGAACTGGAACGCAACCGGTGGGCGCTCAAGAACATCGACAGCGAAATCGAACTGCGCAATTTCGCCTATCCGTATGGCGACCTGTCGTGGCGCAGCAAGCGCTTTCTCCAATCGCGCTTCGATTCGTGTCGTTCGGTTCATCGCGGCATCAATCGCGGCTTTGCCGACCTCGGCTCGCTCAAGGCCTGGCCGCTCGAGAGTGCCACGATCGATCGCGCCAAGGTCGCAACCTTGATCGCCGCCGCCATCGCCAAAAACGGCTGGCTGATCTTCTATTCCCACGAGGTGGCGGCGCGGCCGAATCGGTTCGGCGTAACGCCTGACCTGCTCGCCTTCGCCGTCGCCACCGCACGGCAATCGGGATGCGTTGTGTGCACGATTGGCGGCGCGATCGAGATCGCCCGCCGTCGTTCGCCTGTGCTCGGCGCCACGGCTCCGCTCTCGTTGCCGTCCGCTCAGGGCGGCCGATCCGACGAGCATGATTGGATGAACTGATGTCTCCCAAAGTGACGGTTGTGATCGCCGCCTACAATACCGGCGACTTCGTCGGCGAAGCGATAGAAAGCGTGCTCACGCAGACGCTGCGCGACATCGAATTGATCGTGGTCGACGACGGCTCGACCGACCACACGCAAGCCGTCCTTCGTTCCTTTACCGACACTCGAATGACAATTATCCGGCAAGCGAACGCCGGCGTGAGTGCGGCGAGAAATGCCGGCCTCGCGGTGGCGCGAGCGCCATACATCTTCTTCCTCGACGGCGACGACGTTCTGCGGCGCGATGCGCTTGCCAAGATGGCCGACACGCTCGACGGTGCGCCGCACCGGGTCGCCTGCTTCGCCCATCACGTGAAGATAGCGGAGGACGGTTCGCCGCTGTCTACGTATGCCGATCTGCGTTGGAAATACTTTCCGGCGACCGATACGCTGCGCCACCTGATCGCCAAAAACTTCATTGCCTGCGGCGCAATCTGCATCAGAACCGCGATTGCGCGCCGAGTTGGCGGCTTCAATCCCAAACTCAAGCTCGGCGAGGACTGGGAATTCTGGTGCCGCCTCGCCGCGCTGGGCGATTTCGCGGCGATGCCCGGCGATGTCGTGCTTCTTTATCGGCAACGCTTCAGCGGCGCCAATCACCGCCAACGCCATTCGGTGCTGCGTCCGAATTTTCTAGCCATCGACGCGGTCTATTCCAATCCGGCAGTCCGGCGATGGTTCTCCGCGAAGGAATTGAAACGGCGGCGCCGGTTGGCGGAGATTGATGCGTTTTGGGCCGGCGCCCGCAATGTCTATGCGCGCGGCCGTGCGACCGAATTTCTCAGCTACCTCGCCGTCGGCGCGTTTCGCTATCCCGACAGCGTTTTCAGATGGCGGCTGGTTTATCTGTTCCTGACCGGACTGCGGCGGATCAAAGTGCGTCCGAGCGTTCGGCGATCCGCACTGCGAGCTCCCGCGGGCTGACCGGCGTATCGGCATACAGCAACGAGCCGATCAGTCGCCGCACGCCAGCCACGTCGAGCAGTATGGCCGCACCCGCATAGGCAATGCCGCCGCTGGCGGCGATGCCTAAAAGCGCCGGGATGCCGTTCCCGCCGAAAGCGGTCCTCGCCGCATAAGTGACCAGAGCCATGATCGCGGTCGCCGCGGCGACGCGCGCCAGGCCGCGACCGTTGAGCGGAAGCCTGAAAGCCCGGCGCGAGAGCCCGATGCCGACCAGCATGCCAAGGCCTTCGGCGAGTAGGACGGCGACGGCCGTGCCCGGCAATCCGAAATACAGCGTCAGCGGGAATAGCAGCGCGACGTTAAGGATAAGAACCGTGGCGTCATGGGCGACTTGCAGCAGCGGCTTTTCCGCCAATTGAAAGCTGATGTGGACGTAGAATTGGTTGAGCACGCCGCAGACGCGCGCGAGCACGAGCAGCGGCAGCAGCATCGCGACGGCCGTTTGAAACTGGCCGCCCAAGAGCGTGCCGGCGACGGCGTTGGCCGAAATCGAGAGCCAGATTGCCGCCGGTACGATCAGCGCGAGCAAAAGTTCGCCGCCTTCGGCGACCCGCTCTCGTGTCGCCGCTTCGCCCCGCTGCGCCAAGGTACGAAAGGCCAGCGGAAACATCGCCGAGGCGACGCTCGAGGCGAGGATCACGATGATCTGCCGGGTCAGGTCTGCGGCGAGGCCGTAATAGCCGGCAGCGCTCGCGCCGAGCAGATAGGCGACGCCCAGGCGGTCCAAGGCATTGTGCAGGGAGATGGTGATGGCGCCGAGCGAAAACGGCGTGCCGTAGCGGATAAATCGCTTCAGGTTTTCGGTCGAGCAAAGCCGCAGCGGCCTCTGCGCATCGCGCCGCAGACTGGCGACGTTGGCGACCAGAAAGCTCGCGCCGATCGCCAGCAAAAGACCGAGCCCGCCGCCGCCGATTTTGATGGCAAAGTAGCCGAGCGCGACCGCTGTCACGCTGCGGATGACGGCAACGATGGTGAAGCGCAGCGGGTTGAGTTGGGCGCGCCTGAATTCCTGGCTGATTTCGAAGATGGCGGTCGAAAGTGACAGAAACAGGCTTGCCGCGACCAGGGTGAAGCTGATGTCCGGACGCACGACAAAAAGCACGAGCGGCGCGAGACAGGCGAGTACCGCGACGGTGCCGACATAGGCGACGGTCGCTTCGGGACGAAGATTAATGTCGGGGGAGCTTGCCTGGTATCGCGATACTGAAAGCCGGACCCAGGTGAAAAACAGCGCTCCTACGAGTCCGGCAATGCTCGCGCCCACCACATAGACGCCATATTCAGCCGGCGACAGCAGATGCGTGTAGAGAATGAGTGCGAAAAATCCGACAGCGGCCGGCACCAGATTGGCGGTAAGATAAATAAACGCGTAGGGACCGGTCATGGCAGCCGCCGCAGAGGTCGATGCGCTTGCCGATTGTTCCGCAATGTCGATTTCACCGTGGATGTCCGGCATCGCATCTTAAGTGTTCTCAATAATTCAAAATCCGAGTGCGGGCGCGTTGACGCGAGCGCTTTCGGCGGACGTCGTTAATGCCGCGGTTTGCGCAGTTCCCAGTTAACCAACGGCTCACAACTGCGTTGAATTCGCCGGCCGCACTCCTAACTTCGTCGCAGCCGATCGCCGGACATTCGCAGAAGGGACGACGTGGCCAGGACAACGCGACGCGGTTGTACGAGGCGCTCCGCTCTGCAAGGGCTGACGAGCTTTGCGCTCGCCGCTCCGGCCGTGACGACGCGGCTGCGGCCCGCCGGTGCTGCGTCCGATCTGCAATCGGCGCCGCCGCTGCGCAGCAACGCACGTCTCTCCGGAATCAAATACGGCTGTGCCGGCGCCGCGCCGGACGTGCAGCCGGATCACGTCCTGCTCGAAAAATTTGCCGTCGAAGCGAATATTTTCGTTCCCGAGGGCGCGCTGAAATGGAATGTGACCGAGCCGCAGCCGGGCAAGTTTGATTTTACCGACGGCGACAGCATCGCTGCATTCGCCGCGCGCCACGACATGCTCATCCACGGGCATACGCTGGTCTGGTACGCGGCGATACCGCAATGGGTGTCCGGGCTTGCCAGCGCAGTCGACGCCAGGGCCGCGCTCGAGCGCCATATCATCACGCAGGTGCAACACTACCGCGGCAAGATCTGGGCATGGGACGTCGTCAATGAGGCCATCGAACCGAACGACGACCTGAACAACGGCTATCGCAATTCGATCTGGTTCCGTCTGCTGGGCATCAACTACGTCGACTTGGCGTTCCGGCTCGCCCGCGCGGCCGATCCGGCCACACCGCTGTCGCTCAACGAATACGGCATCGAATACACGACGGCGGAGTGCCAGCGAAAGCGGGAAGCGACGCTCGGTCTCCTGCAGAGACTGCGCGACCTGAAAACGCCGATCGACTGTTTCGGGCTGCAGTCGCACCTGGAAGCCGACAAGACGTTCGATCGCGCCGGCTTGACCGATTTTCTGCAAAGCGTCGTCAAGCTCGGTTACCGGCTGATGATCACGGAACTGGATGTCAACGACGTCAAGGTTCCCGGCACTGTGGCGGAGCGCGACGCTGCGGTCGCGCGGCATGCCGGAGAATATCTCGACATCGTGTATTCGGTGGCGCGGCCGTCGTCGATCGCCACGTGGGGATTATGCGACCGCTACACGTGGATGCATCTTTATTACAAGCGCGCCGACGGATCGCCGCTGCGGCCGTTGCCGCTCGACGTCAATTACCAGCGAAAGCCGTTGTGGGCGACGCTGTCCGACCACCTCGCCGCTTGATGACCCGGCTCGTCAAAATGCCGCTGCGAGGCAACACGGAAACACTGGGTGATTCATGATGCCAGGTTCGAATTCCGCCGAGCTGCAGGAAGTTTTCATCGACGGCGACACGGGCGATCGTGGGCTCGTGTCTGCTGCCAGCGCCCTGGCGACGGTGCAAACTCTGCTGCGCAATCGATTTGCCGGCAAGCCGGTGCGCATCTACGAAGCCGGCGGCGGTGCAGTCTCCTATCTGCCGCCGGAGGTGTTGCGGAACGCTGAAATCACCGTGGTCGACATCGACGAGACGCAACTGCGCAACAATCAATACGCCCGCTCCAAGATCTGCGGCGACATTCAAACCGAGCAGTTTCCGCCGGAAAGTTTCGATCTGGTCGTCTGCTACAACGTCATCGAACACATCGAGCGCCCCGATCGGGCGGTCGATCGTTTCCTCGAGGCGCTGGCGCCGGGTGGTCTGGTGTTCATCGCCGCGCCCAATCCTTACTCGCTTTCGGGGCTGGTGACGCGGTTCACGCCCCACTGGTTTCACGTCTGGTTCTATCGTGTCGCGCTTGGACGCAAGGACGCCGGCCGGCCGGGTCACGCGCCGTTCCCAGTAGTCTATCACCCGCTGGTCGTCCCCCGCAGGCTGATCGAATTCTGCAGGGCGCGCGGCTGCCGGATCGTCTATTTCAGGGAATTCGAAACATCGCATCTGGGCACTTTGCGAAACGCGCGGCCCGTCGCCGCCAAGGTCCTGGATGCGCTCACGCGCGGTTTGGAACTGATTTTGCGGCGCAGCCTTCGTTTGGGCGATTTCCATATCCTCATCGAGCGGCCGCCGCAGTGATCATAGGGTCAAGATGAATAGAGCAGGCGCTTCGGGCGAAAATTGATGCCGGAGTATCTGCGCTGCAATCCATCGGCAAAAAAATGTCGGTCCTGGAAAAACATTTGTCCGAGCGCAAAGTCGTTCTGCTTTTCTACAAGGAAGCCGAACGCGATACGTATTTCAAACACGATCGATACCTCAAGCGCGTGGTGCGGCCGCTGTACAATCTGTTGCATCGCCGCCAGAAGAAATCCGGCTTCCGGGTTTCCCTCGACCTCCTGAAAATTGCGCTGCAGCGGCAAGGTTTGCTGGTGCGGGTGAACGATTACGCCACGGCGCGCAAATATCCCGACTATCCAGTCGGGCTGGTCGGCTATCCGGTTTTGCTCGAAGGCTGGAGGCTGCCCAACCCGGCGCTTCTGGGGTCGGCGCTGTACGACCATCCGATGCTGGCGCCGCGCCTTCTGGAGGACCACAGGTTCCGCAAGTATCTGGTTCCTTCCCAGTGGACCTACGACATGTTTCATCCCTATTACGGGGATGCATGCGGGCAATGGTTCGCCGGCATCGATACGACGCGATGGCCCGATACGGCGGCCAACCCGAAGGACATCGATTTTCTCATCTACGATAAGATCAGGTGGGATCGCGGCCGGCAGGAGCGCGAACTGCTGGCGCCCATTTGCCAAGAGTTGCAGCGGCGCGGGCTTCGTACCGAAATCGTCTGTTACGGACAATATGATCACCCCACCTATCGGCAGTTGCTCGCGCGTTCGCGCGCCATGATCTTTCTGTGCGAGCACGAGTCCCAGGGCTTCGCCTGTCAAGAAGCTCTGGCCTCGAACGTCCCTGTGCTTGCCTGGGATCATGGAGTCTGGCTGGATCCGTTGGCGAGGCGGTTCGGCACGACCGCGATTGCGGCCTCGTCGGTGCCGTACTTTTCGTCCGATTGCGGCGAGCGGTTCGCCGATTGGGCCGGCTTTGAAGGCGCCCTGGAGCGCTTCCTTGACCGGCTCCCGTTGCTGCGGCCGAGAGATTACGTGTGCGAGAACTTGTCGATGAAACGCTCGGCGGAAATATACGCGGGATATTATTTCTCGCTCTGTGCATAAACTTGACGTAACCACGCGCGAGCAGACAATTCAGGCGGCAAATCTGTAAAGCAGCGATGGCGCGAGACTTGGCTGCCGGTCGCTCGCCACCTTAACGAAACTTAATTCCGGCCGGCGTTGAACGGTCCGGGCTGTCCGTTAAACTCGGGCGCGGATCAGGCCAATTGCCGGCCGGGAAGCGGCATCCGGGTGGGGTTCCCGCTTTGAGCGGGCGCCGGAGCAAGGTATAGCTGAACGGATGAGCGGGTTGATGAAGGGGCGAAATACCCGGCGGGCCATTTATGCGGTCGCCGGTCTCGTAGTCGTGGCCATCGTGGCAGGCATCGCGGTCCCGCGGCTACTCAAGCCGAAGGCCGAGCATGCGGGTGGTCCGCCGTCGGTACCGGTCGTGGCTGCCGCGGCGGGGCAAAGCGACGTTCCGATCTATTACGACGCCCTCGGCACGGTCATGGCCTTCAACATGGTCTCCATCCGAGCCCAGGTCACTGGCCAGATCGTCTCCATCGATTTCCGCCAAGGCCAGGATGTGCACAAGGGCGACCTGCTTGCCAAGATCGATCCCGCGCCGTTTCAGGCGACGCTCGATCAGGCGGTGGCCAAAAAGACCCAGGACCAAGCCCAACTGATCGACGATGAGAAGGATCTGGAGCGATTTAAGGCTCTGGTCGTCCGGGATGCCGAGACCCAACAAAACGTCGATGCCCAGCAGGCCAAGGTCGATCAATACAAGGCGATGATCGCGGCCGATCAGGGCGCTATCGAAGCGGCCCAGACCCAGCTCGATTTCACCACGATTGTCGCTCCCATCGACGGCGTGGTGGGCTTCCGCCAGATCGATATCGGCAACATCATTCATACGACCGACGCCAATCCGCTCACGGTGCTCACGCAGATCAAGCCGTGCTACGCGGTCTTCACCTTGCCGCAGACCGATCTCGGACCGGTGCGCGAGGCGATGCTGCGCGGCTCCGTCGAGGTTCTCGCCTTTGACCAGGACGACGTGAAGCAGCTGGCGAAGGGCGAACTCCTTCTCATCGACAATCAGATCGATCAGAGCACCAGCACGATCCGGCTGAAGGCGCAGTTTCCAAACCAGGACGAGCGGTTATGGCCGGGCGAGTTCGTCCACATTCGTATTCTGATCACGACGCACAAGAATGCCGTGACCGTGCCAACCGTGGCGCTGCAGCGCGGTCCCGACGGCCTCTATGTGTGGGTTATCAAGCCCGACAACACGGTAGAGCAGCGTCCAGTACAAGCGCAAATAGTCAGTGAGAACACCGCGGTCGTCAGCAAGGGTCTTAACCCGGGCGAGCGCATCGTCACTGACGGACAATCGCGGCTCGACGTTGGGAGCCACGTCGCCATTCGGCCCGCGGCGGCCTCACAGCAAGAGACTGACAAGAGCTGATGAACTTCTCCGAGATTTTCATCCGACGGCCGATCGCAACGTCGCTGCTGATGGCCGCGGTGGCGCTGGTCGGGATCGTGGCATTTCCGCTTTTGCCGGTGGCGCCGCTGCCGCAGGTCGATTTTCCGACAATTCAGGTCACGGCGACGATGTCCGGTGCCAGCCCGGTTACGATGGGCGCCACCGTCGCCACGCCGCTCGAGCGGCAGTTCGGGCAGATCGCCGGCGTGACACAGATGAGTTCGGTAAGCTCGCTGGGCTCCACTGTGATTACGCTGCAATTTGATCTCAACCGAAATATCGACGGTGCCGCCGGAGACGTACAGTCTGCGATCACGGCTGCCGGTCCGTATCTGCCAAAGAACCTCACATCGCCGCCGACATACAAGAAGGTCAATCCGGCGGACTCGCCGATCCTGATTGTCGCAGCGACCTCGACGACGCTTCCTCTGCCCAGAGTGGACGATTTCGCCGAGAACGTCATCGCCACGCAGATTTCGCAGATCAGCGGCGTGGCCTTGGTCGCCATTGGCGGCCAGCAGCGGCCGGCCATTCGCGTGCAGATCGATCCAGCCAAGCTGACCGCCCGCGGGCTGACACTTGAGGACGTCCGTGCTGCTCTGTTGGGCGCCACGACGGATGCCGCTAAAGGCACCATGCTGGGGCGGCTGCAGAGCTACACCATTGCGGCCAACGATCAGCTGACCGAAGCAGCTCCTTACAACGACGTCATCATCGCTTATCGCAATGGCGCGCCCGTCCGTGTGCGCGACGTCGGTGAGGCGGTGAACGGACCTCAAGATGTATCCTTGGGCGCACTGCACCGCGAACAGACCGCGGTCATGCTGCTGGTATTCAAGCAGCCCGGCGCCAACGTCATCGATACGGTCGACAACATCAAGACCGCCTTGGCGAGGATGCATTCGGTGATCCCGCCGGGCATCCATCTGAAAACCGTCGTCGACCGCACACAGACCATTCGGGCCGCGGTCAAGGACGTCGAATTCACCTTGATCCTGTCGTGCATGCTTGTCGTGCTGGTGATCCTTCTCTTCCTGCGCAGCATCCACGCCACGCTCATTCCCGGTGCTGCGGTGCCCTTGTCACTGCTCGGCGCTGTCGCGATCATGTACCTTGGCGGCTTCAGCCTCGATAACCTTTCGCTGATGGCGTTGACCATCGCCGTCGGGTTCGTCGTCGACGACGCCATCGTGGTCGTGGAGAATATTTTCCGCCACCTTGAGGCCGGAACGACTCCGCTGCAGTCCGCCATTAAAGGCGCGCGCGAGATTGGCTTCACTGTTCTCTCGATCAGCATTTCGCTTATTGCGGTGTTCATCCCGCTCTTGTTGATGAGCGGCGTCGTCGGGCGCTTGTTCCACGAATTCGCGATCACCGTTATTGCAGCGATCCTGGTGTCGGTCGTGGTGTCACTGACATTGACGCCGATGCTTTGTTCGCGCTTCCTGGTGAGCGAGCATGATCGCGTGCATGGCCGTCTCTATCGCGCCGTCGAGTGGTGCTTTGATGCGCTTTTGGGCGGCTACCGGCGCGGGCTCGATGTCGTGCTGCGGCATCAGTTCATAACGCTCTTGGTGTTCCTCACGACGGTCTGCCTGACCGGCGTGCTGTTTGTGACCATTCCGAAGGGATTTTTCCCGACCCAGGATATCGGACTGGTTTTGGGCATTTCGGAAGCCGGCCAGGACGTTTCGCCCGGCAAGATGAAGGAAATCCAGCGTCAGCTCTCCGAGGTGCTTGCCCGCGATCCCGACATTTCCGACTTCGGCTCGTTTTTCGGGCCGAGCTACGGCAATACCCAGAACACCGGCCGTTTCATTATCGGGCTGAAGCTGCGCGACGATCGCACGGCTTCGGCCTCGCAGATTATCGACCGGTTGCGCCCCCAGCTCGCCAAGATCCCGGGCGCCAGGCTCTTCCTGACAGCCGCACAGGACATCACGGTGGGCGGCCGCATCGCGCGCGGCCAGTTCCAGTACGTTCTCCAGGATCCCGATCTGCAGCAGTTGAATACGTGGGTGCCGCGCCTGCTGGCCAAGCTCAAGACGCTGCCGCAATTGGCCGACGTCGCCACCGACGCGGAAAACCAGGCCCCCCTGCTTTCCATTACCATCAATCGCGACGCTGCCGCGCGTTTCGGCATTCTTCCGCAGGTGATCGACAGCACGCTTAACGACGCGTTCGGACAAGCCGACGTGACGCAATATTTCACCAATAATTCTTATTACGTCGTGCTTGAGGTGACGCCTAAATTGCAGGGCAGGCTGCAAACGCTCAACGAGATTTACATCAAGGCTCCCACCAATGGGCAGCTTGTTCCGATCTCGACGCTGATCAACGTCGACTCCACTCAGGTTGGGCCTCTGCTGGTGTCGCATTCGGGTCAGTTCCCGGCGGTCACAATCACCTTTAATTTGCCGGCCGGCGTTGCGCTCGGCCAGGCGGTCAATGCGATCCAGAAGGTGTCGGATCAGATCGGCATGCCGTCTTCCATGATCGGCACCTTCCAGGGTAATGCCCAGGCCTTCCAAGCTGCGCTGTCGAACGAGCCGATCCTGATCGCCGCCTCGCTCGTCGTCGTCTACGTCATTCTTGGTGTGCTCTACGAGAGCTACATCCATCCGCTGACGATTCTGTCGACGCTGCCTTCCGCCGGCGTCGGCGCGCTGCTTGCGCTTTCGCTCGGCGGCTTCGACCTGTCGGTGATCGGCATCATCGGCATCATTCTGCTCATCGGCATCGTCAAGAAGAACGGCATCATGCTCGTGGACTTCGCCATCAACCGCGAACGTGCCGGATTGTCGCCGCTTGAGGCCGTGCGTCAGGCGTGCCTGCTGCGCTTCCGCCCGATCGTCATGACGACGATGACCGCCCTGTTGAGCGGCATGCCGCTGATGTTCGGGCACGGCTCGGGCTCCGAACTGCGCCAGCCGCTGGGCTATGCCATGGTCGGCGGTCTGGTGTTCAGCCAGCTTTTGACTCTGTTCACGACGCCGGTGGTTTATCTTTATCTCGACCGCTTCCAGGCTTGGCTGCGCGGCGAGACGCGCGAGCATCACGTGCAGCCTGAAGCGTTGCGCATCGCCGCGGAATGATTCGCGCGTTGCTCGGCTGCCGCGCGCACGCCCGATAATTCATCTTCCGTTAATCTGTCTGTTCCCGAATTTTGTCGGCGGAACTCGATTTTTTTTGAGGAACGAGCTTGCGCGCCACTGCGTTTTTCGTCGGGCAACTACGAAAGGAGGCAGGTCATGAAAAAACTCGTGCTGGGCCTTGTGGCAGCCGGAACGCTCCTTACCGCGGCACCCGCCATGGCGCAGGTCGGCTTCTATGCTGGGCCGGGCGGTATCGGTATCGGCGTTGGGGCGCCGTATTACGGCCCTTACGGTTACTACGACTACTACGCCGGCCCCGGCGTCTACGTCGCGCCCGGTTGGCGTTACCACCACTGGCATCACTGGCATTAACGCCGTCGCTACGGCCTAGCATGATCCGTTAAGATCACGCTCAGGCGAAAAAAAATCCAACGCAAACCCAGCGAAGTGAAGCGATGCCGGAGGAGGCTCCGCGAGGAGCCTCCTCGTCGTTTCTTTGCATTCGCGCTTAAATTGCCGGGTTCCGAACGTGCAAATTGGCCTCAAACGTTGGACTCGTTGCGGCGCACCATCACGGCAGCACACCGTATTGTGAAGACGCCGGAAGGTCCGCATCGGCGATTGATTGATGACGCCGGTGCAGCGTGGATGCCAAGATAGCACTTGCGATGAGCTTGGGCGCGCTTTGCGGCCTTGGCTGCCGAGCGCGACCTGTTTGAACGAATGTTCCTGTTTGAACGATTGTTCACGGAGGTGCGCCATGACTTCGTCACACATTCTCGTCGGCGCGGATGCGAGGCCGGCGCAGCCGGTGATCCGCCGCATCACGCCGTCCGATCTTCGGCAATCGCTCGTCCGCGGCGTCGAAGATTTTTCCGCGATGCCGAGCCACGCAATCTTCCTCTGCGTCATTTATCCGCTGCTTGGACTTTTTCTGATCGCGATGACGCTGGGTCACGCCATGCTGCCGCTGGCGTTTCCAATCGCCGCCGGATTCGCCCTGATAGGACCGCTCGCCGCGATCGGGCTCTACGAACTGAGCCGGCGGCGCGAGGCCGGCCTCGACAGTTCATCCGCTCACGCGCTCGACGTGCTGCACTCGCCCTCGCTTCCCGCCATCGTCGCGCTGGGCCTACTGCTGATGGCGATGTTCCTGATCTGGCTCGCGGTGGCCGAGGCGATCTATGTCGCCTATTTCGGCTATTCGGCTCCCGCTTCGATCACGCGATTCGTGCGCGAGGTGTTTGAAACGCCGGCCGGATGGAAGCTGATCATCGTCGGCACCGGCGTAGGTTTCCTGTTCGCCGCGGCGGTGCTGACCATGGGCGCGGTGTCATTTCCGCTGCTGCTTGACCGCGATGTCGGCGCCGCGGTCGCGCTCCTCACGTCGATCCGCGTGGTGTTGGCCAATCCCGGGACGATGGCATTGTGGGGGCTGATCGTCGCCGCGCTGCTCTTTGTCGGATCGCTGCCGCTTCTCCTCGGGCTCACCGTGGTGATGCCGGTGCTCGGCCATGCGACCTGGCATCTTTATCGCCGGGCGGTCGAGCCCGATCCCAATCCGCACCCCAACTATCGGCCGCGCGAGGGACGCCGGCGCTACGCTGCCGATTTCCCAGCGGCATTGTTCCCGACGACGCGGCGCTAACCCAAGCCGCCGCCGCTCTTCGTTCCTGCCGATGCGCGTTCGTTTTCGGCCGCGTCGTCCCCGACGGGGGATGGCGCGGCGCGCTTGCTTTGATCAGCGGCGGGGTCCTTAATCGTAGGCGCGGGAGATGGACAAAGCCGCTGCATTTTCGTTCAAATGCGGGAAGGAGAGGATACGTCCGCAAGCTACGCTTAAAAGCTACGTTTAAAAGCTACGCTTAAAGATACGTCCGCATCAGCCGGACGAAGCTAGGAGGAAGCGATGAATAAAGCAGCCTGTTGCCTGGTCGCTGGCGCGCTTGCCGCACTGATGACCGTTCCGGCCAGCGCCGCCGACGTGAAGATCGGCGTGATCTATCCGTTGACCGGTAACGCGGCGAGTGCCGGCCAGTCAGCGCGCGACGCCGTCCACTTGGGGGCCGAAATCGTCAATACCGCGCATCCCGAATTGAAGAACTTGCCGCTCGGCGACACCGGCGGCTTGCCTGCTCTCGGCGGCGCCAAGATCGTGCTCGACGAGGCGGACCACCAGGGCAACCCGCAAATCGGTCAGCAGCAGACGCTGCGCTTGATCACCCAGGACCATGTGGCGGCCATGCTCGGCTCGTATCACTCCTCGGTCACGCTGGTCGCCACCGCAGTCGCCGAACGGCAAGGCATTCCGTATCTCGTGGCCGACTCGGTGGCGTCGAACATTACCGGCCGTGGCTTCAAGTGGACCTTCCGCACCACGCCGATCGCGCCGGATTTCGCCAAGGCTTATGCCGACTTTCTCACCGGGTTGAAGAAGTCCGGCACGAAGGTCGACAGCATCGCTATCGTCAACGAGAACACCGATTACGGCACGTCGGTCGGCGCCAGCATCGTGCAGGCCGCCAAGGCCGCCAACATTCCGGTCGCGGCTCAGATCGCCTACAACGCCAACAGTTCGGACGTCTCGGCCCAAGTCCTTCAGCTCAAAACGCTTCGTCCTGACGTGGTGATCTTTGTCAGCTACACCGCCGACATTATTCTTTACTTCAAGACGATGAAGAACCTCGACTACCTGCCGCCGATCATCATCGGCGACGATGCCGGTTTCTCCGATCCGAGCTTCATTCCCAACGTCGGCGATCTCGCCCAGGGCGCGATCAACCGCAGCGCCTTCGACATCGGTAAGCCCGGCAGCAACAGCTATATCGTCGACCAGATGTTCAAGCAGAAGTATGGCCGCGATCTTGACGACACCAGCGCACGCTGGATGGAAGGCTTCTTGGTGCTCGCCGACGCCATCAACCGTGCCGGTTCGACCGAGCCCGGCAAGATACAGGCGGCATTGCGCGCGACCGATCTGAAGGCCGACCAGCTGATGATCGGCTATAACGGCGTCAAGTTCGACTCCACCGGCCAGAACATCCTGGCGTCAACCTTCCTGGTGCAGCTCAAGGGCAAGGAATACGTCTCGGTCTGGCCGGCGGACCGCGCCACCGCCAAGCTGGAATTGCCGATGAAGGGCTGGCACTAGGGCCGGCACGACTTTCCTTCATATCGTTATCCCGCTCTATCTTGTTGGTGGAGGATTATCCTTCCTGAAACCGGCGCCTGCTTTTCGCAATCATGCCAGCGAAGAGTAGGCGACGTGATGACGCCGCCCCGTCTGGGCGAGCGCGCGCCGCGGCAATCAATTTGCGGCGTGCGGCTTACTGACCGAACGTTTTGCGCAAGATGGCGTGCAACACGTCGGAATAGTCATCAGTCCACGCATCGACGCTGGGCGGGGGAACAAGCTTGTGCCAGCCCTGCCGTAACGGCAGGTCGCCGAGATCGCCGGTGTTGCGCGCGAGCGCCACGACTTCGGCATTGGCGCGGTAATCACTGGTGAACTCATTCGCCCGATCGTCCTGCCTGTCGTAGGCGATGAGTCCTTCGGCATTGCCGACCGCGGCGACGACGCTTGCCAGTTCCATGTGGCGGTTAGTGACATGCACGGCGATCACGCCGCCGGGCGCGAGTCGGCTCAGATAGCCGGAGAATGCCTCGCGCGTGAGAAGGTGCACCGGAATGGCGTCGGAGGAAAAGGCGTCAAGCACGATCAGGTCGTAGTGATCCGATGAAGCCGCGAGTGTCAGGCGCGCATCACCAAGAACGATGCGCGTTTTCGGGGCACAGGCGGAGAGAAAGTTGAAATAGCGCCCGTCGCGCGCGATGCGGATCACCTCGGGATCGATCTCGAAAAAGGTCCAGCGTTCGCCGTCGTGGCGGTAGCAGGCCAGGCTTCCGGCGCCGAGTCCGACGATGGCGACTTGGGCGAGACCGTGCCGGGCCCCGCGCACCCCCTCGATCACGTCCGACAGCGGTCCGCCATGATAGTAGTAGGTCAGCGGCTCGGGCCGTGCGGGCAGCGATTGTCCAGCGTCGGCACGGATGAGCTCGGCGCCATGGATCGTCGTGCCGTTGAACAGCAGGCGGTGCGTGCCGTCGGCGGTATCGACCACCTGATTTACGCCGAAGAAATTGCGCGTGATCTCGATTGGCCGCAATCCGGGGCGCCACAGCCCGGTGAGCACGAAGGCGAACACGACCAGTCCAGCGAAACGCACCGGCCGTTTCGTTTGCAGCAGCATCGCCGCCGCCAGCACGACCAGGCCGACCTGCATCGGTTTCTCCGCTGCGAGCGGCAGACGGACGCTACTCGCGAGCCATAAAGCGAGCGCTGCGGCGGCACCGATCAATCCGGGAGCGGCTTCGCGAACAAAGTGACGTATGCCTCCGGTGAAGAAGCCAGGAAGCAGCACAAGCGAGGCCGTGATCAAGATCGGGTATTCGTAGGTGTTGTTGAACAGATGCGGCGCCGCGAGCCCGGCGAAAGCGCCGCCCAAGACGCCGCCGAACGAGGTCCAGAGGTAGAACTCGGTCAGCCGGCTGGCCTGGGGTTTCAGGCGATACGCTTCACCATGGCAGGCGAGCGCGATCAACGTGAACGCGCCAAGATTAAGCAAAAGATTGGCGAACCAATAGGTCTTGCCGGCACCGAACAGGCTGATGGCGAGCGGCGCGAGCACATAGGGAAGGAGGCGAAGCACCCATGCGTGGGAGATCCACGGCCGCTCGCGAAACACCGCGACGAAGGTCAGCAGATAAAGCGCGAGCGGCACCATCCACAGCAACGGCGCGCTGGCGAGGTCGGTGGTGATGAACGACGTCACCGCGATGCAGAGTCCCGCCGGGATGGCGGTCAGCAGCGGCCAGGCGGCGCGCCGCCGCCAGGCCGGTGGCGCTCCGGCAGCGACGGGCGCCGTTGCGGCGGAGTTGCCGGCAAGGCAGGCCGCGGTGCCGATACACAGCACCAATACGGCAAAGCCTGCCGACCACAGCAGTGTCTGCATCCGCAGCGTGAAATAGGGCTCGATCGCGAATGGATAGAGCAACAGCGCGAAGAACGAGCCGAGATTGGACGCCGCATAGAGCACGTAGGGGTTCTTGGCCTGCGGATGGCCGCTGGCGGCGAACCAATGCTGCAGCAACGGCGCAGTTGCTGATAGAGCGATAAACGGGATGCCGATGGAAGCGGTGAACAGCCCGATAAGCCACAGCATCACGCCGTCATTCGGCGGCACGCTGAACCCACGTGCGACGCTGAGCGGTAGTGCCAGCGCTACCAGCGCAAGGAACGCAAGATGCAGCAAGGCCCCGCGGGCCGGCCGCAGCAAACGGGCAAGCAAGTGCGCATAGAGATAGCCGGCGAACAGGAAGGCCTGGAACGCCACCATGGCGACCGACCACACCGAGGGCGAGCCACCGAGCCGCGGCAGCACCATCTTGGTAAACATCGGCTGAACCGCAAACAGCAGCAGCGCCGATATGAACAGGGTGGCGGAAAAGAGCGCGGGGGCGCCGCGCCGGGCCATCGTAAGCCGCGGCGCCGTGTGGAAAGAAGGTGCCGCATCGAGCAATGACATGGCCGCCGCTGCTTCTCCAGACTGCAAAAAGGAGCTATCGGAATGGCGTTAAACCATGATTACTTTGCGGGCATTTGGCGCCCAGGAATGACCAAGAAGAGCGCTGCGGAGGGAAGGAGAAGTGACCCAGGATGCTCGACCTCGGCTTAAGCTTTCTCGCCAGCGTCGCCCGCGACCCCGACGCGCTTGCGGTCGCCGACGGCGACGTGCGGCTGACTTACGCGCAATGGTACCGGCGCATCTCGGCTCTCGTCGCGGGCTTTGACGCAATGGGGCTGAAGGCGGGCGATCACCTGGTCACCGCGCTGCAAAACCGCTGGGAGGCCGCGAGCCTGCATTGGGCTTGCCAGTTCGCCGGCCTCATCGTGACTCCGGTGAACTGGCGTTCGACCGCAGGTGAGCTCGATTTCTTTCTGGCCGACGCTGAGGCCAAGGCGATCGCCTATGAGGATGCGTCCGCGCCAGCGGTTGCCGCCTCGCCTTGTGCGCAAAACTTGCCGCGGATCGCGCTCGACGCGGCGCGTTCCTCCGACATCGCTTTTGCTGCGCTCGCCTGCCAATCGGCGCCCGATGCCGCGCCACGCGTCGACACGCAGGCGTGGTCGGTCATGCTTTACACCTCCGGCACCACAGCGCGGCCGAAGGGCGTGCCGCGGCGCCAGGGCCCCGAACGTGCCGCCGCACTCGCCCACGTGGCGCAAAATCTTTATGGCCGGGGTGAACGCACGCTCGGCGTCATGCCGCTTTATCACACGATGGGGGTGCGCTCGCTGCTCGCCATGTCGCTTATCGGCGGCGCTTTCGTCTGCCTGCGCCGGTTCGATGTCGAGGAGGCGCTCAAGCTGATCGCCGCCGAGCGCGTCAGCAATCTCTATCTGGTGCCGACGCTCTATCATGACCTCGTGCATCATCGTTCGTTCGCGGCGAGCGATGTGAATTCGGTCAAAAAGCTCGGATTCGCCGGCGCGCCGATGACCGACGGCTTGCTGAAAGAGCTGCAGGCCGCGTTCAAGCCCGATCTGTTCGTCAATCATTACGGCTCGTCGGAGATCTACACGTTCACGATCGAGCAGAACGCTCCGGCGAAGCCGGGCTCGGCTGGCCGCGCCGGTATCAACCAGATGGTGCGCGTCGTTAAGCTCGGCGCCAGGACGGTGGAGGAGACCGCCGCCGCCGGCGAGGAGGGCGAGATCATCGCGCTGCTTGCCGGCGATGAATCCTTCGAAGGTTACTGGAGGCGGCCGGAAGCCGACGCCAAGGCGCTGCGCGAGGGCTGGTATTTCACCGGCGACACCGGCTTGATCGACGCCGACGGCGATCTGTTCGTCACCGGCCGCGTCGACGACATGATCATTTCCGGTGGGGAAAATATTTCGCCCGTCGAGATCGAATCCTGCCTGTCGCTGCATGCGGGCGTCTCCGAGGTCGCCGTGGTCGGCCTGCCGGACGAACGCTGGGGCAAAATCGTTACCGCCTTCGTCAAGCGCCGCACCGCCGTCGAGGAAGGCGAGCTCGATGCGTTCTGCCGCTCGTCCGGCCTCGCCGGCTTCAAGCGTCCGCGGCGTTACATCTTTGTCGCCGAAATTCCGAAATCGCCGGTGGGCAAGCTCTTGCGCCGCAAGCTCGTTAGTGGCGAATACGTCGTCGAGCCGGCCGCGCCCTCCGCGCCCGCGCCGCACCAGCAAGGAACTGCCGCATGAGCGTTCTGTCCGATCCGCGTTTGCAAGACCAGAAGCTCGACGGCTTCCGTGTCGAGATCGATGCCGCGCGCGAGCGCGCCGACGTGGTGCTCGATCGCCCGCCGCTCAACGTCATCGAGATGGGCCAGCGCGACCAGCTGCGCATGGTGTTCGAAGCGCTCGACGAGGATGCGCGCGTGCGCGTAATCGTGCTGCGCGCGGCCGGCGAGCATTTTTCCTCCGGCGGCAATATCGCGGGCTTTCTCGCCGCCTCGCCCGAGCACGTGTCCAAGCTCGCTTGGAACATCGCCGCGCCGGCGCGCTGCTCCAAGCCGGTCATCGTTGCCAATCGCGGCTATTGCTTCGGTGTCGGCTTCGAGCTTTCACTCGCCTGTGATTTCCGCATCGTTTCGGAAACCTGCTTCTACGCACTGCCCGAGCAGCGGCTTGGTCAAATCCCGGGCTCGGGCGGCTCAGCGCGCCTGCAGAAGATCATCGGCATCACCCGCACCAAAGACATCGTCATGCGCAGCAAGCGCATCCCGGGAAAACAGGCTTATGAATGGGGCATCGCGACCGAGTGCGTGCCGGACGACAAGCTCGAAGCTGTGACCGATGCGCTGGCCGATGAGTTGCGCGCCTTCTCGCCGCTCGCTCAACGCACCGCCAAGACGCTGCTCAACGCGACTGAAGACACCGATCTTGAAGCGGCCATCGAGCTGGAGGGCCATTGCTACAGCCGGCTGCGCCAGTCCGACGATTTCCGCGAAGGCGTCGAGGCCTTTCATTCGAAGCGCAAGCCGGTGTTTCGCGGCAGTTGAGCCACAACCCGCTTTTTGAGGAGCAAACATGAACGGTACTCCCTTCAAACTCGGCACATTTGCAAAATCCGGTGGCGCCCCATTCGCCGCAATTGTGCTCGGCGACGATGACGTCATCAATCTCAAGGCGCTGCCAAACGCCGTAACTCTCAGCAGCACCGACAGCATCGACGCGTTGTTGGAAGACTGGGATGCCAACTTCGCCAAGCTGCAGGAATTGGTGGCCCATATCGAGAAGCAAGGCCGTCCGGGCGCGGTCAAGCATTCGAGCCTGCGTGCGCTGCCGCCGGTGCGGCGGCCCGGCAAAATGTTTTATGCGGCGCAGAATTTTCAGGAGCACGTCGACGAGATGTTGCGCGCCGGTATGACGCCGGCGAGCGGTCCTAAGTTTACCGGCGAGAAATCGACCAGCGAGCCGTACCTGTTTCTCAAAGCGCCGAGTACGCTGTGCGGCGCCACTGACGATATCGCGATCCCGACCGGCCTGAAAAAGATCGATTGGGAGGCCGAGATAGCGCTCGTCATCGGCAAGGGCGGCAAGCGCATCAAGGCCGAGCGCGCGCTCGAGCATGTGGCGGGCTTCATGACCACCAACGACGTTTCCGCCCGCGATCTGCAGATCCGCGCCGACCGGCCGGGGCTGCGCTCTGACTGGCTCAACGGCAAGAGCCACGACAATTTCGCGCCGACCGGGCCGTTTCTGGTGCCGCGGGCGTTCGTGCCCGATCACAAGAATCTGTTCATCCGGCTCACGGTCAACGGCGAGGTCAAGCAGAACGGCAACACGTCGCAATTCATCTTCACGCCCGAAGAGCAGATCGAATACGCCTCGAACATTCTGACGCTGGAGAGCGGCGACTTTTTCAGCTGCGGCACCTGCGGCGGTGTCGG